>DATCRM010000245.1:0-2475 GCA_036568985.1 Lacunisphaera sp. | reverse complement strand
CGCGGCGGGATGCTCGAAGTCCTCAACCAGGATTTCATCCGCACCGCCCGCGCGAAGGGCGCCTCGGAGGCGCGCATCGTCCTGCGCCACGCCCTGCGTGGTGGGCTGCTGCCCGTGGTCGCCTTCCTCGGGCCGGGCATCGCGGGCATCCTCACCGGTTCGTTCGTCATCGAGACAATTTTCCAGATTCCCGGCCTCGGTCGCGAATTCGTGAACAGCGCCTTCAACCGCGACTACACCCTCGTTCTCGGCACGGTGATCCTCTATGCGAGCCTGATCGTCGTCTGCAACCTGGTGGTGGACGTCGTGCAGGTGTGGCTCAACCCGCGCCTGAAGTTCGAGTGAGATTTTAACCACTAATCCACACTAATGCTCACTAATATCTCCGACCTGACACACCGTCAGTCATTAGTGGCCATTAGTGGCCATTAGTGGTTTCCCTGCCTTACCTATCCATGCCCATCCGTATCGTCCGTGGTTGAAAATCCGGTCAGTTCCTCCGCCGCCGAATCCGGCTCGTCGCCTTGGCACGACGCCTGGCTGCGGCTGCGTCGCAACCGGCTGGCCGTGGCAGGCGGGATCATGTTAACCATCCTCGCTGCCGCCTGTATCGTCGGCCCCTGGCTCAGCGCCCATGGCTATGCGGATCAGGATCTCGACAACGCCTTCGCCCCGCCCGGGACAAAGCACTGGCTCGGTACCGACCAGCTGGGGCGCGACCTGCTTGTGCGGGTGCTTTACGGCGGACGCATCTCGCTCGGCGTCGGGCTCTGCGCAACGTTTGTCGCCCTGACTATCGGTGTGGTTTACGGTGCCGTCGCCGGCTGGGTCGGCGGGCGGACCGACGCCGTCATGATGCGCCTTGTGGATATCATCTACGCCCTGCCTTTCACGATCTTCGTCATTCTGCTGATGGTTTTCCTCGGCCGAAACATCGTGCTGCTCTTCGTCGCCATCGGCGCGGTGGAATGGCTGACGATGGCGCGAATCGTCCGCGGCCAGATCATGTCGCTGAAGAAAATGGAATTCATCGAGGCCGCCCGTTCGCTCGGCTACGGCAACCGCCGCATTATTTTCCGTCATCTCCTGCCCAATGCCGTCGGCCCGATCATCGTCTACGCCACCCTCACCATTCCCGCCGTCATGCTGCTGGAGGCCTTCCTCAGCTTTCTCGGCCTCGGCGTCCAGCCGCCGATGAGTTCGTGGGGCACCTTGATCAAGGACGGTGCCGAGAAAATGGAGGAATACTGGTGGCTGCTGGTTTTCCCCGGCGCACTGTTCTCGCTTACGCTTTTCTCACTGAATTTCCTCGGCGATGGCCTGCGCGACGCCTTGGACGTCCGGGCGGCGAAGGATTGAGGTTTTCTGGAGGGCTCAGCTCCTGCTGAGCCGCGGCCCGGCGGGAGCTCGGTCCTCGGTCCCGCGCAACTTTCCGTCTGGCCACCATCCACCGTCCCCTGTTCTCTGGAACCAACGTTCCCATGCTCCGCCGCTTCATCCCCTACCTGCGCTACCTGAAGTCCAACCGCGGGACTCTTTTTGCAGCGATCTTCTTCGGGCTGATCTTCGGCCTTTCGAGCGGCATAGGGTTTCCAGTGATGGTCAAGTATGCCTTTCCGCCTATCTTTGACCGGGATTCCTTTCCGCTGCCCTACACCACTATTCTCCTCATTGCCGGCTGCGTCCCGATGATCTTCCTGCTGCGCGCGGTCAGCGGCTACCTCAACAGCTACTACGTCCAGTTGACCGGCCAGCGCATCCTCGAAGGCATCCGGCTTGATTACTTCCGTAAGCTGCAGCTCCTGCCGCTTTCCTTCCTCCAGCGCAAATCCAGCGGCGACCTCGTTGCCCGCGGCACCTCCGACACGGCCCAGCTTCAATTCACCCTTTCCCTGCTGGCTGATGATGGCGTGAAACAGCCCATGCAGTTGATCGGCGCCTTGGGATTCCTCATCGCCCAAGCCTTCGTAACCGATGGCGCCCTGCTCGTGCTCGTCTGCCTGGCGGTGGTTCCCGTTACGGTCCTGCCTGTACACTATATCGGCAAGAAAATGGTGAAACGCGCCCTGAAGGTGCAGGATCAGATTGGCGACATCTCGGCCCATTTTGTTGAGAACTTCTCGGCCGCCCGGGAAGTCCGCGCCTTCGGCCTGGAACAACGCGAAATCGAACGCTTCGGCCGGTCCACCAATGCGCTTGTCACGGCCCAAATGAAAACCGTTAAGTATTCCAAGGCCCTTACCCCAATCATCGAAGTTCTCTCGGGCCTGGGCATCGCCGCCACACTGCTCTTCGCTTATCATGCCGGGGTCAAGTGGGACACTTTCTTTGCCATCATCATGGCGCTCTATCTCTGCTACGAGCCGATCAAGAAATTGGGCTATCTCAACACCGAGATCAACCGCGGCGGCGCCTCCCTCGAGCGGCTGGAGTATGTCCTCAACGAGCCGCTCAGCATCGCCGATCCCGCCCACC
>DATCRM010000244.1:0-3097 GCA_036568985.1 Lacunisphaera sp. | reverse complement strand
GGATCGCCAGGTCGATCTTGGCCACACGGTCGAACTCCCAGTTGTGCGCGAGGCCCTTGATGTGCGCATCGATCTCGCCGGCGTGCTCGATGGCGCCATGGATCAGCTCCTCGGCGAAAGCATAGTAATCGCGCGGTTTCTCGAGGTGCTCAAAGAAAAGCTGGAGGTCGCCGGCCAAGTTGGCCGGCTGGTTGACGCTCCACGCGTAAAGATATTGGAACGCCGCCGCCCGGCATTCCCGCCGTTGGGTGAATTGGCTGCTCATGACTGGCCCCCGATGATGCGTTTCAGCGCGGCCATCTCAAGCGCCGCGTTGGCAAACTCGAGCCCGCGGTTGATCCGGCCGGTGCAGCGCACGCGCGCCTGCACCAGGGTGTCGGTCACGATCACGCCATTAATCACCGGCACCCCCGAGTCGAGTGCCACCCGCTGCAGGGCGTGCGACACGCTTTGCCCGACCATCTCGTGGTGATTAGTATCACCGCCGATCAGAACGCCGAGCGCCACAATGCCGTCAAAGCGATGCGAGGCGGCCAACCGGCCCGCGGCCCACGGGACCTCGTGCGAACCCGGCACGCGAACGACCTCGATGCGGCCCGGCTTCACTCCGGCATCCTGCAGGCGGGCCACCAGCCGGCCGAGCAATCCATCGACCAACTCGCTGTTGAAGCGCGCTGCCGCGACCGCAAAACGGTACTTCGCACCATCCAGGCGCAGGGCTGTGGGTGAATTCAGACTCATGGAGGGTCTATTGGCGGAGGGTTGACGCGTTTGCGCAACCAGAAATCGGGTCACACCGGGACCTGCTCGACGATCTCTAAACCGTAACCCTCGAGCCCAACAACCCGGCGCGGGGCGTGCTGCAGCAGGCGGATCTTCCGCAGGCCGAGCGCGGTCAGAATCTGCGCGCCAATGCCGTAATCGCGCAGGTTCGGCTGGGAGGCCGGCTTGTCCGGGCTAAGCAGGGTCTCCTGCATCCGTCCGGTCTGTTCCATATACACGATCGCCCCGTGGCCGGCCTGCGCTACGCGTTCCAACGAAGCGAGCAGCGATCGGTGGCTGCCAAGGCCCTTCCCGTGAAAAACATCGCTCAACAGGTTCTCGGTGTGCACGCGCACCAGCGTTGGCGACCCATCCAGATTGCCCATCGTAAAAGCCAGGTGGTGACGCCCGTCCACCTTGCTGCGGAAGACGTGCAAGGTGAAATCGCCATATTCTGACGAGAACGGCCGCTGCGCCACGCGCTCGACCAGCTGCTCGCGTTGGTGCCGGTATTCGATCAGCGCGGAGATGGAAATGATCGGCAGGTTGTGCTGCCGTTTGAAAGCCATCAGCTCGGGCACGCGCGCCATGGTGCCGTCCTCGTTGAGCACTTCACAGATCACGCTCACCGGGCGGAGCCCGGCCAGCGCTGCCAAATCCACGGCCGCCTCCGTGTGGCCCGCACGCTCCAGCACCCCGCCGGGCCTGGCGCAGAGAGGAAAAATATGCCCCGGCTGCACCAGGTCATCGGAACGGGTGGCGGGATTGGCCAGCAACTGAATCGTGCGGGCCCGGTCAAACGCGCTGATGCCGGTCGTGATGCCCTCGGCCGCGTCCACCGAAACCGTGAAGGCGGTGCGGTGCGCTTCGCGGTTTTGCTGCACCATGGGATTGATGCCGAGCCGCTTCAATTGCGGTTCCGTCATCGGCACGCAGATCAATCCGCGGGCGTGGCGAATCATCATGTTGACGAGCTCGGGGGTGGCTTTTTCCGCCGCCATCACAAGATCGCCTTCGTTCTCGCGCCCCTCGTCATCGGTCACGAGGACGACTCCGCCGGCGGCGATGGTTTGGATCGCGAGGTCGACGGAATCGAAGGCGGCGGCGCTGGACATGATGAAGGGCGGCAGCATCCCCCCGCCCCAGCCAGCTGTCAAATCCCGGCTGGTTCAGCCGCGGAACTGCACCACGTAATTCTCGACCGCCTTCGCCTCGTCGCCTTCGCCCTGCAACAGCGTGAGGTAAACATTGAATGTGAAGGGTGGCACAACCGGCTTCGCTCCGACCAAGGCCGTGCCGCTGCCGTTCAACACCGTGCGGTTGTCGCCGGGCGAGCGGGGATTGGGCCAGCGAGCCGTGGCGCGCGTGACATCCACCGCCATCGGCTTTTTCTTTTTATCGTAGAACGTCAGCTTGAAATTGCCGCCAACGACCTCGAGCCCGAGAAACGTGCCGTTGGGACGGGCAATCTCGGTTCCCGGGATTTTCGGCAGCGGCGCCTCTTTTTTGATCTCAGGGGCGGCCTTGCCGGACGCCGGCGACGGTGCCGTCGGCTTCAGCGCAGGCTTGGTCTCGGCTTGCAAGGCTCCGACTGCGATCATGGCGCTGAGCAGAACGGCGGGGAATTTCATGCCCGCAACATACTCCCGCTCCGGAGCGGCGCAAGCCCGGGCTGCCCGGCGCGGCGGAGGAACAGCCAATTTCGCATCCCCTTCACGCAAGGGCCTCACGCCCTGCTTTGATGGCAAACAACACACCACCGTCGCTTGGGGTCACCCCTCTCCAGAGGGAATTTCCCACAGCGATGCCTCAAGTCCCTCTATGAAGCCGGATCGGATGCAGTAGGAAACCACGAATGGACACAAAGAGACACGAATTCCTGAGGTAGCAGGCCCGATCCAAAACCCGAGAGCAGATGTCACTGTGCGTTGACGGGCTCCCAACCCCATGGAGGCATCCGTTTCATTCGTGTTCCTTCGTGTCCATTCGTGGTTTAATTGAATGGTTCGGGATGAAGAGGGGTGACGCAAAGCGACGGGGCGTGGGGCGGATATCGAAGTATGCGAAATAAGCGAGCTAGGCTCGCCTGGCCCGCATTTCCTTCCATCGCGCCAGGCGCTCCGCAATCTTCGCCTCCCAACCAGCGGTCTTGGGCGTGTAGATTGAAATCGATTTCTCCAGATGCTGCTGGCCGCTGATGTTCTCGGGAAAATCGTGAGCGTAAAGGTAACCCTTGCCGTGACCCACCCGTTTGCTCGCCTGGCCGCCCTTGTCGCGCAATGGCGGTGGCACGGCCTGCACGGGCTGCTCCTTGAGCACGCGGTGCGCCTCGCCC
>DATCRM010000243.1:0-8377 GCA_036568985.1 Lacunisphaera sp. | reverse complement strand
GGCATGGCGGGGAATAGGGCTGATCAAAACGAAGCAAGTGAAACGGATGACCGGTATGAAAACAAGGCGACGGTCTGGGGCGCGGTCGGCCGCGAAGGGACGCGATATCGAGGGTCTGGGATTGTCCCCGGGGTGTCGGGCATAAAGCCCGACCTACAGGAGACAGGGCCAGGCAGCGCGCGGATGGCCCCGACCTCACATATAAAACTGCTCGGAAATAATTTTCCCATCCTTCACGTGATACAGACACAGTTCGGACATCTGCATCCGGGGCTGGCCCTTCATGGTCACGTCCATCGCCATCGTGCACGCGAACGAATTCGTCGCGACCAACGGATCCGAGACGGTGAGCTTGTGTAGTTTTTCAATCATGGCGTCGAACTTCCGGCCTTTCTCAATGATGGCCGGCAATCCCTTCGTCTCCTTGGCAAACGCAGGCGTCGCCATCGGTTCGATGCTGACGGCATCCTGCGCGAACAATTCGGTCTGGGCGGCTTCCCATTTGGCTTCCCGGCAGAGCGTGACCAAGCGATTGGCGATTTCCTGAGTATTCATGTTTTTAGAAGGTGAGGGTTGTCGATCCATGCTAACATGGCCCACTGACAGCCCTGTGTCAGGATGGTGCTCCACTCATTTTAATCACATACCCTCCTTCGGACCATGTCTTGTCAAAGCCGCGGCTCCGCCCATTGTCGGGTCAACCTTCCACGATGAAACCCCACCTCGCAGCCCTCCGTTCCGTCGCCTCGATTCTGACCGTCCTCGCCCTGACCGCGTTGCTCCCCGCCGCCGACGCCTCGGCCGAGACCGGCTGGATTTCGCTCTTCAATGGCAAGGATCTCGACGGATGGGTCGTCAAGGTCGCCAAACATCCGATGGGCGATAACTTCGCCGATACTTTCCGCGTCGAACATGGCGTCATCAAGGTCTCCTACGACAAATATGGCAAATTCGACCAGCAGTTTGCGCACCTCTACAGCGCCCTGCCCTATTCGCACTACATTCTCCGGCTGGAATACCGCTTCACCGGCACGCCCATGCTCGACGCTCCCGAGTGGGCCGGACGCAACAGCGGCGTGATGATTCACTCGCAATCGCCGCTCACCATGACCGTGCCCCAGCTTTGGCCCGTCAGCATGGAGGTTCAGTTCCTTTGCGTGGATTCCAAGGCCGGCCGGCAAACCGGCAACGCCTGCACGCCCGGCACCAATCTCGAAATCAACGGCAAGCTCACCACCGACCACATCATCGAGGCTTCGCACAGCTCGCTGTCCCCCATGGACGAATGGATCGCCGTCGAGGTCGAGGTGCATGGCAATGACGAAGTGATCCACCGGATCAACGGCGTCGAGGTGCTGCGCTACCAGCATCCCCAGCTGGACCCGCGGGATCCCGACGCCCAACGGCTGCTCGCCCTCGGCGCGCCCCTGCAGCTCAGCTCGGGCCATCTTGCCCTTCAGGCGGAATCGCAACCGGTCTGGTTCCGCAACATCCGGCTGAAGCTGCTTAAGCCGTGAGCGCATAGGTTTCGTCGGAGGGCCGAACTCCCGCGAGGCTTCGGCTTGCGTCGTACCACAGCCTCGCGGGAGCTCGGCCCTCCAAGATTGGAAACCTGACGTTACGCCCCCGCAAAGAACCCGTTCACTTCGCGCACGACCCGATCGACGTCGTCATCGCTCAGGCCGGGATGCAACGGCAGCGACAGCACCTCGGCGCAGGCCTGTTCGGCGTGTGGGAAACTCAACGCGGCGTCGTGATAAGCGGGCTGACGGTGAATCGGCACGGGGTAAAGGATCCCGCAGAGAATCCCCTTCTTCTCCAGGTGCGCTCGGAGATCGTCCCGGCGCGGTGTCCGCACCACAAACTGGTGCCAGCAGTGGGTGCGCCCGGGAGCTGTCACCGGCAGCGTCAGAGCCGCGCCTTTCAAGCCGGCCAGGTAACGGGCCGCAAGGGCCGTCCGGCGACCATTCTCGGCGTCCAGCCGGCCGAGTCGCACGCGCAGGATCGCCGCCTGCATCTCGTCGAGCCGGCTATTGCGCCCGGGCATCTCGCTCACGTAGCGCTTGCGCCAGCCATATTGCCGCAGCAGGCGGACCTGCTCGAGCAGCACGGGATCGCTGCCGCACACGGCTCCTCCGTCGCCCAACGCGCCGAGGTTTTTCGTCGGATAGAAACTGAACGCCGCCAACCGGCCCCACGTGCCGGCCTTGCGTCCGTCGATCGCCGCGCCGTGCGCCTGCGCGCAATCTTCGAGCACGGCCAGGTTGTGCTTCGCTGCCACCTCCATGAGGCGCGGCATGTCCACCGCCTGGCCGTAGAGATGCACGGGCACCACCGCCTTGATCTTGGGATCGCGCAACGTCGTGAGCAATTGCTCCAAGGCCGCGACATCCATGAGCATCGTCGCCGGATCGACCTCGACGAAACACGCGCGGGCTCCCGTGGCCGCAATCGCGGAAACGGTCGCGGTCACCGTGTTGGCCACGGTGACGACCTTGTCCCCGGGACCGATGCCCAGCGCGCGCAAAGCGAGTTCGAGCGCATCGGTGCCGTTGGCCACGCCGACGGTGCCGCCCACGCCGAGCCACTTGGAAAACTCCTGCTCGAATGCATCGCCTTCCGGCCCGAGGATGTAATGCCCGCTGTGCAGCACGCGGCGCACGGCTTCGTCAATCTCGGTCTGGGCCGCGAGATAACCGGTCTTGGGATCAGCCGGGAGTATTTTACGGTTGGGCACGGAAAGAAACAGCTAGGGGAGCAGGAATGTTATCGGCCTCAAGGAGGGCACAAAAAAGGTCAGAGATAATGCGGCAGTTCCTTGCGGTAATAGGCCACGGTCTTGGCGAGAGCCTGGCGGATCGTCGTGCGCGGGCTCCAGCCGAGTTCGCGCCCGATGAGGCTCCAGTCCGAATAATAGTCGCCAATGTCGATCTTGCGCCGGTCGGCGGGAAACTGTCTCACGCGGTAACTGCCCGTGCCCGTCACCTCGACGAGGAGCGCCGCAAGGTCGCGCAGGCTGATGTTGCCCACCCCGCCGAGATTAAACACCCGGCCGACGGCCGACGGATGCGCGGCCGCGAGCAAGAAAGCATCGACCGCGTCGTCCACGTAGGTGAAATCGCGCAATTGCTGGCCGCCCCACACCTCGATCGGCTTGCCTTCCAAAATCTGCCGGATCCATACGCCGACAAAAGTCTGGCGCGCATCCTTCACCCGCATCCGCGGGCCGATCGTGTTGGTGAGGCGGAGCACCGTGCTGGGCACGCCGTGAACCTCGCTGTACAGCAGGTGATATTCCTCGCCGGCAAGCTTGTTGATGCCGTTGACGTCCACCGGCCGCAGCGGGTGTTTCTCGTCGACCGGCAGGTAGTCCGGCCGGCCGTAGATCTGCCGCGTACTGGCGAACACGACGCGCAACGCCGGATTATGCTTCCGGCACGCCTCCAGTAGCGTGAGCTGCGCGCGACAGTTGATCTCCAGGTCGGTTTCGGGATCGGTCATCGAGTCCATATGGCTCGTCTGGCCCGCCAGATTGAACAGGAAATGTTGTCCGCGCAGAAACTCCGGCAGGCTGTGCCGGTCGCGCACGTCCGAGAGATTGATGCTCACCTTGCGTTCCAAGCCGCGCACATTGCGGCGGCTGCCGCCGTACTCCGGGATCAGGCTGTCGAGCAGCGTGACTTTTGCCCCGAGCGTCACAAGACGGCGCGCGAGATTCGAGCCGATGAAACCCAGACCACCCGTGATGAGCACGCGTTTGCCATTGAAGGCTTTCTTGAATGAGTGGCCGGGGTTCATCCGTTGCCGCGCACGCTTGCAGCGGAATCCGTCGGAAACAAGCGCGCAATGCGCGCTTCGCGCGCGGTTATTGGTTACAGGTTATGGGTTATGAGGCATCGATGCACTTCGTCGAGCGACCGCCCTGTCTGCGTTGAGGCGCTCTCCCCTCATAACTTTTAACCCTTAACCAATAATCGCACCATCGTGCGCTCAAAAATCCTGCAGCTTGTCCTCGCGCGCACCACCGGCAGGTTGGAGGCGCTCCAGTACTTCGCCGAGCAGGTAAATCGAGCCCGTTACCACCACCGTATCGCCGAGCGCGCCCAAGGTGCAGGTGGCGGCGTCGGGGAAAATCCGCTCCAATGCATCCTCGCGCACGAGCGACCGCTGCGCCGGCGGCACCAATGCAAGCATCTCGGCAAAAGGCGTGGCCCGTGCCTGATTGGGCGTGACCAACGAAACCTCCCGCGCATGGCGCAACACCACCTCCAGCAAAGCCCGGGCGCGGAACTCGCCCAACGCACCCGCGACGACCACGGGTTTTCGCCCCGTGGCGGCGATCAGTTTGAGCAGGTTTTTCTCCAGCACCTCCGCGCCTTCGGGATTGTGGGAGGCATCGAGGATCAACGCGCGTCCGCCGACCGCCAGCCGCTGCCAGCGTCCGGGCCAGTCCACACAGTTCAAACCCTGCGCGATCATGGCGTCCGTGATGGGCGGCAAAATACTTCTGGCCGATCCTGCGCTCGTCGTCAGGCCTGCGGCGTCAGCCGGGCGGGCCGCGGAGAACAACTTCACCGCCAGCGTTGCCGTGGCGGCATTCCAGCGCTGGTAGTCCCCTTCCAGATTGGTCATGGGATAGCCGGACAGCGATTCGCCAAATACTTCGCGCACCGAATGGACCGGCGCGTCCTGACTCGCGGCCACCTCGCGGATGACCCGCTCGGCCCCGGCCGGCAACCGCCCGATCACCACCGGCCGGCGTGGTTTGATGATGCCCGCCTTTTCCCGGGCGATCAGCTCGACCGTCCCGCCCAGCTCGGCACAATGGTCCAGCCCGATGGACGTGATGACGCTGACCTCCGGCTGCACGACATTCGTCGCATCCAGCCGACCGCCCATGCCCGTCTCGATCACGGCCATGTCCACCTGCCGGCGTTGAAACTGCAGGAACGCCATGGCGGTCATGAATTCGAAAAAGGTCGCATGCTCATCGGCCGCGAAGGCCGCGGCATTTTCCGCGACGGGCCGCAGCTCGTTGGCGTAGGCCACGATTTCATCCTCCGTGAGCAGACGGCGGTTCACCTGCACCCGTTCGCCCAGCTTGACGAGATGCGGTGAAGTATAAAGCCCGGTGCGCCGGCCGGAAACGCGCATCACCGACTCGATCATCGCGGAGACGGATCCCTTGCCGTTGGTCCCGGCGACGTGGATGACCGGATAGCTGCGCTCGGGATGCCCCAACGCCGCCGCCAAACGTTGCATGCGGTCGATGCCAAACTTCATCCCGCCCGCCTTCAGCGCGTACAGGTAGTCCGTCGTGGCCGCGTAGTCGGATAGCTTTGAGACCGTAGATTTCACGGGAATTGGCAGAGATGGTAGGACAACCGGCCCGGCCGGCCGGCCGCAGCCTTGGCGAAGGCTGGTGCGCCGCGGCGGAGCGGGCCGCTCCGCCCTAACTTTAGGCGCTCGCCGCGGCAGGCGCGGAAACGCTCGGGAAGGGCGAAGCCGTCGCGACCTTGTGCGCCACGAATCGATGGGTGTGCAGGGCCTGCAGGATGCTCGTGAGACGATCCTTCATTTCGAGGCGGCTGACAATCTGGTCGATCAAGCCGTGCTTGAGCAGGAACTCCGCGGTCTGGAAGCCGGCCGGCAGGGTCTGCTTGGTCGTCTCCTTGATGACCCGCGCGCCGGCAAAACCGATGAGCGCGCCCGGTTCGGCCAGAATGATATCGCCCAAGGTCGCAAAACTCGCGGTGACGCCGCCGGTGGTCGGATAGGTCAGCACCGAGATATACGGCAGCTTGGCCTCGGCCAGCCGGCCGAGGGCGGCGCTGGTCTTGGCCATTTGCATGAGGCTGAAAATACCTTCCTGCATGCGGGCTCCGCCCGACGCGCTCACAATGATGCAGGGCACCTTCTTTTTGACGGCTCGCTCGATGGCGCGCGTGATTTTCTCGCCGACCGCCGCACCCATGGCGCCGCCACAGAACCGGAAATCCATCACCGCCAGCGAAACGGCGATCCCGTTGATCTTGCCCAGGCCGCAAATGACCGCCTCGGGCAGGCCACTATCCTTTTCATAGCGTTTGATACGGTCGGTGTAGGCGGCGGAATCGACAAACTTCAAGGGGTCGGCTGACCGCACGCCGCTGTCGAATTCCTCGAAACTCCCCGCGTCCACCAAGCCGGCGATGCGGGCGCGCGAGCCGATGGGAAAATGATAACCGCTCTTCGGCACCACCATCAGGTTGGCCTCGAGATCCTTGGTGAAGACGATCTCGTCCGAGACCGGGCACTTCGTCCACAGCCCCTCGGGGATGTTCTTTTTCTTTTTGGTCGAAGCGGAAAGCTTGGGTTTGGAAAAGTGAGACATTGCGGAAAGCGAGGGGTGTCAACCGTGACCGAAAGTGACGACGTCCAGGCTCACCACGCCGCCGCGCCGGAGCGCAGCCGCGCAGGAATTGAGAGTGGAACCCGTTGTAAAAACATCATCGGTGAGGACGTAACGTTGGCCGGGATTAATGGTGGCGCCGGGGGCCAAAGCAAAGGCATTTTTCAGGTTCTCCCGCCGGGTCTCCCGGTCATAGTGCGTCTGCGATTCCGTATCGACGGTGCGCTGCAGCAATTCCTGCACTTCCGCCTGCCCGTTCGTGGCTTGCACGCAGCACTCGGCCAGCAAAAGGCTTTGATTGTAGCCGCGTTCGCGCCGTTTTCTCGAATGCAAGGGCACCGGGACGAGCACGGCGCCCCGCAACCAGTCGGCATAGCCGGGCGCCGCCCGCATGGCGGTGACGATGTCTTCGAGCACGTGCAGGCCGTGGTGATACTTCAGCGCGTGGACGAGGGACCGGCCCGCGCCTTGGAGCAGAACCGCCGTCTTCCCCTCGCTAAAACGCGGCACGAGCGTTTCGCAATGCGGGCACAAGCGGTTTTCCTCGATCTCGCCGAAATAGGGATGCCCGCAGGTGGTGCAATGGGGCGGCCGGACCAAATGCAACGTGCGCCCGCACGGCGGGCAAAGATGCCGGTAGTCCCCCTCCTCCACCGTCCCGCCGCAGTGAACGCAGCTGCGCGGGAAAAACACGTCGAGCCCATCCCGGCAAAACTGCTGAAGGTTGATGCTCATAACCTGTCATCGCGAGCCCCGCAACGCGGGGCGTGGCGATCCAGCTGGATTGCTTCGTCGCTGTGCTTCTCGCAATGACGAAATCGGGACATACTCAGTAGATCACTCGCACCATGAACAACCCTTGCGGGGGCGCCGTAACCACCGTCGGGATCCGGCGGCGGGACTTCAGGAGGTCGGCCACCTCGGCGGGCGTCAGCTTGCCCAGCCCGACGTTGACCAGCGCGCCGGTCAGGCTGCGCACCATTTTGTAGAGAAACCCGTCGGCTTCGAAAGTGAAGGTAACGCGCCGTCCGTTGCGTTTCACGTCGAGACGCCGCAGATGGCGGACGGTGGTTTCGTAGGTGCGGTCGTTTTCGCCGGAGAAGGCCCAGAAGTCGTGCTTGCCCCGCAGAATCTTCGCCGCCGTCTGCACGGCCGGCCAGTCGAGTTCGCGATTGAGCGACCAGCAGTAATTCACCTCGAACGGATCGGCTTCGCCCAAGGTGAGGTGATAGCGGTAGATTTTCCCCTTGGCATCGAAGCGCGCATGGAAGTCCGGGCGGACCTGCCGCATCGACTTCAGGCGGATGCTGCGGGGCAGGCCGGTGTGAAGCGCCTTGCGCAATTTTTCGGCGCCGTGCGTCCAGGCCGCATCGAAATGGAACACCTGGGCATGCGCGTGCACGCCTGAATCGGTGCGCCCGCTACCCTCAATGCGGATCTGCCTCCCGAAGATTCGTTTTAGTTGCTTCTCGATCAGGTCCTGAACCGTGTTCCCTCCCTCCTGACTCTGCCAGCCGTTGAACGGCCCGCCGTCGTAGGCGACGACGCATTTCCAACGGGAGACAGGGGGAGTTTTGACCACGGATTTCACGGATGAACACGGATGGAAACCCAAGGCCGATTCAGACCCAAACCTTTTTAACCACTAATCCACACTAATCTCCCACTAATGTTTCTGAATTAGTGGGAGATTAGTGTTCATGAGTGGTTACTCCCGCTTTGATCTTTATCTGTGATCATCCGTGAAATCCGTGGTCAAAAATGCCTTGGTCACTCCGGTCCCGAGAGTGAAGGTGGAAATTTCTGGTCGAGGTAGTCCTGCAGGATCAGGCACGCGGCGCGGGAGTCGATCAGGCCGCTGTCGCGGACGCCGCGCCGGTCCTTCTTCGCAATCGACGATTCCGCTTCGGAGCTAGTGAGGGTCTCATCCACGAGATGCACCGGCAAACCGAACTCCGCTTTCAGCCGCGCGGCGAAAGCATCGAC
>DATCRM010000242.1:0-5747 GCA_036568985.1 Lacunisphaera sp. | reverse complement strand
GGAGCAGCTTCAGCCGGCTCGGTCGTCTCTCCCGGAGCGCTTTCGGCTTCGGACGGCAGCGGTGGCGGTGGCGGCGCATCGAGTACGGGCGCCTGAGCGCCCTCAGCCTCGACGGCAGGTGGGGGCGGTTCCGGCGCTGGCGTGGCTGTCTTGGCTTTCAGGCCCAGTTTGAACACCGGTTTGGCCACTGGCTCGGGCTCGGCTGGGACCGGGGCGGGGGGTGCCACCTCGGCAGCGGGAGCTGAAACCGTCTCTGGAGCCGGGGCCGGGGCGGCCGGTATCTCGGGCGAAACGACCGGCTCGGATGCGGGGGTCGCGACCGCCTCCTGCGCAGGCGCGGGGGCGAGCTTGGGTTTAAGCCGTACGAGTTTGGGTGCCTCGGTCGCCGGCGGCTCCGGGGCGGCTGGCGGCTCCGCAGGAGCAGCGGGAGATGTTTGAGCGGCGGACGGATGGCGGCCAGCTTGGGCTTCAGTCGCAGCTTGGGCACGTTCTCTTCGCTCATGCCGGATGCCTAGCAGGTTCACTGCATGGCGGAAACAAAAAGATTTTGTCTCCCTGTCATCAGCCTTGTGACCCGCCGTCCCGTCGCTAAACTGGTTTCCAATGAAACGCGTGGCGGAAAATTATGGCGGGGTCAGTGCCGCCGCCGTCAGAAAAGCCACCGGCAAAACGTGGGCGGAGTGGCTCGCGTTGCTCGATGAAGCCGACGCAGCCAAACTGCCGCACAAGGACATCGCCCGCTGGCTGCAGCGCACGCACCGCTTGGCCGACTGGTGGTGCCAGATGGTGACCGTGGGTTACGAACAGGCCCGCGGTCTGCGCGTGAAGCACCAGCGACCCGATGGATTTGAAATCAGCGTGGCCAAAACCATCGCGGCCCCGGTCGGCCGTGCCTTCGCCGCCTGGCGCGAGGCCCCGCTGCGCGAACAATGGCTGCCCCGCACTCCGCTCACCGTCCGCAAGGCCACCCCGCACAAATCCATCCGCATCCTGTGGGGTGACGATACCTTGCTCAGCGTCAACTTCTGGCCCAAGGGTTCGCTCAAGTGTCAGGTCGTGCCCCAACACGCCAAGCTGCCCAGTCCCGAGGCCGCCGAAAAAATGAAGGCGTACTGGGCCGAGAAACTGGAAGCGCTTCGCGTGTTCCTGGAAACGTGAGCTGGCGCGGTTTAAGTTGAATATTTCATAGGGTAACGGACATTCCTACCACACCCCGCCTTGCGGGCACTCCTCTCCAGAGGGGATTTTAGGCCGCAGTGGTTTGGGTCCCCTCTATGAAGAGGGGTGGCGTTCTGCTGGCCAGCAGAACGACGGGGTGTGTAGGCTGGACATTGCAGCGTGTGAAATATCCGCCTCAGCCGCGTCAGTGGCTCCGGTTTTCGTTCCCTTCGAGGCGTAGGGCCGCGGTCTCGGGCATGCGTGGCACGTGGAGTCGCGGTTCCCAAGGGAGTGATCCCGGGTCGGAATCCGGATCCGCCCCCCCAAACTCGTAGGCGCCGATATCGCAAGCGGCGCTGCCTGGAGAAAAACGCCGGGCGCCAAGCAAATCGATAGCCGGAGCGCCATCGGACGACCCGGCATTAATCGCCAGACTGCGGGCCTTCAGGCGCAAATCGCCGCTGGCCCAACCCGGAAAGAAACGCCGGGCATTCGGCTCCTTGAGATTGTGATCGGCCTGGGCCGAACCACGGTCCAAGAAGAGCTGGCCGGTGAGGTTGTTTCGCACCAGATTGCCGGAACTCGGGGTTTTGTTTTTGTGCGCGGTAATCTTGATCCAAGGCACCGCCTTGTCTCCTGGGTTCAGGTCCGCCACGGTATTGTTAATGATGCGACAGTTGTGCGCACCATAGAAAGCGATGCCATGCCCGGCATTAGTGATGATCACATTGTTCTCGACCAGCCAGTCCTCGAAAAAACCGTCGAAACAACCGATCCCCTGCAACGCGCCGCGAAATGGTTGCTCGGGGTTTTCATAGCTGAGGAAGTAATTTCCACGCACCGTCACGCCGCGGACCACTCCCCTTCCCACACCGGCGGCCGTCTGCGACCAAGACTGAAAGGCATCCGGGTGGTTGGCGTTTACCCGGTAGAGATTTTTCACGACATTACCCTCGTAGAGTCCATAGTCGCCCAAGGCACGAATCCCGTCGCCGCAGAAATTCATGATGAGATTCCCGCGTACGATATTGTAGGATGAGCCAGGTGAATCCGACACGGCGAAGCGGAGATTCTGCAGCCGATTGTCTTCGAGTAATAGCCGCGTACCGGCGAGACGAACGCCGTTGCGGGCACGCATGTTCCAGTCCTCCTTTGTCCAGGCGGAAATGTCCCGCACCGTATAAATCAAACAACCACGGATCACAAGGTCCGACCCATTGGCCTTCACCAAGTCCTTATGGTCCGAACCGGAGCCTGTCTCGGGGGAAATTTCCAGTCCCTCCACCGTCCAGTAGCGACCATCCTTGATCGTGAGGCTCACCACCGTGGCCCGGGCGCCGGGATCGGGACGGACGGTAACCACACCGGGATTGCTGCCCCGCAATATTGGACTCCCATGATGGCCGGCCAGCAGAATGAGCACATCCCCCGCCGCGAAGGCTTTTTCGCTGGCCGCCACAGCCTCGAGCGAACCCCACGGAGCACCCCGCGTACCGGCGTTACCGGCGTTGCCTCCAACCGGATCGAGAAAATATTCCGTGGCGCCGACCACCGCCGTTCCCAAGATCCAAGTGAGGGACAAAAAGAAGGCAAAAAGAGGAACTTTCATGTTGGCAGAAAACGACCGGTTCGACTCTTCCTGTATTTAAGCGGAGCGATTCATAAATCGCAAAAACATCCTGCGTCCACGGTCGTGTTTAAAATACCCAGTCAGCATCGCGGGCATCCGAAGCGTATTGCAGACAATTACCGCACCCCTAACTGGGAAGGTCCCCCATTTCGATCCCGATCGCCGAGGGTTAAACTGCGGACATGAGTCGCAAGGCACCCACCCAGAAAATTGAACTCCATGGCGAAGGTTTTGGCGTTGCCTCGCCGGACGAGGTCGAAAGCCGCGCGCGTGAGCTCGCCCTCATCGATGGCCGCACCGAGATCACCGATGAAGATCGACGTGAAGCGCGGGACGAATTTCAAAACCGCGAACTGCCGGCGTCGACCACGGAGGACGCACCTGACGCCCCGGGTGCGACGCGCGATCCGAGCGAACCGTTGAGCGTTTCTGGACGCCAAAACCCAGACCGCACCGAGCCCGACGAAGATACGGCTTTGGAAAAACTTACCTTGGAGGGCGTCGAGGAAGCCCAGCACGACCAGATGATGGAGTCGCGCAACACCGTGGATGAACCGCTGCGCTCCCGTCCAAAAAAGCAAAAGGGCGATTGAATCGTGGGGCGCACACTCGAGCCGGCCGTCACTCCTGTCGCATGGGTTGGCATCCTCAAGCCGCAGCAGTCGCGGGACTCCGACGTCCGACGCCGACCGCTTCCTTGATCCAGCTCCAAGCCTTGCGCAGGCCAATCTCACACGTGCCGGTGACGTGGTAAGTGCGGGCAAACAGTTCCTCGTGGCCCAAGTACCGCGGGGGCAACAGGAGTAACGTGCGATTCCTATCCGTCTTCGCATCGTGCCCAAGCACCTCCGAATAAAACACGCCCTTGCCGACCACGAGCCCCTCGCGCGGCACCGCCGCTTCGCGCTCGGGCATCACCAGCCACGGCCGGTACTTGAGCGTCAGCGCCCCGTCCGCCGACTGATGCAACCGGCCGTAGGTCCGCGGCGGCACACCTTCGAATTCCGAGCCGGTGAACAGCTTGTTGCCGTCGGCCAGGAGCTGAAAGCGCTTCCGACGTACCGTGAAGAAGTCCCAGCAGAATACCGAACCGAAAGTCATGAGCCGGAACGCCCAGCCTGCCGTGAAATACGCGATCACGATGATGACGACCGACAACGTCGCGCCGACCACCGGGTCGATCCATGCCGTGGCTGTTACCAGACCGAGCAACGAGGTCCGCAAGGCCTTGAGCGCGGCATCGATCGCACCCCAGGGGCTGATCAAGATCAGCACATTGATCGCATGCGAGGTCAGCCAGACGACCGCAAAGACCGCCACCGACAGCGGCACCATCAGGATGCTCAACAGCCAGCTGGTATCGAAGGTCGCCACCGGCAACATCGCCAGACCGGTGAAATGCAGTTCCACGGTGGACCCAAGCCCCGAAGAATCCATGATGAGCTTGGAACCGAAAGTAACGAGCGACGGGATGACCGCACCCGCCGCGACCAGGCCGCTGACCTTGTTCTCGATCGTTTCGAGGACATCGAACGGCTTCTTCCAACCCGGTGGCAGCGTGGCTCCGAAGGCATCCTTGGCCGCCACCGCCCCGACCACCAACAACCCGACAGCCCAAAAGCCCGGATGCGCGAACCAGGGCAGCGCGGCTTTTTCTTCCGGGGTCCCGGCTTTGAAATACTGCCAGGCTCCCACCGCGCTCACGCCCAACATCGGTGAGATCGCAATGCCCGTGACCTGGGTCGCCAACGCCGCGAGCTCGAGCCCGGGCGTCTTGCCGGTTTTGGTCGTCGTCTTTGCTAGGCCCTGCGCGAACAACGGCAGGCTCAACAGGCTCAAACACAACACCAGGGCGACCCACAGGGAGGAGCGTTTCATGCCGACACACTTACTCCTCTCCGCGGGATTGAAAAGCCCGCAAAAGCGCGATGCTTTACGCCGGTCGGCGATTCTGCTCATCCTCCCTGCATGCCCCTGACCAAAACCGAAATCGCCCGTCTGCGCTCTCTCCAGGAGAGGAAGCATCGCGAGGCGCTCGGCCTGTTCGTCGTCGAAGGCGAAAAAGTTGTGAGCGAACTTCTCGCTGCAAATTTCCCGTTTACGGAAATCTACGTCACGCAGGAATCGGCGGGTAGGGCGGCGAGTCCCTTCGCCGCCGCCCGGCGTGGAACGGAGTCCACGCCCTACCCACAATTCCCCCCCGTCACCGTCGCGGAGATGGCGCGCATCAGCCACTACCCCACCCCGTCGAGCGTGCTCGCCGTGGGCCGGATTTCCCGCGCGCCGCTTCCCGCTGGAGCCCTGAACCGCGGCCTCACCCTCGCGCTCGACGGCATTCAGGATCCGGGCAACGTCGGGACGCTCCTGCGCATCGCCGACTGGTTTGCCTTCGACCGCGTGCTGCTCTCGCCCGACAGCGCCGATCTGTTTTCCCAAAAAGTCATCAACGCCAGCATGGGTTCTTTCGCCCGGGTAACGGCGCACACCGCCGCGCTCGCCGAAGCGCTGGCCGGCGTCACCGTCCCCGTGCTCGGCTGCGACCTGCAAGGCGAGGACATCCACACGCTCGCGCCGCGGCGCGACGCCGTTGTCGTCATCGGCAGCGAGGGCCGCGGGATTTCCGCGGTCGTGCGGCCCTTGATCACGCAATTCATTACCATCCCGAAATACGGCAACGCCGAGTCGCTCAACGCCGGCGTGGCCGCTGCCATCGTCTGCGACAACTTGCGGCGGGCCGCCGGAAATTTGTAGGGCTGCCGCTGGTCGGCAGGCCACCGGCCGGTTGTCGTGATTTATTAACCGCTCACCGCAGAGGGATTGTCCATGCGGCGGTGTTATTGCAGCTTCTATCCATGCAAACACCCACGATCAGCACCTTCCTCCCCCGTACCGTCATCCTGCGCCGTGCGAAGGATCCAGGCAGACGTGCGCCAACCCTTGGATCCTTCGCACGGCTCAG
>DATCRM010000241.1:0-8060 GCA_036568985.1 Lacunisphaera sp. | reverse complement strand
TTCAATCTTGTCCTCGGTCCCAACGGCAGCGGCAAGACCAGCCTCATCGAGGCACTGCTGAAGCTGCGGACGCTCGCGGCCTTGCCGGCGACCCGCGAGACCGACAGCCGGCGTTCCGACGCGCCGCAAATTGTGTTTCACTTTGCGCCGCCTTTTGAAGCCGTCCGCGTGACGCTGGGTTGCAATGCGGACGAACTCGTCTGTAACCAGTTGGTGGTGGACCACCCGGACAGCCCGGAAGGAGAATCGTTGTGGGCCGGGCTTCGCCCGAGGCTGCAGTCCATCCGTGCCCACCTTTTCGATCACTACGCCATGGCCCTGCCCGCGAAGCGGTCCGATGGCATCGAACTGTCCTCCAACGGAGGTAACCTGGCTGCTGTGCTGGCCGGGTGGCAGGCCACACATCCGGCTGCTTTCACCTCGGTGGAGGCGGAGTTTGTCCGATTGATGCCCGAATTCTCCGGACTGGAGTTGAAGACGGATGTCGCCGGCCGGATTGAATTGAACGCCCGGCTGAAGGACAACGGGCATGACCTCATCAGCGCGGACAATCTTTCCCAAGGGGTGCTCTATCTGCTGGGAATCCTGACGCTGTCCTTTGTGCCCACACCCCCGGCGGTGGTTTGTCTGGAAGAAGCCGATCGCGGAATGCATCCGCGCAGTCTCCGCGAAGTGCGCGACGCGCTTTACCGGCTGAGTTATCCGCAAGATGCGGGCATGGAACGACCCGCGGCGCAGGTCATCACCACGACTCATTCACCGTACCTTCTGGATCAATTCAAGGAGCATCCAGAGGAAGTCATCCTGGCCAGCAAACACGGTCGGGCCGCAACGTTCGAGCGGTTGTCCGACCGGGGCGACCTGCTGGAGCTGATGAAGGAAGCCCACCTGGGCGATCTCTGGTACAGCGGCATCCTTGGCGGCGTGCCGGGGGAGTGACATCAAACATGGTCATCACGAAACACACGAACTCCACGAAAGGAAAACCGGACGGTCCTGATTCATTTCGTGTATTTGGTGCATTTCGTGGCTTCGTCCGATGAAGCTCGCGATCCTCAGCGAATCGCCGGCGGACGAGGCTGCGCTGTCCGTGTTGATCGGCTACGTGCTGGGGGAGCCGTTCACGACGGTCCAATCGACCTTGCGGGCGCGGGGCTGGCCGTCGGTTGAACAGATATTGCCGGCGATTATCCGGCACCTTCATTTCAACACGGATGCGGAAGGGCTCGTCGTGGTCGTGGACTCGGACGACTCGGTGGTGCACACCGCAGAGCACGAGGCGCCGGGCTACCATCATGCACTCTGTCGGGTTTGCCGGTTGCGGGCGGTTTTTCGCCGGACGAGCAGGAACCTGCCGCCGGCCCGCGGACGCGAACGCGTATTGCGGGCGGTGGGCGTGTGTGTGCCCGCCCTTGAAGCGTGGTTGTTGTGCGGACGCGACACGTCCGTGACGGAGCAAGCCTGGCTTGACGGTCAGGCCGTTGGTCGCGCGCCCTACACGCGTCGCGAGCTCAAGTGGCGGGTTTACGGCACGGAGCGACCCTCGTTGCAGCATGAGCTCAAACGGGCGGTCCAGGAGGTATCGCGGCATCATGGCGACGTGCGCCGGCTGGAGAATGATTTCCCCAACGGCTTTGGCGCGCTGGCCCGCGATCTGCGAAGCTGGAAAAAGGGGTAGGGCCAGTCTGGGTCTGGCCTGTTTGGCACAAACCGGCGGGGCACTAAGCGGCCTTGCCTGTGGGGTCGTCACATCAAGGGTAACTCACGATAAGCTGACAGGCATTTGGCGAACGGACTTGCCGATGCTGGTTCGGGCCACACTCTGGGTGTTGCTCACCCCGAATGAAGTCTCCTCGCATCTCACTGGCCGCGTTAATGGGCGCGCAGGCCCAGGTAACGTTCAACGATTGTGCGGCCAAGTTCATGCTCATCGCGCTGGCCCAGCAGCTCGCGCGGATGGCTGGGCATGACGCGAAACCGGTGATCGCCCTGATCGGGGCTTTGTTGGTGCTGCCGTATATCGTCTTCGGACCAGTCTGTGGGTGGCTCGCGGACCGCTTTTCAAAGCAGCGGGTGATCAACGCCGCCCTTGTGCTACAGGTGGCGGTCATGGCGCTGATGTGTGGCGCGCTCTGGCTGCGTTCCTTCCCGTTCGCGATGGTCGGGTTCACGCTCCTGTCCATTCAAACCTGCATCCTCGCTCCGGCCAAGCGCGGTGTCTTGCTGGAATACGCCGGGGAAAAAGGACTTTCGCGCTGGGTCGGCCTGATGGAAATGCTCAACGTCACCGCGATTCTGGTCGGTTCCTTCGTCGGCGGTCTGTTGTTCTCACACTGGCTCGAAGCCGACGGCGATGTCTGGCAAGCGGGCAGCAAGGTCGGGTGGCTTCTTACCGGGCTCGCGGTGGCCGCTTGGGCGGTTTTTCAGGTGGCCGCGCCCACCAAGGCGCAGTCCGCCGAACCGTTTCAGACGGGCTTGTGGGTGCGGCACTTCAAGGACGTCGCCGAAGTCTGGCGGGAGCGGCCCCTGTGGCGCTCGGCGATGGGCATCTGCTTTTTCTACGGCGTCGGTGGCTATTTCGTGCTGCTGATGCCGCAAATCGCGTTCGAACTGGAAGCGGGCGGCGCCAGGTCCGGTGCCGTGGCCAGCACGATGATGCTTTGGGTCGGCGTCGGCACGATGTTCGGCAATTTGCTCGCCGGACTCCTCTCGCGCCGCGGGGTCGAGCTGGGACTGGCACCGATTGGCGGCGCGCTGCTGCTGGGCGTGTTGTTCGCCATGGGCTTCACGCCGTTCGGCCAACCGGCATTCACCGGACTGCTGATCGCGGCGGGCTTTGCGACGGGACTCTTCGTGGTGCCGCTCTACGCGTTCATCCAGCAGAAATCGGGTGATCACCGTCGAGGGCGCATCCTCGCGGGCGTGGCCTTGCTGGACAGCCTGGCCGGATTCGCGGCGAGCGGGCTGAACCTCGTCATCGCGGGAGATGCGTGGCTCGCCCTGGCGCCGCATACCCAGCTGTTCCTGCTCGCGGCGGTGACGTTCTCGATGCTGCTCTACGGCGTGTGGCACATCCCGCATCATACCGTATGCACGGTGATGCGCTTGATCGGGCCGCTTTTCTACCGCGTCAAATCCATCGGGTGGGAAAACATCCCCAGCGGCGGGGCGCTGATGATCTGCAACCACCTGTCTTACGTCGATGCGGTCGTGTTGCAGATCGCCGCTCCCCGTCCGATGCGGTTCATCGCCTTCGCCGGCTTCGTCAAAAGCCCGGTCATGCGGTATGTTTTCCGGGCCGCGGGCGTGATTCCGGTCACGGCGAACAAGCCGATGAAGGGAATCCGGCTGGCCGTCGAAGCCATTCAGAAGGGCGAGCTGGTGTGTGTGTTTCCCGAGGGGGCGATTTCCCGTACGGGGCAGCTCATGGCCCTGAAGCGCGGGTTCGGTCTGATCGCCGAATCTGCCAGGGCCCCGGTGGTGCCGGCCGTGATAGACGGTCTGTGGGGCTCGATCTATTCCTTCGCGGGCAACAAGTATCTTTGGAAACCCCCGCGGATGAAGCCCACGCCGGTCTGCGTGATTTTTGGCCCGACGATCCCGCCGGAGCGCGTGAATCTGGATTCCGCCCGCCGGGCGCTGCTCGATCTCGGCGAGCAGGCGTTTCAGGAACGTCCGGTGCTCAAGCGTCATCTTGCCCGCGAGGCAATTCGGGCCCTGGCCAAGCATCCGCGTCATGTTGCCATCGTGGATCGCACGGCGGAGCGACGCGAGGTCACCGCCGGCCAGCTGGTGGCGGTGGCGGCGGTGCTCTCCCGTCGCATTCGCGCCACGGTCCGCGAACGGCGCGTCGGCATCGTGCTGCCGCCCGGCGCTGGCGCGACGATGGCCAACCTGGCGGTGGCATGTGCCGGAAAGGTGCCGGTGAACCTCAACTTCACCGCCGGTCGCAATGCGGTCGAGGCGTCGCTTCGTTTGGGCGAAATCAGCACGGTCATTTCCGCCGACGCGATGCGCGCGAAGTTGCCGAATTTTCCCTTTCCCGAGCGGACGTTGGATTTTCGCCAGGAGATCGAAGCGGCGGGCGGCAAGAAGGCGATCCTGCCCTGGTTGCTCGCGGTCCACCTTCTGCCCAACCAATGGGTGGCCGATCTGATGGGCCTGCCGCGCACCGGCGACCACGACGAGGCGGCGCTTCTGTTTACGAGCGGCAGCTCGGGTGAGCCCAAGGGCGTGGTGCTTTCCCACCGCAACATCCTGGCGAATTGCGCCCAGATTTCCTCGCTCTCCATCCTGCCCGAATCCGCGACCATGTTGGGCTGCCTGCCGGTGTTCCACTCCTTCGGTTTCACGGTGACGTTGTGGTATCCGCTCATGCGTGGCTGCAAGGTGGTGACGGTGCCCAGCCCGCTGGACACCCGCAAAATCGTCGAGTCCGTCCAGCAGGAAAAAGCGACGGTCATGGTCGGCGCCCCGACCTTCATCCGTCCGTTCCTCAAGAAGGCGACCAAGGAGGAGCTCAAGAGCCTGGCCCTCGTCGTGACCGGGGCGGAAAAGTTGCCGATGGATCTTTACGACGCGTTCCTCGCGCAATTCGGCATCGAGATCCTGCAGGGTTACGGCCTCACGGAGACGACCCCTGCGGCGAGCATCAACCAATATCACCCGCCGATTACCACCGCCACGGCGGAGCATCAGGAGGGCAAACGGCTCGGCGCGGTGGGCCGGCTGTTGCCCGGCTCGACCGCGCGCATCACGGATCCCGACACGGGCGAGGATCTGCCTCTGAACGCCACGGGCATGCTGTGGCTGAAAGGCCCCCACGTCTTCGCCGGCTACCTCAAGGATCCGGAAAAAACCGCGGCCGCGCTGAAGGACCGGTGGTTTAACACCGGCGATCTGGGGCGGATCGATGATGACGGATTTCTTTTTATCGAGGGACGCCTCTCGCGCTTTTCCAAGATCGGCGGCGAAATGGTGCCGCACGGAACGATTGAGCAGCGGCTCGTTACCGCGTTCGAATGGGATCAGAACGAAGGCCCGACGGCAGTGGTCACGGGGATCCCAGATCCCTCGAAGGGCGAGGCGCTCGTGCTGTTGACCACGAAGGACGTGGCGATGGCGGATATCCGGGCCGCATTGTTGGAAGCAGGCTTTCCCAATCTCTGGGTGCCCAAGCTGATTGTGAAGGTGGAGGCGATCCCCGTGCTCGGTACCGGCAAGACCGACCTTAAGGCCTGCAGGACGCTCGCCATGGAGCGCGCCGCGGCACTGAGCGAAGTCTGAGTGGAGGGCAGCATATTCCTTGTCGTCCGGGGCAAGGCGGCTAGGTTGGCCACATGTCCAGCTCTGCCCATACAGATTTTGCTGCGGCCAGTCAGGCGGACTTGCGGACGGAAAACTTTCTGGAACCCCGGCTGGTGGAACTCTACCGCGCGGCGACGCCCGAGAAGAAGCTCGCGATGGTTGCGCAACTCAATCGCACCTTGCAGGGGTTGAAAGCGGTGCAACTGGCAGCCGACCGACCGGAGCTGAGCGACGAACAAAGGCGGATCGAGCTTCGTCGCTGGTGGCTCGCGGATTGGGATTAATGGCGTGGCCATGTGGGAGTGGCTGTTCCAATTCATCGATCCGCTGGAGCGGGCGAATATTCCCTATGCGCTTGTGGGCTCCGTGGCCTCATCCATCTACGGCGAACCCCGCGCGACGAACGACCTGGACGTAGTAATACAGATCGGTTCGGCCGACGCGGCCAGACTGGTTGCTGCGTTTCCCGTCGACGAATTTAATGTGCCACCCATCGAAACCGTGTTGATCGAGACCGGACCAGCCCACGGAGCCCACCTTAATATCATTTCATTGGAAGCATGACCAAGGCCGACCTTTATCCGCTGCCGGCGGACCAACGGATCTAGTTTGAGCGTCGCCGTTCTCTCGAGGTGGCGGGCCGGCGGATCTGGGTGGCGGCACCCGAGGTTATCATCCTGCACAAACTGCTTTTCCATCGCGAAGGTGGCGGAGAAAAGCATCTGCGCGATGTGCGTGCCATGCTGGCTACCTCAGGAGGGACGCTAGACCGGGGGTGGCTGCAGCACGAAGCAGCCCGGCTTGGTCTGCGGTTACCTTCCGAGTAAAGCGGCAGGAGCTCAGCCCGGTGCCGCGGCCGTTTGTTCGTGTTTTTCCCGCGAGAGCCAGAGCAGCAGGAAGGCGGCGGAACAGAGCACGGTGCAGACCAGGAAAATCGAGCGGTGGCCAAGGCTGCTGGCCAAGGTGCCGAAGCTCAGGTACCCGATGGTCGACCCGATGCGGTTGGCGGTCGTATAGAGGTTGGTGGCGGTGCCGGGTTGATCGGGGATGTAGCTTTGGAAAAAGGTGATCGCGATGCCAGAGACCACGGCAATCATCGCGGCGCTGAGGATCTGCGCGATGTAGATGTGCCACGGAGCGTACACTTGGGAAAGAAGCGCATAGTAAGCGATGGCGATGATCATGCCCGCGCGGATCAAGCGCCCGGGATGGCTGCGTGAGGCGATCAGGCCGAACCAGAACATGAAAGGCAGCTCAAATACCGGAGCCACGCTGAAGGCGATTCCCACCTGCTGTTCCGAACCGCCGAGCGTGCGTAGGATCAGCAAGGGCAGATTCATCATGCCCATCGTGATGCAAATGAACACGAGAACGAAGGCGGCAAAATAGCACAGAAGGTCGGGTCGCCGCAGTACGCGGCGCAGCGGAACCTTCGCGGCTAGCGCGGCCGCCGTGGCCGGCCGGGCCGGGATGTAGCGCCAGACAATGACCAGCAGGATCAGGAACAGCCCGGCGCATCCGAGGAAAATGCCCTCGTAGGACCAGCGGACCATCACCCAGGCGGCGATGGCGGGACCGATGGTCCAAGCCAGCGAGAACAGCAACCGGAAGATGTTCATGTACAGCGGCGCCTCTCCGTCGGCGATCCCGTGTCGGGTGAGAAACTCACGCTGATAGGCGAACAGCTGGGCAAAGGTGATCGAGGAAACGCCGAGCGCCAGCGAGCCAATCAGGGTGAGCCACACGACATCGCGGACAAACGCATAGCCGGTGTAACCAAGGCAACCGCAGGTGCAGCTCAGCAGCAGAACCGTGCGCCGGCTGATATGCGTGTCCGACCAGCGGGACAGGAAGGTCGTGATGACGATGCCGCTGAGCGACGTGATCGTCATGAAGACGCCAAAGACCCAATTGGACATGCCCACCTCGATCGTGCCGAACATTGAATAGAAGGGCGCGACAAACGAATAGGCCATGCCCAGCACCAGATTGCTCAGCACAATAATGCCGAATTCCCGATGTCCCAGCAGGCGACGCCACGGGGCGAGGAGGGCTTTCATGCGTTGGAGAACGGGCGGATCATGGGCCACGACTAAAGCGAACCGCCCCGGGGCGCAAGTGACGCCGCGGGGCGGAGCGATACAGTGTCCGTTGCGACCTAGATAACAACGGTCTTGAACGACTCGGCATTCCAGAGCGGCTGCTTGGCCTCGGTGGCGAGTTCGTTAAAGGCTTCGATCTCAGCCTTCGTGAAGAGCAGCCCGCCGGCCTTGGCGGTGTGTTTCGCCCAACCGGCCTCGAGTTGTCCCGGCAGCATGCACTTCTCGTTGCCGTGGCCGAGCACGTCCTGAATCACAGCCTGGACGTTCTGCTGTTGATTGCGGCCCTTGGCGAACGCGCCGCTGCTGATGGCGTCCGGGTGAATGACCTGAAAGAAGAAGCAGCAGGTGCCCTTGTCGCCCTCAGTCTTGTCCCAGCGGTTGCGGATGGTCGGCAGGGAACCGCCGATGAAACCGCCGACGATTTCGTTGATCAGCGCGAGGCCGTAGCCTTTGTGCGCGCCGAATGGAATCAGGAACTTGGCCTTTTTCGGATCGGTCGTGACCGCGCCGTTTTCGTCCACGGCGGCGTCGGGCGGAAGCGACTTCCCTTCGCGGGCGAGCTGCTGCACGCGTCCCATCGCGACGACGGAGGTGGCCCAGTCGATGACGATCGGATAACCGACGGCCTCGGTGGTGGGGAAGCCCCACGAG
>DATCRM010000240.1:0-2844 GCA_036568985.1 Lacunisphaera sp. | reverse complement strand
CGGTGGAGACGGTCGTCGGCATGTTGCATCGCCGCGAACAAGGCTCCCCGCCCTGCCCCACCAGCATTTCAATCGACGCCACCTTCGCCGATGGCCCGACGCTGCGACCGCCGCCCGCTTGATCGATTCAGTAATTTGGCCAAATGCCCGGCGTAATCAACTCCAGCAGGTGGCCGTCGGGATCGCGGAAATACAAACTGCGCCCGCCCCTTTCCCAATGCGTCTCGCTTTCGATCGCGATGCTTCGCGCGCGCAAACGGTCGAGCCAAACGTCGTAGGCCGCCGCCGTGATCGCAAAACCGATATGGTGGGGTCCGGTGCCGTCGTGCGGCGGGATGACTCCGCCGGGGACGTCCGTAGGCTGAAGCGTGCCGCCACGCTTGAACAGAAGCAGCACCTGGCGCGGACCCGCTTTGAATGACTGGAACCGCGCCGGATCGCCAATCATCGGCTCAAGCCCGAGCTCATCACGGTAGAACGCAATCGCCCGCGCCATATCCTCGACGTAAAGGATGGATTCGACGATGCCTTCGATGGGCGGCGGACGGTTCATGGAGATAATTTCTTTCTTTTGACCGCCCAAGGCAACCCTGGGTGCCGTCGCCCGAGGTTTTTATTACGACCGAATCGTTACTATGAAGAAACTATCGGGTAAAGGGCACGCGAGGGTCCGGGTGTTTCGCCGTGATCTCCGATCGCCCGCACCAACTCATGCCAGCACTAGCACGATCGCCGCCAGCATCAACGCCGCGCCGAGGAGGCGCAGCCGCAATACGCTCGGTTCGAGGTGCTGCTCCTGGCTGTGAAACCAGTGGCCCACCGCCCACACGGCGCCGATGCTGACGAGTCCGCGCGCGCTGTAGACGATATTCACGGCGGTCGCCCCGCCCCAGCGGCCGATGGCGAGCACAATGCCGGCGTTGTTCAATGCCATCAGGACGGAACCGCCGCCGACCCAGCGCCACGCCTGAGCCGACATCGCGCGCAGCGGTGCGCTGAAAAACGGAATGAGGACGAGGGAGTACAACCCGACCAGGGCAAACATCACCGGAGCGAACGCGGCGAAGCCCCAGGCCGGCACCCATTTTTGCAGGAGCACATCGCTCAGGCCGTAACTGGTGGCGCTCAGCCAGGCCAGAAACACGGTCGAACCGATCCGACCGCGCACGCCGGAACTTTTGCCAAGATGCAGTAGCAGCACGGCGGCGGCGCTCAATCCCGCGCCAATCCACCATCGCAGGGGCATATCGCCCGCCTTCAGCAGCGTCGTGAACAGCGCCACCATGATAACCTTGCTGCCCATGACGGGCGTGGTGACCGTCACGTCGCCGCGTTTCAGCGCAAGGAAGATGCTCGCCTGCCCGAGCAGAAACAACGAAGCGACCACCGCCGGCTGCCAGTAAAGCCCGGGCGCAACCACGGGCCGGCCCGCCACAAACCAGAAAGGCAGAAAAGCCAGACACACCGTCCAGTTGGCCACGAAGGTCGTGCGCCATACCCCGACGCCGAGATCCGCCGCCCGCTTGAACATCATCGCGGACACCACGTAGGTGAAGGCGCAGGCGAGCGGAATGAGCAGATGCACGGAGAAGGACATTAGCCAGCAGGGAGCCGCACCCGGCGGCCCGGCTCAAATCTAATCAGGCAACAGACTGCGGTGCGGGTAGCGGAAAACGTAAGTTTTTCGCCCGTTGGTTGGTTGCCAGCGAAGCGCTCGCGCGCTCCGCGACACCGCGCCCTACCTTACAGGGCCTTCTTCACGAGCTCCTCGTATTCGGCATGGGCCATCGCGCCGGACTTCTGGTGCACGATGCGGCCGTCCCGGTTGATGAGAAAGGTGGTCGGGATGGAGTTGAACCCGCCGAACGCGTCCACGGTCTTGTCGTCGCCCATGACGACGGTGTAGTTCATGCCGTTGGCTTCGACGAATTTCTTCACGGCCTTGGGACCCTTCTGGTCGAGCGATACGCCGATGATCATCAAGCCGTCCTTGCCATATTTTTTCTGAAGCTCGATGTAGCCGGGAATCTCCTGGCGGCAGGGACCACACCAGGTGGCCCAGAAATCGACGACGACCACCTTGCCCTTCAGCGCAGCGAGGCTGACCTCCTTGCCCGCGAGATCCTGAAATGTGACCGCCGGAGCTGCCTGCCCGGTGAGCGAACCTTGCGCGAGCGCAGCGACAGGAAGGAGGCACAGCACGGCCGCAGTGACGAGGGAACGGATAATCGTGTTCATGGAAGATTAGGAGGCACGAGCCGGCCGGTTTGTTCCCGGCGAGGCGAGCTTTGCGAGGAAGCGGCCCGCCAGGCGGGAAATCACTCCTTGGCGTCGGCCGCTGCGCCCTCGGCGCTGACGGTCTCGATGAATTTCTTCATGGCCGGCGTCAGCACACGGCCTTTCCGGTGAAGGATGGCCAGCGGGCGGGTGAACTCCTTGCCCTTGAAGGGGACGATCGCGAGCGTGCCCTGCCGCAGCTCCTGCTGGACCGTGGCCTGGGGGACGATCGCGATGCCATGGTCGATCTCGACGGCGCGCTTCACCGTTTCGATATTGTCGAACTCCATGACCGGCGTGATCTCAAGCTTGTTGTCCCGGAAGATCGTGTCGACAGCCTTGCGCGTGGGAATGTCGGGATCGAAGCCGATGAATTTGTAACCGGACAGCGTCTTCAGATCGACCTCGGGCGCTTTGGCGAGCGGGTGGTTGGGGTGCGTGATGAGCACGAGCCGGTCGTTGCGGAAGGGAATCATCTCGATCTGGCGCCGCTTCTGCGGGAAGGCGACGAGACCGAAGTCGACGGCGTTGTGGAGGATGTCCTCATACACGAGGTTGGAGCGGCGG
>DATCRM010000239.1:0-16826 GCA_036568985.1 Lacunisphaera sp. | reverse complement strand
AGCACATACAGGCGGTCGTCGATATTCCGCAGCGGCGCGATTTCCGGATGCGTGAACGTGCCGTAAGAACGGTGGACGAGCTTTTCCAGGACCTCGCGGGGAATGTCCGTGGCGAAAAGCGACAGGAATTCCGTGCAGAGCTCGGCGTAGCTGAGGTTCTTCCAGCCCGGCAGCCGCGGCGAAATATCGGGCAGACTCTCCGGCAGGAACAGTCCCCCGTCGGGTGCCAGCCCGATCGCGACCGCTTCGCCAAAGGAAACGGAATCGGTCTGACCTCGGGTGGAGATGTATTTCATCGTTCGGTGTCGGCTATTCTAAGCGAAGCGAAGAATCGATTGTCGCGCACGTCATTTCTGGATCCTTCGCCCTCTGCGCGGGCTCAGGATGACACGTCGACGGAGCGACGTGTCACTTCTCCAACCCGAACACCGCGTGCGCAGCGCGCACGGCCTCGTCCGCCTTGGTGCGGTCGAGGGCGACGGTGATCTTGATCTCGGAGGTGGCGATGAGCTGGATGTTGATCCCCTTCTCGCCGAGCGCGGTAAAAAGCGCCGCGGCCACGCCGGCGTGCGTGCGCATGCCGACGCCGACCACGGAAAGCTTGGCGATGTTGTCGAACGCCTTCACCTCGCCGCCGCCGAGCTGCTTGAGCACGGCCGGGAGCACGCGGACGGCATTCTGCGCATCGTCGCGTTGCACCGTGAACGTGAGATCCACGATGCCGGTGTGGCCAACGTTCTGGACAATCATGTCGACGTTGATGTTGGCGTCGGCGAGCGCCTTGAAGATGGTGGCGGCGGTGGCGGGCTTGTCCGGCACGCTGCTGATGACGACCTTGGCCTGGTCCTTGTCGACGGCGACGCCGCGGACGACGACCTTTTCCATGTAGGCGACTTCTTCTTTCACGATGGTTCCTGGGTTGTGGTTAAAGCTGCTGCGCACCTCGAAGACGACGCCGTACTTCTTGGCGAACTCGACGGAGCGGGATTGCATGACCTTGGAGCCGAGGCTGGCCAGCTCGAGCATTTCGTCGTAGCTGATCTCGTCGAGCTTCTTGGCGTCCTTCACGACGCGCGGGTCGGCGGTGTAGACGCCGTCAACGTCGGTGAAAATCTGGCAGACATCAGCCTTGAGCGCCGCGGCGAGCGCGATCGCGGTGAGGTCGGAGCCACCGCGGCCGAGCGTGGTGATCTGGCCGTCGTCGTTGATGCCTTGGAAGCCAGCGACGATGATGACCTTTCCTTCCTTCAAGTCCTTCTGAATGGCCTTGGGAATGATCTTCTTGATCTTGGCCTTGGTGAAAACCTGGTCGGTGAAGATGCCAGCCTGTGCTCCGGTGTAGGAAACCGCTGGAATGCCGATCGCCTGCAGGGCCATCGCAGTGAGAGCGATCGTCTCCTGTTCGCCGATCGCGAGCAGCATATCCATCTCGCGAGTGTCGGGCCGGTCCGTGATGGCCTTGGCTTTCGCGATGAGTTCGTTGGTCACGCCGGAACGGGCGGACACCACGACGACGAGGCTATGCCTCTCATCACGGGACTTCTTGACGCGAGCGGCCACGTTCTTGATCCGGTCGATGTCGCCGACCGAAGTGCCGCCGTATTTCTGGACGATAAGAGCCATGGGAATAACCGGTTATGAATGGCGCGGCGGGGCGCGGTTTGGCAAGGCGCGATTGGCCACCTTGCGTCATATCGCAACCCTCGAACCACTTGCGAGATCAGGGTTGCGCGGGAGGTTTCCTGGCGAATTTGCTCTCGGTGCCCGCGAGCAGCCGTTTGATGTTCTCGCGGTGCCGGATAATCACGAAAAGCCCAAGGGCCGTCGCCACCAGATTAAACGGCAACGGATTGCCCCGCAGCCAGCTCGCCGTCGGCACCGCGACGGCCGCCAGCACCGAGCCGAGCGACACATAGCGGGTCACAGCGAAAGCCACGATCCACACTGCGGTGCCGATCAGGCAGGAGACGGGCATGAGGACAACGAGACCACCCGCGGCGGTGGCGACCCCCTTCCCTCCCTTGAATTTGGTGAAGATCGAAAACGAATGGCCCAACACTGCCGCAATCACCCCGATGAGTCCAAGCAGACGGTCCTCGGGCGCATGCAAAAACGGCAGCGCCGGCCAGGCGGCGGCGAGCGCGCCTTTCACGGCATCGAGCAGGAACACCAGGTTGCCCGCCCGCTTGCCCTTGGCGCCGAACTTTTCACCCAGCACCCGCTTGACGTTCGTTGCTCCCGGGTTGCCGCTGCCGACCTTGAAGATGTCCACGCCGTGCGCCCGGGCCACAATATAGCCGAAAGGCAGTGACCCGAGCAGATAACCGATGAGAGCGGCGGCGGCGGACCAGGCAGGAGACATCAGAGGTTGACCACCTGAGCCTGCTTGATCGCGCGATGGCTGGTCAATTCCTTAAGGGCCGCCTCCGAGGGCGTACTGTCCAGGTTAAGCACGCAGAGGGCAATGCCGCCGGCGTTGTTGCGGCTCAGGGACATGGCAGCGATGTTCACCTTGTCCTTGCCGAGCAACGTGCCGACCATGCCGATGATGCCGGGCTCGTCGTGGTTCTCGTAAACCAGCAGGGCGCCCTTCGGCTCCGCCTCAACCTCGCGGCCATTGAGGGCGACGAGGCGCGGGCTGCTGGCCTTGCCGAGCAACGTGCCGGTGGCGGAAAAGATTTCGCCCTTGGCCGTGACGGCCTCAACCAGCATCAGCTCGGTGTAGTCGGTCTCCTGGTTGGACTTCACCACTTCAACCTGCACGCCGAGGCGGTCCATCAGGAAGGGAGCATTGATGAAATTCAGGCTCTCGCCGCTGATGCGGCTGAGGAAGCCCCGCTGGATCGCGCGGATGACGGCGTTCGCATCCAGCTCGAGAAGCTTGCCCCAGTAGGTGATGCGCAGCTTCTCGACGCGATCGGTGGCGAGCTGTTGGACGAGCGTGCCGAGCTTGGTGCCGAGTTCGAGGTAGGGTCCGATGATCTTGAGGGTCGCGGCGTCGAGCGACGGCATGTTGACGGCGTTGCGGATGACGCCACCCGCGAGCACATCGGCGATCTGCTCAGCCACTTCCACGCCCACGGCGTCCTGGGCCTCGGCCGTCGAGGCGCCGAGGTGTGGTGTGAGGGAGACATTCGGGAATTTGCGCAGTTCGCTGTCGGCGGCCAGGGGCTCCTCCTCGAACACGTCGAGTCCGGCGGCGGCGACGTGGCCGGACTTCAGGCCGGCGATAAGAGCGGCTTCCTTGATGATGCCGCCACGGGCGCAGTTGAAGAGACGGACACCCTTCTTGCACTTCGCGAGTGCCGCCTCGTCGATCATGTATTGGGTCTGCTCGGTCAGCGGCATGTGAACCGTGATGTAATCGGATTTGGCGAGCAGCTCGTCGAGCGTAACGGCCTCGATCTGCATGGCCTTGGCGCGGGCGGGCACGAGGTAGGGATCGTAAGCCACGACGTTCATGCCGAAGGCCTGGGCGCGCTTGGCGACCTCCGTCCCGATGCGACCGAGACCGACGATGCCGAGGGTCTTTTTGAAAAGCTCGATGCCCGAGAAGCTCTTGCGATCCCACTTGCCCTCGCGCATCGAGGCGGCGGCCTGGGGCACCGGACGGGCGCCGCAGAGAATGTGGGTGAAAGTGAGTTCCGCCGTGGCGACGGTGTTGCCCGACGGGGTGTTCATCACGATGACACCGCGCTCGGTGGCGGCATCGACATCGACATTGTCCACGCCCACGCCGGCGCGACCGACAACCTTGAGCAAGGGGGCGGCGGCAAACACCTCGGCGGTGATCTTGGTCTCGGAACGCACGGCGATGGCGTGCACGTCCTTCACCAGTTCCAGCACCTTGGCCGGAGAAGAGCCGTAGGCCTCAACTACTTCAAAGCCCTTCTGCGCGCGCAGAAAGGCAACTCCCTTGGGTGAGATCTTGTCGGCGACTAGGATTTTCATGGAAAGGGCTCAGGTAAGCAGAGCCGCTGCCCAAAAGGCAACCTTGCAGGTGAGCAGGACCGCTCCGGGAGGAAAATTATGACTTGGAGCAGTGTCGGGTCCCGGAAGCCGGACGATAGCCCTCCGCAACCCGAAATAATAGAGGGATAATAACCCCATTTGCGCCTGCCGTCCGCCTCAGGCCGTCAGGGCGGGATAATCGATGTAGCCTCCGGATGTGCCGGTGTAGAAAGATGCCGGCTGTGGCTCGTTGAGCGGCGCGCCCAACGCAAAGCGTTTCGGAAGGTCGGGATTGGCGATGAACAGTTTTCCCCATGCCACTGCGTCGGCCTCGCCGGCATCCAATGCCGCCTGGGCGGTCGCGGCCGTGAAGCTGTCGTTCGCGATATACGTTCCACCGAACGCACGTTTTAATTCGGGTCCAAACCGGCGGCCCTCCAAGGATTCGCGGGCGCAGATGAAGGCGATTTTGCGTCGGCCGAGTTCTTTTGCGAGGTAGCCAAAGGTAGCGGCCGGATCGCTGTCCGCGATGCCATGCGAGCCTCCGCGCGGCGCTAGATGGTAGCCCACTCGATCGGCGCCCCAGACGGAAATAGCGGCATCCGTGACCTCCAAGGCGAAGCGGGCCCGGTTGGCGATGGATCCGCCGTACTCGTCCGTGCGCCGATTGCTTCCATCCTGCAAAAACTGGTCGATGAGATATCCGTTCGCGCCGTGGATCTCGACACCGTCGAAACCGGCTCGCTGGGCGTTCGCTGCGCCGCGGCGGAAGGCCTCCACCACGCCGGGGATCTCGTGCAGTTCCAGCGGGCGCGGCACGACGTGCGGTCGCATGGGGCGGAGCTGGCTGACATGTCCCGTCGCGGCAATGGCGCTCGAAGACACGGGCAGCGCACCGTTGAGATAAAACGGATCGGAAACACGTCCGACATGCCACAACTGCAGCATTATCCGGCCGCCGGCGGCGTGCACCGACGCGGTTACCCGTTTCCATCCCGCCACCTGTTCCTCCGACCAGATGCCGGGAGTGTCAGGATATCCCACTCCCATGGGATCGACGGCGGTTGCCTCCGATAAAATCATCCCGGCCGAAGCGCGCTGGGTATAATATTTCACCATCATCTCGTTCGGCACGCGGCCGGCGGACGCGCGGCAACGCGTGAGCGGAGCCATGATGATACGGTTCGGCAGCGTGAGCGCGCCGAGGCGGAGAGGATCGTGCAACTTGGGCATGACGATCTACGGGTAGCCGGGTAGCCCGGCTTGGCAAACGCGGAAGATTCCGCGCCGGGTTCGGCGCGAGAGATGTTGCCCTCGCGCACGGGCGCAGCTTCCCTGTTGGAATGAGATACTCCCCCTTGGGATTGGGTCGTCTCGTTTGCTCCGTCTTGACGCTGGTGACCGTGCTGCATTTTCCGGCCACGGCCCTGGCCGCGCCCAATGCCTGGGCCAAGGAGATCGATCACCTGACTGCAGCCGACGCGGCCAACCCGCCGCCAGCCGGCGGGGTAGTTTTTGTGGGCAGCTCCTCCATCCGGCTTTGGACGACGCTAGCGCAGGATTTTCCCGGCATCCCGACGATCAACCGCGGTTTCGGCGGCTCCGAACTGGCCGACAGCGTCTTCTACGCCGACCGACTCGTCATTCCCTACCGACCGCGACTGGTGGTACTTTTCGCCGGCACGAACGATCTTAAAAACGGGAAGTCACCTGAAACGGTGCTGGCGGACTTCAAGGCGTTTCGGGCGAAGCTTCATACCGCCCTGCCCGAGACCCGGCTCATCTATATCGCCATCACTCTTGCCCCGTCCCGCGCCCAATTTCACGAGCATATGCGCACCGCCAATCGGCTGATCGCGTCGGATATCGCCACGGATCCGCGGTGCACCTTTGTCGATATCAACCCCGCGATGGTCGGCCCTGACGGAGTGATCCCCGACTCGCTGTTTGTGCAGGACCGGTTGCACCTGAACCGCGAGGGTTATGCCATCTGGACGCGTGTGCTCGCGCCGTATTTGAAACAGTAGGTCCGGTCTCTGACCGGATCCGTCCGAAACATGGGGGCTGTGGTCAAAGACCGTCCCGACCCTTCCTTTTCCCTCATTGCCCCGGTACCCCTTCGTGTCTTTGTGCCTTAGTGGTGAATTCGACACCTTCTCTCTCCCCCGCCGAACGTTTGCGCCGCCAGATCGCCTTCATCACCGAAGTCGACAAGCTCAAGGAGGTGTTCCGTCAGACCATCCTCACGCAAAGCCGGAGAGCGGAAAACAGCGCCGAGCACTCGTGGCATTTCGCGCTGATGGTCATCGTGCTCGCCGAGCACTCGAATCACCAGCCGCTCGACGTCCTGCGCATCCTCAAGATGGTGCTGATCCACGATCTCGTCGAAATCGATGCGGGCGACACTTTCGCGTACGACACGAAGAACATGGCGGACCAGCACGAACGCGAAGCCGTTGCCGCCACCCGCATCTTCGGCCTGCTACCCCCCGACCAGACGGCCGAGTTTCGCACGCTCTGGGATGAGTTTGAGGCGCGGGCCACACCGGAGGCACGTTTCGCCGCCGCCTGCGATCGTTTTCACCCGATGTTGCTTAACTGCCTCACCGACGGTCACGCCTGGCAGAAACACGGTGTGACGCACGACCGGGTCCGCGCCCGCAACGCCCATGTGGCCGAAGGTTCGCAAGCGATCTGGGAATATGCGGTCAAGATGATCGACGACGCTGTGGCCAAGGGCCATCTGGCGCCCGCGCCGGACTCGCGTTGAGTTGAAGAGACCTCCCTCCTACCACGTCGAAGCAAGCTTCGAGGGGTATTAGACCCAAAGGGACTGAGGCGACGCAGCGGCTTACATCACATGGCGCGCCACATCGAACGGGATTTAGATATTGGCGGCCGTGTCATAATACCCATGGTCGACCATCACAACTGGTCACCTATTATGCCTGAACAATCCGGTCTGAAGCGTTTTCTCCCCCCCATCGGTTCACCCGCCTACCATGTGATGCTTTCGTTCGTGGCCATCGTAATTCTGGGACCGCTCGGGGGTATTTCCGCGGCCTTCATGAATTTCTCGATCGGCTTCTTCGTGGGGGGACAGGTGCTGGCCGGCATCCTTGGCAGCGTGGTCACCCTGCCTTACGGTCCGGAGGGCAAGCATGGTGCCAACTACATGCAGACCATGGCGGCTTCGGTCGCCGGCATGTGCGCCATGGCTGTGCTGCTGCAAGCGATGGTTTGGTTGGGCCTGCCCATGCCACCCGCGTGGAAACTGGTGCTGTTCCTTACCTGTATCGGCATGTTCGGGGTCGGCGTGGGGATGCTCTACACGCCGATCCTGGTCGATCGGATGCAACTCTCCTTCCCCTCCGGCTACGCCGTGGCGAACATCCTCCGCGCGCTCACGGATCCGGTGCTGCTGAAGCGATCCATTTCCAAACTCGGCGGCGGCATGCTGGCCGGCTATGGCGTCGGCTATGCCTCGTTCAAGGTCGCGGTTCTCGGCGCGATCGGAGTGTCGGCCTCGACGGTTGGCGCTGGTTTCATCGTCGGGGCGCGGATCGCCCTGCCGGCCTTGGTCGTGGCTTTGATCGGCGTGGCCATAAAGCCGCACCTGATCGACATCGGCTGGCTGCATGCGGGCGAGCCCTACCGCAAGATCGGTTTCATCATCTCGCTTGGCACCATCCTGGGGGCCGCCGGGCTCGACATCACCCTTATCCTCATCGAAGCCGTCAAGCGCTTTAAGGAACACAAGGTCTCGGCCAACGCCGCTCCAGACTGGCAGCGCGTGAACATGGTGCGCTTGCTTCTCTGGATTGGGGCCTGGGGCGCAGGCTTGGTGATCGTAGGCAGCCAGGTGCTGCAGCAACCGGTCTACTTTCTCGTGGTGGCCGTGGTCCTCAGTTTCCTTTTCGTGCTGGTGAACGGCATTTCTCTCGGCATCTCGGACTGGAATCCGATCTCGAGCGCATTTGTGATGTCGGTCTTCATCATGGCCGCCTTGGGGCTAAAAGATCCGGGCGTGGGCCTCATGTGCTCGGCCATCCTGCTCATCTCGTGCAGCGTGGGTGGCGACATGCAACAGGATCGGTCGACCGGCTGGCGCCTCGGCACCAACCGTGTGAACCAGTTCCGCTATCAGGTAATCGGTATTGCCTGCGGCGCCGTCCTCACCGTGGTGTTGGCCAAGGTGTTCATGAGCGCGTATCCGATCCTGCAGGCCGATCAGTTCACCAACCCCCATTTGGAAGGCGCCCAACAATGGCAATCGGCCATGACCTACAAATTTGTCGGAGCGATCAAGGGCATCACCACGGCACAACCCCACGTGATGAAAGCGCTCTGGCTTGGCATCGGCATCGGTCTGGCCATCGAAATCGCGCGCAAGCTCCTCAAGCGCACCGCCGGCTACAAGGCCTTCGTCGCCAACTCGCGCGCCGGGAAGGTAACGGACTTCGTCATCGATGCGTTCATCCTCACCAGCCCGTATGCCTCCTCCTTCGGCGGTTTCGTGGAATTACCCACGGTGTTGTGGTGGGCCGGCGGCGGCATCTTTGGCTCGCTCTTCACGGCATGGGCCGAGAGCCGAAAATCGGCCACCGAGGGCAATGCCCTGCCCTCCGACATGAGCACCATGTCCCTGGTGGGCGGCGGGCTGATCGCCGGCGATTCGCTGGCCGCGTTGAGCATCGGCGTCTATGGATTATTGCAGGCCGTGCTGTGAGTCCCGAGCTTGCGCCGGTCGGCCCTGTGAATAGGTCTTTTGCCATGTCCGACTACCAAGCCCCTATTTTCCTCACCGAACTGCTCAAGGCCAAGTCGCCCTCCGGCGCCGAGGCGCAGGCCCAGGCCGTCTATGATGCGCATGTGAAGCCGCATGCCGACGCCTATGCCAACGATGCCTTGGGCAACCGGATCGCGTCCCTGAACACCAAGGGCGGCCCCACCCTGATGATGGCCGGTCACATGGATGAACTCGGCCTCATCATCACCTTCGTCAACAAGGACGGCTTCCTCTACTTCGACACCATCGGCGGACATGACCGCAGCATTATCTCGGGTCGACGCGTCATCATCCAAACCGCCGACGGCCTGGTGAAGGGAGTCACCGGCAAACGCGCCATTCACTTGATGGATGAGGGCGACCGTAAGAAAGTGCCGGAAATCCACGAAATTTGGATCGATATCGGAGCCAAAACCAAGGCCGAGGCCCTCAAGCGCATCTCGATTGGCGACGTCGCAACCTACGATCACGAGTTCGAGCTTATTTCCGGCACAATCGGCACGGCCCGCGCTTTTGATAACAAGGTCGGGGCCTACATCGTCGGCGAGACGCTGATTCGTCTGGCCAGGGAAAAAGCCAGGCTGAGCGCCAAGGTGGTATCCGTCGCCACGACGCAGGAAGAGATCGGTACCCGCGGCGCCCAAACCTCGGCTTTTGCCGTGGATCCCCATGTCGCGCTCATCGTCGATGTCGGCCACGCCACCGACCACCCCGATTGCGACCAACGCAAGTTCGGCGAGACCAAACTCGGAGGCGGTCCCATCATCTGCCGCGGCCCCAACATCAACCCCAAGGTCTTCGAACGGCTGATCGCGGTCGCGAAAAAGAGCAAGATTCCCTACCAGATTGAAGCGGATCCCCGCCCCACCGGCACCGACGCCCGCGCCATCCAGATGGCGCGCTCGGGCGTCGCCTGCGGCCTCGTTTCCATTCCGCTGCGCTACATGCACACGCCGAGCGAGGTCGTGGATCTGCAGGACGTCGAGGACTGCGTGAAACTGTTCGCCGCGTTTGCCAAGTCCGTCGGCAAAAACGAGAGCTTCAACTGGTAAGGCGGAGGTCCATCTCCCGACGGACCGCACCCGACCGGGGAGATCGGCCCTCCAAAACACAAAAGGCCCGCGTCAGGCGGGCCTTTGCTTTTGAGCGGGTAATCCCGATTACGCAGCGTTCTTCTCCGAAGCCGCGCGATTGGGCTTTTTGAGCTGCGGCTTGCGGCGGCCTTCGACGACAGCCTGGTCGATGATGACCTCGCTGACATCATCGCGCGCTGGCAGGTCATACATGATCTCCAGCATGATCTTTTCGAGAATCGCGCGGAGGGCGCGCGCGCCGGTCTTGAGCTCGATGGCCTTTTTCGCGATGGCCACAATCGCATCGCGGGTGAACTTGAGCTGCACTCCGTCCATCGCGAAGAGCTTCGAGTACTGCTTCACCATGGCATTCTTGGTACGAAGCAGAACCTTCTCGAGATCGGCAACCTTGAGTTCGTCCAGCACGGAAACGACCGGCAGACGTCCAATGAACTCCGGAATCATGCCGAAACGGATCAAGTCCTCGGGCGCGACGCCGCGCATCATTTCGTCCGGGGTCAGCTCATGGTCTTTCGAATTGATGTGGAAGCCGAGCGAACGCTGACCAAGCCGCTTCTTGATAACTTCGTTGAGCCCCACAAAGGCGCCGCCGCAAATAAAGAGGATGTTCGAGGTGTTGACCTGAATGTACTCTTGATTCGGGTGCTTGCGACCGCCTTGGGGCGGGACATTGCAGGTCGTGCCTTCAAGGATCTTTAGCAACGCCTGTTGGACGCCTTCGCCCGACACATCGCGGGTGATCGAGACGTTCTCGGTCGTGCGGCGGATCTTGTCGATTTCATCGATGTAGATGATGCCACACTCGGCTTTCTTGACGTCGTAATTGGCTGATTGAAGGAGTCGCAGCACCACGTTCTCGACGTCTTCGCCGACATAGCCAGCTTCCGTGAGGGTCGTGGCGTCAGAAATAGCGAAAGGCACATCAAGGATACGGGCGAGGCTGCGTGCGAGCAGGGTCTTGCCGGAACCGGTCGGTCCGACGAGCAGGATGTTGCTCTTCTCCACCTCGACATCGGTGAACTCGGCCGGCAGTGAGGCGGCGTCGGCCGCATTGCCGTGGTTGGCGTCGAAGTTGAGGCGCTTGTAGTGATTGTAAACGGCCACTGAGAGCACCTTCTTGGCGTGGTCCTGGCCAATCACATGATCGTCGAGCACCTTCTTGATCTCGGCGGGCTTGACGAGGCGGAACGCAGGTTTTGCCGCCGTACCCTCGGGGGCAGCCGGGGTCTTTACTTCACGGTCAATTATCGTCTTGCAGACGTTGACGCACGAGTCGCAGATGTAAACGCCAGGCCCCGCAATGATTTTGCGTACTTCCGCCTGCGATTTACCGCAGAACGAACAAAGGGTCATGCGTGAAGATTTAGCCATTGCGGTTTATAATCGGCCGAAGCCGGGTTTAGTCGAGGGATTTTAAGCCGGCAGGAACGGCGGCGTTAAAACGCTATCAAGCTGCGCTTTGAGCTATTTGCTGGGCGTCGCGGGTAGAGCTGACCACGTGATCGACGATGCCGTAAGCCTTGGCCTCGTCCGCGCTCATGTAGTAATCGCGGTCGGAGTCCTTCTCCACCTGTTCGGGGGTCTTGCCTGTGTGTTTGGCGATGGTCTCGTTGAGCGTCTTGCGCCAGCGAATGATTTCCCGGGCTTGAATGGCAATATCGGCAGCCTGACCGCCTGCACCGCCGGACGGCTGGTGGATCATGACGCGGCTGTTCGGGAGAGCAAAGCGTTTGCCCTTCGCGCCGGCGGCAAGGAGCACGGTGCTCATGCTGGCGGCCATGCCGATGCAATAGGTCACCACGTCGCACTGAAGGAAGTTGATGGTGTCGTAGATGGCCATGCCACCAGTCACGACGCCGCCTGGAGAATTGATATAGAGATGGATGTCCTTCTTCGGATCCTCCATCTGGAGGAACAGGAGCTGGGCAATCACCACATTAGCGACCCCATCGTCGATCGGCGTACCAATGAAGATGATCCTATCCTTCAGCAGACGGCTGTAAATATCCATGGACCGCTCACCGCGGCCGGTATTTTCGAGGACGATGGGGACGTAGTAGCTCATGCTTTGTGGGTTGCTACCTTGACGGTAGCTTTGGAGACGAGGAAATCAAGGGCCTTGTCGAAGAGGAGCTGCTGCTGGACGGCACGAACCTGATCGCGATCCTTGCCGAGATCCTTCGCCAGCTTATCCGGGCGCTGGCCGCTGCGCATGGATTCGCGCATCAGCCAGTTGTTGAAGTCCTTTTCGTCGACGGTGAGCTTCTCGGCCTCGGCGATCTGCGCCAGGAGAAGCTGAACTTTCACGCGAGTAGCCGCGGCTTTGGAGGCGCTTTCATAGAGCTCCTTCTTGTTTTCCTCGAGTTTCTCCTGGGGAACGCCGTTGCGAATGTTTTCCTCAATGAACTGACGGAGAATGCCGTCGCGCTCGGAAGAGATCAGGCTCTCGGGCACGGGGAAGTTGGCGCGGGAGGCCAACGTCTCGGTGATCTGACGGCGCTGAGCGGAACGGTTCGCGTAATCCTTGCGCGCCGTGAGATTGGCCCGGACCTGGGTTTTCAGACCGTCGAGGTCATCGACCTGGTTCGATTTGAAGAAGGCCTCATCCATCGGCGGCAGCACGCGCTCGCGGATTTCCTGCACGTCGATCGCGTAGGCCACGGTCTTGCCGGCCAGAGCGGGTACGGCGGCAAAGTCTGCGGGGAAGGCGACGTCGACGTTCTTCTTATCGCCCGAATTCAAACCGGCTAGCTGCTTGGAGACACCGGGCAGCAGCCCTTCGTTGGCGCCCTCCACCTCTTCCCAAGTCTGGGGAGCCGCGGCGTAGATTTTCTTGTCGCCGACAATCTCGTCGAGCGGTTTGCCGTCGAGGCTGCCGGTGTAACCGAAGCGAACGTAATCGCCTTTGGCGGCCGCGCGGGCTGCCACCTTGAAATCGGCCCGCTCGGCGCGGAGACCCTCGATCACGGCATCGACCTCAGCGTCGGTCGGCTCGGTCGGTTGAACCTCGGTCTCGATGCCGGTGTACTCGGGCAACTTGATCTCCGGACGGACGTCGACGGTGAGCTTGATGGCGGCGGAGAGGCCGGGCTCGATCGCTCCCTCTTCGACGTCCACCAGCGAAAGCACCTGAAGTTTCGACTGCTCAAGGCCGTCACGGTAAGCTTTGCCCACGACCTTGCTCTTGAATTCGTCCTTCAGCTCCTTGCTGAAGCGCTTGGCGACCATCGCGGTCGGAGCCTTGCCGGGACGGAAACCAGGCAGGCTGACCTGACGGGTGAACTCGCCCAAAAGGACGGTGTATTCGCCTTCGACTTCACCCTTGTCGAGGGTGACGGTAAGCGTTTTGCGGGTCTCGTTGATGTCGGTGATTTGAACGTTCACGGTGTAAATTCAGACAGGTTTCCTCAGAGAAAAGAGGTCGAGGTAACTGGTCCCGCCTGAGCCGGTCAAGGTCTCTTTCGGCACAAATCGGGCGCAATCCACCTTGGTTTTTGTCTCCTCAGCTTCCAAGCTGCGCCTTGCCATGGCCAGCTTCGCCCAAATCCTTGCCGCGCACGGTAGTATCCTCGTCCTGGACGCGGTTTCGTTGCGGACGCAAATCGGACTGCTTCGTACCGGCCAACCACCCCTCTGGCATAGCACCGGCGAAGAAGCAGGCCGCGGGCTTTTCAGTGGCACCGAATCGGTACTCGCCAAAGCCGGCCTTGGCCTTGGGGATATCGCGGCGTTTGTTTTTTGCGAAGGGCCGGGCTCCATGCTCGGCACCCGCACCATCGCCATGGTCCTGCGCACGTGGACCACACTCAAGCCGCGACCTGTGTTCGCGTACCAAAGCCTCGCGCTTGCCGGTGCCGCCGAGTGGCAAAAGTCGAACCGGCAGTTCGCAATGATCGCCGACGCCCGGCGTGAAAGCTGGCATGTTCAATCGATCGGTTCGGACGGGACCTTGGGAATCCTGACGCGCCAGCCCACTGCCGAATTGCCCCCGGGCGAACTCCTCACCCCGGCCAAATTCCGCGTGTGGTCCAAACCGCCTCCGGTTTTGCACGAATCCAGCTACGATCTCGCCGCGCTGATTGCACTGGTGGGCGAAGCTGATTTGCTTCGCCCGGTGAAAGCCGCCGACGTGTTCCAGCACAATGAGCCCGACTATAAGAAATGGTCCGCCCAACCGCACAGCGCGGAAACGGCAAACCGCAAATAACTTTGCGGGGTCCCCGATGCCTACTCTGCCGATCAAATCCGCGTTGGTTCCTCACGGTTTGCCCGCATGACTTCCTCCGCCCAACTGCCCCGCCGCTGCTGGGTCGAGATCGACCTCGCCGCACTCGAACGCAACCTGAAGCTCATTCGCGCCACCCTGCCTCCACATATCGAGTACGTCGCGGTCGTGAAGGCCGATGCCTATGGTCACGGTCTGCCCCAGGTCGCTGCCCGGCTCATGCATGCGGGAGCAGACCTTTTCGCCGTCGCCAACATTGCCGAGGCGATGACTATCCGCGAGCTCAGCGCCGACTGGCCGGTTCTGCTGCTCAGCCCCGTGCTGCCCGATGAAGACCGCTACCTCGCGGAATATGACTTGGCGGCCACCATTTCCTCTGCCGACGAGGTGCGCCGGTTCGACGCCGTGGGCCGGACGGCTGGAAAACCCATCGCGGTCCACCTGAAACTCGACACCGGCATGGGCCGGCTTGGTGTCTGGCACACGGAGGCAGCCGCGTTATATGCCGCCATCCGTGCCGCGAAGGGTCTTCGTCTGGCCGGCGTGTTCACGCATTTTTCCAGCGCGGATGAGGATCCCGGCTTTACCGCGGAACAACGCAGACTGTTCCTGAACGCCCTGGCCGGTTGCCCGGGAATCGATCCGGCCACGTTGTTCATTCATGCCGACAACAGCGCCGGTCTCGAGACGGCTTCGGGTGATGGCATTTTCAATGCCGTGCGCGTGGGCCTGCTGCAGTTTGGCATACTTCCCCACCCGCACTCGATGCTGGCTCGTGTCCACGCCGAGCCCGTCTTCAGTTTTCATACGCGTGTCGGATTGGTGAAAAAACTACCGGCCGGCACGGGTGTCAGCTACGGTCGGACCAGCACGCTGCGTCGCGATTCGCGCGTGGCTGTTCTCACCGCCGGCTATGGCGACGGCATCGCTCGCTCCAGCGGGCGCCGGGCACTCGTGCTCATCAACGGAACGCGTTGCCCCGTGCTGGGACGGGTTACGATGGACCAGACGATCGTGGACATCACGGACGTTCCGGGCGACGTGCTCTGCGGCGACCCCGTCGTGCTCGTCGGCCGGCAGAGCGGAGCCGAGATTTCCATTACGGAGTTCAGTGACTGGGCGGACACGATCCCGTGGGAGACGCTTTGCTCCGTCACAAAACGCGTACCCCGACACTACCGCAACGCGAGCGGCGTGTAACCGAATCACGCGCAAAAAAAGACGCGGATCGGAATCCGCGTCTTTCAAAGGAATCGTGCGCGTGTCGCTTACGACGGCTTACCGATACCGGAGGCGCTGAAGCCAATCTTACGGAGTGCGGCGAGGTCCACGATGTTGCGACCATCGAATAGGAACGCCGGCTTGGGCATCCCCGCGTAGATTTTCGCGTAATCCAAGGTCTTGAACTCGTCCCACTCGGTCACGATCGCGATGGCATGGGCGCCGGCACAAGCTTCGTAGGCATCCTTGGCCACGCTAAGGCGCGGATTCTGCCCGCCTTTGCCCAAGGTGTCGGTGACGATCTCGTCGGCGGGAACCTTGGGATCGTAGACGCACACCTTGGCGTGTTCACTCAGCAAATCGCGGCAGACGTTGATCGCGGCGGATTCGCGCGTGTCGTTGGTGTCCTTCTTGAAGGCAAAACCCAGCACGGCAATTTTCTTGTCGGCGACCGTGTTGAAGAGCGCTTTGACGATGCGGGTCGCAAACCGGTTTTTCTGCCAGTCGTTGATTCCCACCACGCTCGTCCAATAGGCCGCAACCTCGGGAAGGCCGAAGCTTTCGCAAAGATAGGTCAGGTTGAGGATGTCCTTCTGAAAGCAGGAGCCGCCGAAACCAACCGACGATTTGAGAAATTTGGGTCCGATACGACTGTCCTTGCCGATGGCGTTGGCCACCTCGTCCACATCGGCACCGGTCGCCTCGCACAGGGCCGAGATCGAATTGATCGAGGAAATGCGCTGCGCCAGAAAAGCATTGGCCACGAGCTTGGAGAGCTCCGACGACCAGAGATTGGTTGTGATGATGCGTTCGCGCGGAACCCAGCGGCCGTAGACACCGGCCAGCGCTTCAATCGCCTTTTCACCGTCCGGCGTACGCTCGCCGCCGATCAATACGCGGTCCGGAGCGAGCAGGTCCTTGACGGCCGTGCCCTCGGCCAGGAACTCGGGATTTGAGAGAACCTGGAACTTAAGTCCCTTCGAATTGGATGCGACGATCGCCTTGATCGCGTCCGCCGTCTTCACCGGAATGGTGGACTTCTCCACGATGATTTTCCCCGTGTCCGCATGCTCCGCGATCGTGCGGGCAACCGATTCGATGTAGCGGAGATCGGCCGCTCGGCCAGCGCCCACGCCATAAGTCTTCGTCGGCGTGTTGACGGCAACGAAGATGATGTCGGATTTCTTGATCTGGCCGGCTACGTCGGTGGAAAAGAACAGGTTTTTCCCGCGCGCCTGTTGAACGACCTCATCGAGGCCCGGCTCAAAGATGGGCAGTTTGCCGCTGTTCCACGCCGCAATGCGTGCGGCATTCATATCGACCACCGTGACGGTGATATCGGGACATTTCAGGGCGATCATAGCCATGGTTGGCCCGCCCACGTAACCAGCGCCAATACAACAGATGTTCATATGTTAAAAAAGAAGCCGGCATCGTGCCGGCCTCCCAGAAAAATCCAAGGACGATTATATATTTATGCAGGACTGGGTGCCGGCGTGCCGGCGTGACCGCCAGATACCTGCGGGGCAGCCTTGTCGGCCGTCTT
>DATCRM010000238.1:0-4870 GCA_036568985.1 Lacunisphaera sp. | reverse complement strand
GCTTTGGCCGGTGCCATCATCGGTGGCATCATCGGCCACCAGTCCGGCGAAGACGGCAAGGGCGCCGCAGCCGGTGCGGCCGCGGGTGCGATCATCGGGGGCATTTCGGGCAATCGCCAGGACCGCCGTCTTTCCGAGATCCAATACGAACGCCGCGTCGCCGAGGAGACCGCTTCCCGCGAGCGCGCCGAGGCCGAGGCCAAGCGCCAGCGCATGATCTCGCAGGGTAAATCGGTCGAGGACCAGGAGCTCCTCGCTGCCCGCCAGCGTGCCGAGGCCGCCGAGGCCGAGGTCGCTCGCCTGAAGGCCGAGGAAGAGGCCGCGCTCAGGAAGTCCAAACAGCTGGAAGAGTACAAAGCCCGCGAAGCCGCCGCCAAGGCCGAGGCCGAGCGCATCCGCACCGGCCAGTAATTCGTCGGGCCGACTCATCCGCTCCAGTGGTCCGCCGCTGGAGCTTTTTTATGTCCCTTGCTCAGCTGCGCGCTTCGAAACTTCCGTCCGCGCGCTTGGCGACGAGCTTCTTCAGTTCAAGCATCATGAGCGCGGACGAAATTTCCGGAGCACCCAAACCGGTCGCGGACGCCAGTGCATCGATCCCCAGCATCGATCCGCCCCGAAAACACTCGAACACCCGGCGCTCCACCTCGGTCAGTTGTGGCAGCAGCTGTTCGAGAAAGCTCTGCTCCCCTTCCGTCTCAATCGCCTTCGGTCGCAGCCCATCGAGGTAGTTCAACTCGTTTAGAATATCGTCCACACCGGTCAGCAGGGTGGCACCGTCACGGATGAGTTGGTGGCAGCCTGCACTCGTCGGCTGGTCGATACGTCCGGGGACGGCGAAAATCAGCCGGCCCTGCTCACCGGCGAAACGCGCCGTGATCATCGCACCGCCCGACACGTCGCTCTCCACCACGACCACGCCTTCGCATATGCCCGAGACAATCCGGTTGCGCATGGCGAAGGACTGTTTGTCCGCTTTCCGACCAAATGGAAATTCCGACAGAACGGCGCCGCTTTCCGCAATCCGCCGGTAGAGATCGAGATTCTCTGACGGATAGATGATGTCGATGCCGGTACCGAGCACGGCAGCGGTTTTGCCTCCGACGGAGAGGGCTCCCTCGTGCGCCGCAGTGTCGATGCCCCGGGCGAGTCCGCTGACCACGCAAAAACCCATGCGGGCCAGCTCCGCGCCCAACTTCTTCGCGACGGCTTGACCATAAAGCGTCGTCCGCCGGCTGCCGACGATCGCGATGCACGGTTGCCCGAAGAGATAGCCACCCTTCCGGTAGAGCCCGATCGGCGGATCGTGGATTTCCCTCAACATTTTGGGGTAACCCTCGTCCTGGGTCGTGATGAACACGGCACCGGCCTTCGCCAACCGCTCCTCCTCGCGCGGCAGGTCGAAATGAGCGCGCCACGCCATCAGGGCCGCGCTCGTCTCCGGACCGACGCCACGCACCGATTCCAACCGGCGTTTGTTCGCCGACAGGATCTCGCGCGGATCGCCGCCGAATTCGGCCAGCAGCCGGTTGAGGGTGATGGGGCCGATGTTGGGCAGGTCGTTCAGGATCATGAACGCCTGCTGCTCGGTAAGGGTGTCTGCCATATCAGGAGTGGAGCGCCGGCCCGAGCTGCTCGAGAATTTCCGAAAGCTCTACGGCCACTTGTCCGCGGGTGCGAGCCAGTAAATCGGCCGCGCGACCATGCCAGACCACCCCACGGCACGCTGCGAGCAAGAGTTCGTCCGGCTTCTGCGCCAGCAACCCGCCGATCAGCCCCGCCAAGATGTCCCCGCTCCCGCCCCTCGCCAGCACCGGCCCGCCAAACGGGGAATAATAAGTATGGCCGCTCTCCGACCGGCCTGTCTCGCCGACGACTCGGGTTAACGGCCCCTTGAGAACGGCAACGACATCCGTGCTGCCCGAGGCCGGTTGGAGACCGGCCCTACCCCCCAACCGCTGATATTCGCCAGCGTGCGGGGTGCAGATCACGGATTTGTCGCTCGTCGCGGCCATCACCTCCGGCCGCAAAGCGTCAGCGTCCAGCACGAGCGGAATGTTCGTATTACGAACAATGGCCTCCATCGTGCGCAACACTTCCGGTTCAGCGCTCATCCCCGGTCCCATGAGCAGGGCCGTCGCACGCGACAATCGTTCTTGGATCAATTCAACCGTTCCCGCAGCCAAACCTCCTTTGGCCGTCTCCGGACAGCCCACCCACATGGCCTCCGGATACCGCGCCGCATATTCGGGAGCGAGCCGCTCCGGCACAAAGGCGGTCACGAGTCCGACGCCGCTGCGGAGAGCCGCCCGAACAGCCAGCACGACAGCGCCGGGATAACTGCGCGAGCCGCCAACCACCAGCAAGTGGCCGAAGCTACGCTTGTCCGTCTGGGAGGACCGCAAGGTCGTCAACGGGGCCAGCACTTCGGCGGTCAGGATGCGTTCGCGAGATCCAGACGGCTCGCCGGCGCTAAAGAATCCCAAATCCAAATACCGAAGCCGGCCTACCGAGGCGGCCGTCGCGGGCGACAGTACCGGCTGCTTCACGATGCCCGTCGCATAGGTGAAATCCGCCCGAAAGACGGTGGAGGCATTCACCTCGCCTACCCCGCTGGGCAGATCCACGGCAGCCCGGAAACGAATGCCCCGATGCGCATTCACGGCTTCGATCAATTCAGCCGTTGCCGCATCCATCGGCGCCCGGAATTGAAAGCCGAAGATGCCATCAAGGCAGAGATCGTAGGTTGCATCATGAATCTCTCGGCTCATAGACGCAGGCATCATCCGCACGCGGACTCGATGATCCGCATCGCGCAATTCAGTCAGCGCCCGTCTGGGCAGCGGACGCAGGGCCGTTTCGCCAAACGCGCAAACCACGTCGGCCGTGGCTTGCCGAAATCTGCGCAACAGCTCTGCGGCCGCCAGCAGCGCATCGCCGCCGTTGTGGCCCTTGCCCGCCAAGATGAGAATCCGGGCATTTTGGGGCAGGCCGCCGATTTCCCGGTAGTCCTCTGCAACCGCCACCGCCAGGGATGCGCCGGCCCGCTGCATGGCGTCCCACTCGGCCGTGTCATCCTTCAACAATGCCGCTTCCCACGCCTTGGCTTGGGCGGAGGTAAGCACGGGATGACTTGGGAGGAACAACATAGCTATTGCTTCATCTTGGGCGGCGATGCCGGTGGAACGGTCATGGGATCGGATGCGGACAACTCGATTCCAACCTTTTCTGGGGCCGAGCGAACCAGCCCATCTCGATCGGCCCTGGGCACCGGGATCTCGACGAATTCCGGCTTTTTAGGTAGGTAAAGACGCAAGGGACTGTCCGCGGGTGCGCCGGAATCCCACTCGTATTTTTCGTTGTGGGGCTCTGCGATCTCCCGGAAGCGGTAGCCACCTTCAACGCGCGTGGCCTCGAAATAATAGGCATAGCTCTTCGTCACCGGGTGCCAGTAGGCGAAGCGGGTCTTCCCGTTCTTCCACTCGGCGCGATCCGCCCAGATGGCGAAGATTTCGGGAAGGCCCACCCAGTCGGTGTAGTCGGGCAGACCGGCGCGGGTCAGCGAAGTGGACGGCGCGGGCGCCGGCGGCGGCGCGGGCGTCGCCTCATCGGCCGGACGCGGCAGAAAGAGAAACAGCAGCCATCCGAAAAAAAGCACGGCGACCAGCCAGCCGGCCTTGGCTGCGGACGTGCGCGCCTGGGCTGACGGTTTCACGGCTCAAGCGTGCCGGACGAGCGCAGCGACGGCCATGGCGTGGGTGTCGATGTGCGAGAGGGAAAGCATGACGTGGGTTGCGCCGACCGATTGGAGCAGGGCCTGCGCCTTGGCATCCAGGCGCGCCAGCGGTTCGTGACGGGTGCCATGATAGACGGAGACGGAGGTCCAGTCCAAATGCTCGCCGATCCCGGTCGTGAAGCACTTCGACACAGCTTCCTTGGCGGCCCAACGCGCGGCGTAGTGCTTGTGCGGAAATTTGAGGCTGTTGCAGTAGGCCTGCTCTTCCTCGGTAAAGACCCGTTTGAGGAAACGGTCGCCATGCTTGCGCAGCACGCCCCGGATGCGGTCAGTCTCGATGATGTCGCAGCCGAGACCGATCAGGACGCCACCGGGAGGAAGGGAAATGCTCATAAAGGCAGGGACCAGAGACCAAGGACCAGAGAACAAGGACTCAAGTACCCAAGCCAGACTGACACCAACCGCTTGGTCGTAGTCCCTCGTCTCTGGTCCTTGGTCTCTGGTCCTTTCATGGATTCATCAGCGCCTTCATGGTCCGCACGGCTTCGTCGATGCCGGTGAAAAGCGCGCGGCTGACGATGCTGTGGCCGATATTCAGCTCGTGCAGGTGAGGAATGGTGCGGACCTCGGCAATGTTGACATAATTGATCCCATGGCCGGCGTTGACCACAAGGCCTAGGCTGTGAGCCTGCTTCGCGCCGCGGACGAGCCGCGCGAACTCGGGGGCTCGTTCAGGATTGTGGTAGGCGTTGGCGTAGGCGCCGGTGTGCAACTCGACCCACGGAGCCTTCAGCTTGGCCGACAGCTCGATCTGCTCCGGATCAGGATCGATGAAGAGGCTGGTCTTGATCCCGGCGGCGTTCATCGCGTCGGTTACGCGGGCGACCTTTTCGCGATGCTTCACGACGTCGAGGCCGCCCTCGGTGGTGATTTCCTCGCGGCTCTCGGGCACGAGGCAGACGGAATGGGGCCTCAGCTGCAAAGCCAGTTCGGTCATCGTCGGGGTGCAGGCCATCTCCAAGTTCAGGCGGGTGGATCTGGACGCCGCCAGCAGGCGCACATCCTCTTCTTGGATATGGCGGCGATCCTCGCGCAGATGGACCGTGATGCCGTCGGCACCGGCCTTTTCGCACAAAC
>DATCRM010000237.1:0-17412 GCA_036568985.1 Lacunisphaera sp. | reverse complement strand
GAACGGCGCAAAACTCTCTCTTCGTTATTGCGACGGCGGGAGGAGCGGCGATTTTGGGCGCAATTGTCCTGAGTGTGTTTTTGCATCGATCCGTGGGCCGCTATATCGGCGAGCGGGGGCGCGCGGAGGACGCGCTTCGGCGGACGAACCGCGCGTTGCGCACCCGCAGCTTATGCAGCCAAGCTTTGGTGCGCTCGGCATCCGAGGCGGCATTGTTGAACCGCTTATGCGAGGCAATCGTATCCGAAGGTGGTTATCGATTCGCATGGATCGGCTTCGCGGACGACGATCCGGAAAAGAACGTGCGTCCGGTAGCGCAGGCCGGATCTGACGCAGGTTATCTGGAGCGGGCACGTATCTCGTGGGCGGACTCGGCGTTGGGGCGAGGTCCCACGGGCAATGCGATCCGCACCGGTCGTCCGTCCGTATGTCGTGATGTGCGGAACGATCCGGACTTTGCTCCGTGGAGGGACGAGGCGCTCAAACGTGGCTTTGCTTCGTCCGTGGTTCTGCCGTTGCTCGCTGAGGGCCGCGTCTTCGGGGCGTTGAACATTTATGCGACGGAGGCCGGCGTCTTCGACGAGGCCGAAGTGCAACTGCTCTCGGAGCTGGCGGACGACCTGGCTTTCGGGATTCAGGCGCATCGCCTGCGCAACGAACGTCAGCGGGCTCAAGCCGCGTTGAAGGAGGCGGCGGGCTACAACCGGCGGTTGCTCGAGGCCAGTCTCGATCCGCTGGTAACCATAGGAGCCGACGGGCGGATCACTGACGCAAACGTGGCGACGGAAACGATGACAGGTCGCAGCCGGACGGAATTGATCGGCACGGATTTTTCGGATTATTTCACCGAACCGGACAAGGCGAGGGCCGGTTATCAACAGGCGTTTCGTGACGGACTGGTGCGCGATTACGTATTGAAAATGCGGCATCGCGACGGCCGCATCACGACAGTTCTTTACAATGCTTCGGTCTATCGAAATGAGCAGGGAGATATCACCGGTGTATTTGCCGCAGCTCGGGATGTCACCGAACGCCTGCGCGCGGAGCAGGAAATCCTGCACCTGAACACGGACCTCGAGCAGCGAGTCCGCGCGCGCACCGCCGAGTTGGAGACGGCGAATCGGGAGCTCGAGGCATTTTCTTACAGCGTCTCGCACGATCTCCGCGCGCCGTTGCGGTCAATCGACGGTTTTTCCAGGATCGCGCTCAACCAGCCGGATGACCTGTTGTCGGCGAAAACCCGGGAAGCGCTGGGGTATGTGCGCGAAGGCGCCCAACAGATGGGCCAGCTCATCGACGATTTGCTGGTTTTCTCGAGACTGGGCCGGCAGCCGCTGCGCAGGGGGCGCGTGCTTCCGGATCAACTCGTCCGTTCCTGTCTGGAAACGTTGCGCCCGGAGCGCGAAGGCCGGCGAGTGGAGATCGCCATCGGCGATTTGCCGGCGTGCGAGGCCGATGCCGGTCTCCTGAAGCAGGTGTGGATGAACCTGCTCGCGAACGCGCTCAAATATTCCCGCAAGCGCGATCCCGCCCGAATCGAGATCGGCTGCCAGCAGAACGGAGAGAACGTCTACTTCGTCCGCGACAATGGCGTGGGCTTCAAGATGGCCTACGCGCATAAACTCTTCGGAGTGTTTCAGCGGTTGCACCGCATGGAGGATTACGAAGGCACGGGGGTCGGCCTTGCTACGGCGCATCGGATCGTCAGTCGTCACGGCGGCCGCATCTGGGCCGAAGCGGAGATTGATAGAGGGGCGACATTTTTCTTCACGCTTGGAGCCGCCGGATCGTCGCTTGCGACGTCCCGAGACGCTCCCGCGACGCCGGAAATGGTTTCCACTTCCTGCTCGTCGCAAAGGGTGACTCCCCCGACCGAAACAACCAACGCACTCGCTGTCCATGAACGAACCAGTTGAAATCCTCCTCGTAGAAGACAATCCGCACGATGTGATCCTCACGCTCGATGCATTCGAGCAGCACAAGCTCTCGAACAAGATTCACGTCGCGCGCGATGGCGAGGAGGCGCTCAATTATCTTTTTTGCCGTGCGCAGTATGCCCACCGCGATATCGGCGACCGCCCCAAGTTCGTTCTGCTCGATTTGAAATTGCCGAAGGTGGACGGGATCGAAGTCCTGCGGCAAATCAGGGCTGATCCGCGGACCAATACGATTCCGGTCGTCATTCTCACTTCCTCAAAAGAGGATCGCGACATAGCCGCCGGCTATAAGTTCGGTGTGAACAGCTACATTGTGAAACCGGTGGACTTCGAGAAGTTCACCGAATCGGTTCGCACCCTCGGCCTGTATTGGTTGTTGATGAACCAGGCCCCGCTCGCACCGTCGATGACCGGTGCTGACATCTGATGCTCTTGTGTCGACGCCGCTCAAAGTCCTGATTCTTGAGGATAATCCGGCTGATGCGGAGCTGTTGCTGCAGCACTTGCGGAACGCGGGTTACGTGTTGGACTCCCGGTGGGTCGACAATGAAGCGGGCTTCATGGCCGCGCTGGAGCCCGATCTCGATGTGATCCTCGCCGACTACATGCTGCCGGATTGGAGCGGAACTGAAGCATTGGCGGCGGCGGAGCGAACGGGTTTCGACCTGCCTGTGATCATCGTATCGGGTGCCGTGGGCGATGAGAGCGCCGCTGCGGTGATAAAACAGGGTGCGGCGGACTTTCTCTTGAAGGACCGACTGGCACGTCTCGGAGCAGCCGTGGCCCACGCGATGGCGTCAACCCGGTTGCGCCGGGAGCGGCGCGAGGCGCAAGCGGCGCTTCTCATTGCGCACAGTCAGCTCAGTCAACTGCTCGAACGCAGCCCGGCGGTGCTCTATGTGTTGAAGATCGCTGACGGTAAAATTGTTTCCCGCGTGGTCAGCGAAAGCATCGCCCGGCTCCTGGGATACACCTCCAGTGAAACGTTGGCTTTCGACTGGTGGCTCAACCGACTTCACCCGGAAGACCGCGAGCGCGCCCTGAACAGCGTGTCTGAAACGCTGGTATCCGGCGTGAGCCGTACAGAATACCGGCTACGTCACAAGGACGGACAATATTGCTGGATCGGCGATACGTTGCGCTTGGTCCGTGACGCGAATGGCCACGCGATCGAACTTGCGGGAGTGTGGATTGACATCACCGCGCGCAAGCAGGCCGAGGCTGAGCGCGAGCGATTGATGGAGGAACTGAAGGCCGCGCAAGCGCACGTCAGGACGCTGAGCGGCCTCCTGCCTATTTGCGCCTCATGCAAAAAGATCCGTGACAGCGAAGGCCGCTGGAGTCCGATAGAGTCGTATATTCAGGGTCACTCGGAGGCCCAATTCACGCACAGTATGTGTCCGGATTGCACGGACCTATACTATGCGGGCATGCGCAAGTGCAGCCCCGTGGCCGAGCCCAGAGCCGGCAGCGGCGGGCAATAGGAAACACGGGTAGGCCAGCCGGCTGAAGCTCCCGTCGATGCGGACCGCTCAGGTCGCGAATGTAAACTGGCGGAGGGGGTGGGATTCGAACCCACGGTACCCTTTCGGGCACGCCTGATTTCGAGTCAGGTACGATAGACCACTCTGCCACCCCTCCGTGACAAGAGGGGGCAACGTAGGCCTTGCACCGCAAAACGGAAGCAGAAATTTCTACAATGGTATGGGCCGGCTTTCGCTTCGATCGCTGCGCTCATGGACGACGGTGAGGCGCTTTCGGGGTTGAGCTGGGCGTGACGGGCGTGTCATAAAGCGCGACTCTTAATCCTATGACGTTCCTTCCCCGATCCCTTCGTTGTGGTTTGCTGGCGTTGCTGCCGCTGACCCTCTCCGTCGCCGCCACCGTGCCCAAGCTGGCTGATTTTCAGGCCATGGCGGCGAAGTCCGGCCAGGTGCTTACGCTTCCCGAATACCCGCGCACCCCCGAGGCACTCAAGGCCAAGGCCGATGACGCCATCAAGACCGCCGATGCCGCCCTGGCCGTGCTGGCGGCGCAGGATCCCGCCAAGCTCACTTTCGCCAACAGCTTCGCCGCTTACGATGAAATTACCGCGCGGGTGGGGGATGCGGCGCTAGTGATCGGCACGCTGGCCGAGTCCAGCACCGACAAGGCGATGCGTGACACCGCCAACGAGCTGAACGTCAAAATCCAGGAATGGAGCGTCGGGCTCGATTATCGCGAGGACATCTACCGCGTGCTCAAGGCCGTGGTGGATGCCAAACCCAAGCTCGACGCCGAGTCGCAACGCCTCGTGGACGAGCAGATGCGCTCCTATCGCCGCGCCGGACTCGCCCTGCCGGCGGCGGAGCGGGCCGAGGTCGAGAAACTGCGCAAAGATCTCGCCGGACTCGAAACCCAGTTTCAGGTGAACATCAACGAGGCCCGCGCGCCGCTGGATTTCACGGCCGAGGAGCTGGCCGGCGTGCCGGCGAGCTTCCTCGAGACGCCCGGTCTGAAGCAGCCCGACGGCCGCTACCGCGTGATGGCGAACATCACCTGGCATTTCCAGACCGTCATGGAAAACGCGGACAACGCCGATGTGCGCCGCAGCGTGAAGACCGCCCGCTACCAGCTCGCCCGTGAGAAGAACACCGCGGTCGTGGCGCAACTCGTCGCCCTGCGCGCCGAGATCGCGAAGCGCCTGGGTTACGCCAACTGGGCCGATTACCAGACCGAGACGCGCATGGCCAAGACCGGCGCCAACGCGGTGAAGTTCGAGGAGGACCTCATTGCGGGACTCCAGCCCAAGTTCGCCGAGGAGATGGAGACCTTGCGGAAGCTCAAGGCTGCCCACCTGGGCAAGCCCGATGCCCAGCTCGAGCTCTCCGACATCCGCTACTACACCAACAAGCTGAAGAGGGAAAAATACGCGGTCGATACCGAGGCACTGCGGGTTTATTTTCCTTATCAGGCGACGCTCGACGGCATGTTCGCGATCTACCAGAAGATCTTCGGCCTGAAGTTTACCGAGGTGCAAGCGCCCTATGTGTGGGCCGAGGGCGTGCAGCTCTACGTGGTGCAGGATTCGGCCACCGGCGTGCCGATGGGCGCCTTCTACCTCGACATGTTTCCGCGCGAGGGGAAGTTCAACCACTTCGCCTGTTTCTCGCAGAAGGCGGGCGGCGTGCTGCCGGACGGCCGTTATGACCTGCCCGTGGAAGCGCTGCTCTGCAATTTTCCGGCTCCGTCGGCCGACAAACCCTCGCTCCTCAAGCACAGCGATGTGGAGACGCTCTTCCACGAGTTCGGTCACGTGATGCACGGCATCCTCGGCCGCTCGCGCTTCGTGGCGCAGTCCAGCTTCGCCGTGCCCCGGGACTTCGTCGAAGCCCCGTCGCAGATGCTGGAGAGCTGGGTCTGGGACAAGACCGTGCTCGACACCTTTGCCGCGGATTACCGCGATTCGGAAAAAAAGATCCCGGCCGCGACCATCGCATCCTTGGTCGCTGCGCGTCAGGCCACGGAGGGTTATTTCACACGCCGGCAGCTGGCCATCGGCTCGCTCGACCTTGCGCTGCACACGCTGTCGGCCGAGGCCGCGAAGAACGCCGACGTGGTGAAGATCGTCAACGACACGACCACCCGCGTGCAGATGGCACCCCCGCCCGACACGTTCTGGGCCGCTTATATCGGACACCTCGCCGGTTACGACGCAGGTTACTACGGCTACCTGTGGGCGAAGGTCATGGCCGTCGACATGGCGAGTGCCTTCGAGAAGGCCCCCGGTGGTTTCCTGGATGAAAAGGTCGGACGTCGCCTGCGCGACGAGGTCTATGGCCCGGGCAACACCCGCGACGTGGCTGAGTCCGTCGAGAAATTCCTCGGTCGTCCCCGCTCGCAACAACCCTTCCTGAACTACGTCGGCATCAAGAAGTGAGGCTCGGGCCTCCACTGGTATGCCAACCGGTGGAGCGCGCTGACCCCAGCGCGCTTTGACTCGGTTGCTCGGTTGTTCCCAAACAGCGCACTGGGGTCAGCGCGCTCCACCCTCAATTTAAATAGCCGCCGTTTCTCCATGAATAATACCGTCCTCCGTCGCCTTGTTTTCACCTCGTTGCTCGCTGCCGCCGGTCTGGCGGCGCAGGGCGTGGCCGCCCCGCTCGCCTCCTTCGCTGATTTTCAGGCCAAGGCCGCGCGCGCCAACCTCGTGCTCGCGCTGCCGGATTATCCGAAGACGCCCGAGGAGGTCCGGGCTCGCGCGGCTGCGGTCCTGAAGGAAGCCGACGATGCCCTGGCCGCGCTCGTGGCCCAGGCTCCGGCGAAGGCGACCTTCGACAGCACCATTGTCTCCTACGACGCGATCACCAGCCGGGTCGGGACTTTCGGTGGTCAGATCGGCACGCTGGCGGAGACCCATCCCGACAAGGCGATGCGCGATGCGGCTCGCGAGGAGGGCGTCAAGCTGGAGAACTGGGGCATCGGCTTGGAGTACCGCGAAGACATTTACCGCGCCCTCAAGGCCTACGTCGACGCCAAGCCCGCGCTCGACGCTCAGCAGCAGCGGTTGGCGGACCACACGATGCGCGAATTCCGGCGCGCGGGGCTTTCGTTGCCGGCCGTCGAGCGTCAGCAGGTGGAGCACCTGCGCAAAGCGCTTTCGGAATTGTGCCAGCAGTTTGACGTCGGGGTGAACGAAGCCCGGGCCCCGCTCGATTTCACCGCCGAGGAACTGGCCGGCGTGCCGGCGAGCTTCCTTAACAGCCCCGGAGTCAAACAGCCGGACGGACGCTACCGGGTCATGGCCAACATCACCTGGCACACCACGGCCGTGGCGGAAAATGCCGACAACGCCGACGTGCGGCGCCGTTTGATCATCGCCCGCAACCAGCTCGCGCGGGACCAGAATATCCCGGTTCTCGCCAAAATCGTCGCCCTGCGCGCGGAGATTGCCCAGCGCCTCGGTTATGCCAACTGGGCCGACTACCGGACCGAAACACGAATGGCCAAGACCGGAGCCACCGCCTTGAAATTCGAGGAGGATCTCGTAGCCGGACTGCAGCCCAAGTTTGCCGAGGAGATGGAAGTGTTGCGCCAGCTGAAGGCGGCGCACACGGGCCAGGCCGACGCGAAAATCGAGCCGTGGGATGTCGGCTATTACACGAACAAGCTGAAGAAGGAGAAGTATGCCGTCGATACGGAGGCCCTGCGCGTCTATTTTCCCTATCAGCCGACGCTGGAGGGCATGTTCGCCATTTATCAGAAAATCTTCGGCCTGAAATTTACCCAGGTTGAGCCGCCCTACCTGTGGGCGCCCGGGGTGCAACTGTGGGTGGTCGAGGATGCAACCAGTGGCGTGCCGATGGGCGCCTTCTTCCTCGACATGTTCCCACGCGAGGGAAAATACAACCACTTCGCCAATTTCCGCCAGATGCACGGACGTTTTCTGGCTGACGGAAAATACGAACTGCCCCTGGCGGCGCTGGTCTGCAATTTCCCGCCGCCCTCGGCGGACAAGCCTTCGCTGCTTCCGCATGGCAATGTGCAGACGCTCTTCCATGAGTTCGGCCATGTGATGCACACGATCCTGGGCCGCTCCCGCTACGAAGGCCTCATGGCGGTGCCGCGGGATTTCGTCGAGGCACCCTCGCAGATGTTGGAGAACTGGGTCTGGGACAAGGCGGTGCTTGATACCTTTGCCGCCGATTACCGGGATCCGGCGAAAAAGATTCCCGCGGAAACGATCGCGGCCATGACGCGGGCCCGCGAGGCCACCGAAGGTTATACCAACCGCCGGCAGCTGTCGCTCGGGCTCATGGACCTGGGGTTGCACACGCTTTCGGTTGAGGCGGCCTGGACGGCGGATGTAGTCAAGCTGACGAACGACGTGGCGGCACGGGTTGCCCTCGCGCCTGCGCCGGACACCGCGTTCGTCGCCTATTTTGGCCACCTCACCGGATACGACGCCGGCTATTATGGCTACCTCTGGTCCAAGGTCATGGCGATCGACATGGCCAGCGTGTTCGAGTCCGCTCCCGGCGGGTATTTGGACGAGAAGATTGGACGCCGCTTGCGCGACGAGGTCTACAGTGTGGGCGATACCCGCGAGGTGTCCGAGTCAGTGGAGAAATTCCTCGGGCGTCCGCGGTCGCAGCAGCCGTTCCTCAACTACGTCGGCGTGAAAAAGTAGGCATCGACGGGCCCTGGCCGATGCAGTTACCTGAGGTGGAACCTGTGCTTCGCGCAGGTTTTCCGGGCAGCCCTTCGAGGCGCTGCTGAACGAACGGTGGAACCCGGACTCCGGACGGGTTGGTTACGGCGTGCGAGGGCAAAACCGGTCCGGAGGCCCGGTCCACCAACTCAAACTGCACACGTCAGCTCGTGCGTAGCGACGGATTGGGCCGCGTGAAACCTTTTTCCAAGGCATAGCGGATCAATTCCGGGGAAGTGCGGATATGCAATTTGGCCATGAGCCGGCAGCGGTGGTTGCGTACGGTGAGTTCATTCAGGCTGACCTGCGCCGCCACCTGTTCGTTGGTCAGGCCGCGTCCGAAAAGGGTCAGCAAACTCTGCTCGCGCTCGGAGAGAATCTTGTGGAAGGAGTCAGGGTTGCTCCGCGCGGCGAGGTGGGCGGCCTGGAGCGCGGCGGAAAGATAGCGCTGTCCGCTCATCACGGTGTGAATGGCCGCGGTCAGGGACTCCACTGTCTGTTCGTTCTTATCCACGAAGCCGTGTAGCTTCGACTGCATCGCGCGATGCAGGGTATATTCGTCGGTGTAGACCGAGATGCTGATGATCTTGCAGGCGGGAGCGACGGCGAGGATATCGTCCAGGAGATCGAGGCCATCGCGGTCAGGCAGGGCGAGATCGAGAAGAACCACGTCCGGCATGGAATCGCGGCATAGAGCCAGGCCGGTTTCTGCGTTGCGCGCTCCGGCCACCACGGCCCCGGCAATCGCTTCACGACAGGCTTTCACGAGCAAGTCACGCATCAGCGCATGATCCTCAATGACGGCGATTTTCATTACGGTGACGGGTTTATAGGACTGCCGGTCGCCGCAGCAAGCGCAGAGCCTGTTGGCGGCCGGTTTCCGGCGGGTGGCGCTGCTGGTGTTTAAACACCAAATGCCTTCTTTGACCGCGAGCAAGTTTGTCCGCCTGATGGTGGCAGCTTCCACATGAGTTGTCACCTGATCCCGCGACTTCGCCCGTTGAATCCCGCCGCTGGCTGCGCTCTGACCGTGATGCCGTGGTTTGGTTCGCTTTTTTTTAGGCTAGCCCGGAGATGCGACAATCCTCTCGCGACAGGATTTTTCCGGTCGTCGAGTGCCCCTGGATCGCGCAACCTCGCGCAGTCCGCTTCCACGTTGGCCCGGATCACGCATCCGGGATAGCCGGAGAAAACCATCCCTCCGCCCATGAACATACTCATCGTAGACGATAAGCCCAATCTCGTCCGCGTTACGGCCGTGGCCTTGAGCACGCTGGGTTGCCAAACCTTTGGGGCGACCACCAGCGCCGCCGCCACGCAACTGCTCGCCACGGAGAGAATCGACGCGGTGTTCCTCGATCTCAACCTGGGCGGAGAGGACGGGCTGGAATACCTTTCGGAGCTGACGGCCCGTTCGAAAATACCGGTCATCATTTTCACCGCGCACCCGAAGGACGAGGTTGTCGGCAAGATTTGGGATCGCGGGGCGTTCGGTTATCTCCTGAAGCCCTTTACCGTCGAGGATCTCCGCCAGCAACTGGCCCAGATCAAACAATTTCATCTGACGGGAAAGACCCCCCGTTCCATTCCATGACCCCTCCCGGAATATTGCTGGTAGCCCTGCCGCCCACCGCGTTGGAGCTGGCCCGTCAGGCGGCCCAAGCGGCCTTTCCGCAGCGTGAGGTCATCGTGCTGCCCGATCTCCACGCAGCATTGCAAGTCCCGCCGGCATCGGCTCCGCAACTTCTCGTGCTGGGCGATCCCGGCCTGCCGGTCGTGGCCGAGGCCAGCCAGGTGCTGGAGAAAACCGGCCTGCCCCGCTGGGCGATTGTCGCGATGGGTGCAGGAGAATCCGACGTGGCCGAGACCGTGCCGATGGCCGAATGGAGTCCACCGCTGCTGGCGAGGGTGTTCCGTGCAACGCTGCTGCAGCATGAACTCTTGTGGGAAAATTTGCGGCTGCGCGGCGACATGAAGACCGTGGCTCGCCGCGTCAGCCATGATATGCGCACGCCGATCGGCTGCATTTATACCACCGCGGACATGCTGCCCGAGTTGGACGCGGCATCCCTCGTTGAGCTGGGCGGGGTGATCAAACAGTCGGCCCGCGAGATCTCCCAGATCATCGATCGCGTCGGTTTTGTCCTGCAGGCTTCGGTTGACTCCGCACTTTTTTCCACGGTCAAAATGGGGCCGGTGGTGGAGCAAGTGCTGAAGGATCTGGATCCCGCGATCAAGAAAGCGGGCGCGGTCGTCGTTCCGCCCGTGACTTGGCCGGAGGTGATCGGCGTGGTTTCCTGGCTGCAGGTCATCTGGCGGGATCTCCTCGACAATGCCCTTCAGCACGGAGGACCGGCCCCGCGGATCACCCTGACATGGGAGCGCACCGCCGATAGTTGCCGGTTTGCCGTTACCGACAACGGCAGCGGCGTCTCCGCCGGACGTTTGGCGGCACTGTTCGGGCCTTTCGATCAGTTGCACGACATCCGTGAATCCGGAATCGGCCTGGCCATCGTCCATCGTCTGACTTCGCTGCAAGGCGGAAGCTGCGGCTATGAAAAAACGCCGCAAGGCGGGGCCTGCTTTCATTTTACGATTCCGGTCATCGCGACAGGTGTAAATTGATTGTGATCATTCCTGCGCGAGCGACGCAGTGATTCGGGCGGCAAGATTTCTTGCGCGAAATCTGTTGAACCAAAAGTCAGCGCGGTGGTCCGGGAGGAATCGCGTTGACTACTCCTTCTTCCACTCGGCCCCCGGTTGCGACCGGAGGCTTACTTGGCATCAGCCGTCTCATCCGGCAGATCTGTCTGCTGCGGGCCCAAGCTGAGCCCATGCAGGCGGCGCGGTTAGAAACCGAACTGGCGGAAGCCGTGCGCGAGCTTCACGCGGCGCAGGGAGCAGAGGCTTTGCCGGAGAGCGAGTTGCAGGCCATGTTTGTCCGCGAGGAGAACCGGGTGGCGGATGCCGTGATTTTAGCCGAACTGTTGGTGCCGCGCCTGGTCTCGGGATTGCCTGTTGCCACGGGCCCTGCACCCGACGCCACCCGCACCGCACTCTCTGGAGTGGCAGCAACCCGCCGCCCCGAGAGAGGCGCGCCCGATATTCCCGATTTGCTCGACGCCATGCTGGCGGCTGAGCGCAACGGTCGCCGTTAACGGCGACGGTCAAACCCGAGTCCTGAACCTCATCCGAAAAATGACAACCACCACCATTGAGAAAAAGCCAGTCATCACCGCCCCCAGCCAGTCCGCGGCAACCGCTTTCATCGAGCGTCCCCTCGAGTCCGGCGCGACTCCGCGCCGCGCGGGGGACCGCAAACGTGTGCTCGTCGGTTTCGACCTTGGCACCAATGCCTCCTGTATCCTGGCCGGCCCCGCGGAAAGCCGGGACGCCTCGGTCAGCAAGATCATTCCCACGGTCGTCGGCTATGCCCGCGAAGGTCTGGTCGACGGCATCATCGCCAACAACGCCACCACGTTGATCGGTGAAGAGGCGCTGGCCCATCGCCTGCAGATGAAGGTCGTCGCTCCGCTGGAGGATGGCATCATCGCGCAGGTGGAACCTGCCCGGGAGTTCATCAAACGCGTGCGCGCGATCATCGATCCGAGCGGCACGGCGGAGATCCGGGCGGTCATTGGCGTTCCGGCCAACGCCGGTCAGTCCGCGCGCGAGGACATCCGTTCCTGCGCCGCGGGCGTGTTCGATCGCGTGCTGCTCATTCCCGAGCCGTTCCTGGCCGCCTTGGGTTTCCGCGACGAAACCCGCCTCGGTCAGGCCAACTACGTCGATCCGGTCACCAACTCGCTGTTTGTCGACATCGGCGGCGGCACGAGCGATCTCTGCCTGATCCAGGGTTACTTCCCGACGGCGGAAGACCAGATCAGCCTGGCGTTCGCCGGCGACGCCGTGGACAAGCTCATCGAGGACGACCTCCAGCGGACCTACCCGAACAACGGTCTGTCCCGTTCCACGATCCGCCAGATCAAGGAGGAGCATTCGTACGTCGGCGCCATCCGCAAGCCGATCGATGTGAAGGTGCTTATCGGCGGCAAGAGCCACACGCTCGAGCTTGGCGAAACCATCGGGCGCGCCTGCAACGCCCTCCTCGACAAGATCTACCCGGCGCTCACCACCTTGATTTCCCGTGCTTCGTCGGACTCGGTCGCGCAATTGCTGCAGAACATCGTGATCACCGGCGGCGGCAGCCGCATCCGCGGCCTCGACACCGTCATCCAGCAGAAGCTGACGGACGACGGTTTCGAATCGCCCAAGGTCAAGCTCGCGGGCCCCGAATACAAACGCTTCGTGGCCGTTGGCGCACTCAAGGCCGCGCGCTCGGCCCGCGAAGACCAGTGGCAACATCTCCTGGCCTGAGCAGTCAGGCCGGGTCTTTGGTCGCCTCGCGCCTCCGGCAAAACCGGGGGCGCGTTTGCGTCGGCTGTCGGGCTCAGGTTGACTGGATGGGTCTCTCAGATGTGCATGACAGCCTCGCCAATCACCCAACCGTCGGCGGCAGCTGCAATACTGAATGCCACGTAAAGGCCGAATATCAGCTTCTTTCTTTTCGACGCGAAGGGATCGCATGTCAGAAGGACGGCACGACCTGCCGGCTTGGCTGGCGCGGCCGTGTGCGGCGGAGAAAGACCGCTGTCATCGAGGGGACCTGCTAGGGTCGCCTCTTGTGGCCGGGAAACAGACGAAGCCGACCGCGCAAGCATCGGCCAACCCTGAAAATGACCGGCCGCCAGATCGGAAACGCCGCATACGGATCCATACGTCTGTGGTATGTGAGCCGGAGGCTAATTACCTCCGGCTACCCGATTAGCCCTCTTTTGTCGCTGGTTTGAATACCAGTACAAGTTCGGTCTCATACTCGATCGCTTTCTTTTCTGACCGTTCCTCGACAAATACGATCTTTCGGAAGAAGTTCAGTACGACAGCATCTGCTACGCCCGCAGGCGTCTGGGCCAAAATCGCAACCTCCTTCACGCTCCCATCCTTGGCGATAAGCAATGCAGCATGCACGACTCCGGCCTCGTTCTTTCCACGCAGTATGCCGGGAGTGTTCGGGTTCGGAAAAAATCTTCTTTTAGCTACGCCAACAAATTTCTTGCCGAAGTGTCCCGTGGTACGCTGGGCATGTTGGTCCGGATGGGCGGCAGCAGGATACACCAAGTCCCACACATGGCGAATTTCAGGGTCAGCGTGAACGACCGCGGTCAGGCCTAGGCAGAGCGAAATCCAAAGTGCTTTCATGATTTGGCTAGATCAACCGTTACCGATGAGACACGCGCGGGCGAGCGTGGAGTGAACCCTTGTGACCTACAGAAAATGCTGAGCGTAGCCGGGCCATGCGAATTTCTGCCACTTCCCGCGCATTGTTCTCTGACGGTTTGGTTAGGATTCTTTCTTCTTTGCGAGGCCGCCCACTTAAGAGCGATCTCCATGTTCTCTCGTGACAAGGGCTTCTCGTGATAAATGGCCAACTCTTCACCATCTTGGGTAAAAAAACCTGTGCCAAGCGGCCAAATCCTTCGGGGTTTCTTTCGAAACAAACGGACCAACTCCTTTGGAGCCCTCCGGGAAGTGGATGTTAATCAGTATCGGCATAGAATCTTTTTCCTAACGTTCACTAGGGCCATGGACACTGGCATCTTCGCCCTCTTCTTTCCATCCATGCTGGTCAGCGGGCGCGCCGCGAAGACGGCGAAGAAAATAGGGTGAAGGCTTCCCGCGTACGGCCACGCGCAAAAATAGATCGGCCATACGGGACCACTCTCTTTCGAAGCGCACGATTGCAGCCTCTGCTACGAGCTTACTGTGAAAGCCTCCAGTCTCTTTCTTCAAATAGCCCGAACCGGTCCTACGCACGAAAACTTGGCTCCACTGCACGTCGATACGCCCTGAAAGGTCCGTGATACCAGTAAGCGTCGCAATGAGGCCGAAGCGTTCCAGCTCCTCCGACGCCAAATAGGATGACATGCAATCCCCATTGCATGGATGACGTCGCCATGACGAATAGACGCCACTTGGACCTCCGAAAATTTCCCAGACGCACGCAACCGTTCTTCTTCTTTCCGGACGACCGGCAGCAAGCTGAGCTCCAAGCGGGTCACTAGGGAATCGAAAATCATTTCCGGCGAACAGTGTTATTCAAACTGCTTTGAAAGCCTACGCTGGCTTGGCCCGCCGGAGGCGAGAAAGCAGGTTAAGCCATTTGGTTTCAACATCCGATTGAGGGGCGTGGGCAATTGTCCGTGCCAGCGGTGAGTTGGGTGGACGTTCGCGGCCGTGGTCGGCCGCGCTCCAAGCCGCGGATTCGACCCGCGAAAGTCTTGCGGCAACGTCTCCTATGCTTCTTGGCGAGCTTTGCGATCTCAGTGTGAACGATCGGGTGCTTAACGTTCGCGGCCGGCCCGGCGGTCCGGCCCTACCTGGACGAAGCAATGGGCGTTCGGCCGGCGATGTGAGCATCGCCGCTACTTCAAGGCACGGCCGACCGGGAGGTCGGCCCTCCACGGTCTGCTTTGGCTGCCGGAATTCCCGATCTTCAGACCCAATCGAAAATCGGGAATCCAAAATCGAAAATTCTCAGACGCTTTCCAGCAGCTTGTTCAGACGCGCGATCATCCGGCTCGGGTCTTCCATCAATCCGTCCGCCTTCGCCAAGCTTCGGCGCGACTTGGGTGAGGATTTCTCACACGCTTTCCAAGAGTTTGTTCAATCGCGCGATCATTCTGGAAGGGTCTTCCATCAGACCGGCGGCGATCAGGGCATTGTCGAGGAGCTGCTCGGCGACGAGCTCGGCCTTGTCGGCGTCGGTGCCGCGGAGGGCGGAGAGCTTCTTGATGACGGCGTGACGGGGATTGATCTCGAGGTTCACTTTCACGGGCTCGTTCGCGGCCTCATCCTTCTTCATCGCCTTCATCATGCGACGCATCTGGGCGGTCATGAACTTGTCGGCGTTGGTCGCGAGGGCGGGGGAGCCCACGAGACGATCGCTGCTCTTCACCTCGGCGACCTGCTGGCCGAGCGTTTCCTTGAGCCAGGCGGCGAGCTCCTTCACCTGGTCTTCGGTGAGCGCTTCGCCCTGCTGCGGGGCGTCGGCCAGCTTCACGTCGGCATGGTCGGCGGCGAGGAACTTCTTTCCCTCGAACTCGCGGACGTTGTTGAAAACGTATTCGTCCACCGGCTCGTGGCAGAAGAGCACCTCGATGTTGCGGGCCTTGAAACCTTCGAGATACGGCCCGGACTCGATCGCGGAGCGATTCAGGGCGACGAGATAATAAATCTCCTTCTGTTCATCCTTCATGCGCGAGACGTAGTCGGCGAGCGAGGTCGTCTTGCCGGGCTCAGTCAGGGAGGATTCGAAGCGGAGCAGCTTCACGAGCTGTTCCTTGTGCGTGAAGTCGAGGGCGGCACCTTCCTTGAGGAAGATGCCGAACTCCTTGTAGAACTCGTTGTAGGCGTCGGCGCGCTGGGCGGCTTCCTCCTCGAGCATTTTCAGGAATCGCTTGGTGATGACCTTGCCGAGTTTGTCGAGCAGGGCCTTGTCCTGCATCGTTTCGCGCGAGATGTTCAGCGGGAGATCTTCGCTGTCGATCACACCCTTCATGAAACGGAGCCACTCGGGCAGGAGATTCTTCGGTGCGGCGTCGATCAGGACCTTGCGGCAGTAGAGCGCGACCGAAGGTTCGAGCCGGGCAAAGCCCAGTTTTTCGGTGTTCTCCTGCGGCACAAAGACCAGGGCGTTGATGGAGAGCGGGGCGTCGGCGGAAAAGTGCAGGCGGTAGCGCGGGTCGTCGTGGGCGTGGGACTGGAACTTGTAGAACTCGGTGTATTCCTCGTCCTTGATCTCGGACTTGTTGCGGAGCCAGAGGGCTTGGACGGTTTCGAGTTTCTTGCCGTTGAGGGTGATCGGGAAGCCGACGAAGGCGCTGTAGCGGGTGAGAATGTCCTTGATGCGCCAGTCCTTCGCGAACTCGTCGCAATCATCCTTCAGCTCAACGACGATCTTGCTGCCACGGCGCAGATCGGGAGCCTCCTCGACTTCGTAGGAACCGGAACCGTCGCTGGTCCAGACGTGGCCGGGTTCCGATGTGCGCCAGGAGTGGGAGTAGACCTTGACGGACTTGGCGACCATGAAGGCGGAATAGAAGCCGACGCCGAACTGGCCGATGAGATTGGAGTTCTTGGCCCCGCCCTCGCCCAGCGCCTTCAGGAATTGCTTGGAACCGGAATGGGCAATGGTGCCAAGGTTTTCGATCAATTCGGCGCGGGTCATGCCGAGGCCGGAATCCTGGATCGTGATGGTTTTCGCGGTCTCGTCGGTCGTGATCGTGATTTCGAGGGGGGTGTCGGCGTCATGGATCTCCTTCTCGGTCAGCTGCAGGTGGCGGAGCTTCTCGAGGGCGTCGGAGGCATTGGACACCAGCTCGCGAACGAAGATTTCCTTCTCCGTGTAGAGCGAATGGATGACGATATCGAGGAGCTGTTTGATCTCGGCCTGGAACTCGAATTTTTGCGGTGTGACGGTGGACATGGGAGGATGGTTAAAAGGGAGGGTGGGAACTTCGTAGCCGGCTAGTTTAACAGCCTTTGGAAAAAATCAAGCGGGGGAATAGGCCGCCCGGCGGGCGGCAAGGAGCAAGTGACGAGGAGCGAGTAACAAGGAGGGCATGGGGCTTCGCCGCGCTGCTGCTGCCCCCGTGTTTGTCATCCTGAACGAAGCGAAGGAACCAGTATGATGCCCGTCGGCGGTTGGGCTCTTGGATCCTTCGCATGGCTCCGGATGACGGAACGAAAGTTATTTTGCAGGCGTCATCCTGAACGGGAGCGACGCATCCCAGGAGGACGGCTGCGCCGGAGTTCGGGCTCTACGATAAGCTCCAGCCTACAGCAGACGGAAATGCGAAAGGAAATTTGCCGGGGGGCACAGCCCTAAGGTGCCGGCGGCGATTTGGGTGCGGCTTCGGGCTGCAGGTTCACTTTCTTGGTTTCGTCGGCGGTTTCCAAGCGCAGGGTAAGGGTGACCTCCGTGGCGGTGACGTCCCCGGCGAGACGCGAGGCCATGGGTTCCACCTCGAGCGACTGACCGGGCTCGAGCTTAAGGCGGGACGGATTCACCACAAAATTGCCCAAGGGCGAGAGAAAGTCCGAGATCTCGAGTTCGGCCGGCGCGGAGCCATCATTGGTGAAGCGCAGGTAGAGGGCCACGGGCGGCACGTTTGCGGCCATAATCCGATGCTGCTCCGGTTGGGGGCGGTTGTCGTCCTCGGCGCG
>DATCRM010000236.1:0-12474 GCA_036568985.1 Lacunisphaera sp. | reverse complement strand
CGACGCGGCCGAAATAAACCATATCCGCGCTGTGGTGGGTACTGGCGTAGAGGAGGGGAGGCGTCATTTACGATTTATGATTAATGGTTGATGAGTGGTCGCACAACCCGGGCTTGCCGAAGATTGCTTGGCTAAAGCATAAATCGTAAATCATAAATCGTAAATGATTCCCATGCTCCGCCGCTTCCTATCGATCCTGCCGATTGCGGTCTTTGCCCTGCTCACTGCTTGCGGCAACCACGATACGAAACCCGTCGCGCCAAAGTCGGTTGATGACCGGTTCACCATCACGGTCGGCGCGCAGTCCGTGCGGATGCAGGTCGCGATTCCGCCCAACGAGACGCAACAAGGATTGATGTACCGGAAATCAATGGCGCCGGACGAAGGCATGGTCTTCCTCTTCGAGCACCCGCAGCAGATGGGTTTTTGGATGCGCAACACCGAGATTCCGCTCGATATCGGCTACTTCGACGGCGATGGAAAATTGAAGGAAATCTATCCGATGTATCCGCACGACGAGCGACCGGTCCAATCACTCGGCGTCCGGCAGTTTGCCCTCGAAATGAACCAGGGCTGGTTTCGCGATCACGGAGTGAAAGTCGGCGACACGCTCGATCTGAAAGCGCTGGCTGAGGCGGTGCGCGCGCGCGGCCAGAAGCCCGAGTCGTTCGGCCTCAAGTGACGCAACCACTCGCTGGAGGTAGGGCGCGACCGCTGGGCGCGCCGAGTGACGTTCGTAGACGATCCGGCAGTACGTCCCATCGGACTCTCAGGGGTTTGCGTTTCTTCTGTCCCGGACGCATCCTGCGGCATGAATGACGCCCTGGTCATCGAATGTCCACATTGCGGGGAAACGTTTTCCCTCGCATTCGACGTGTCGGAAGGCAGTGCGGAATTCATCGCGGACTGCGAGATTTGTTGCCGGCCGATGACCGTTTCGGTGCGGGTGGACGAGGGGATCATCGAGGATTGGGAAGTGCGCGCCGATTGAGACAGGTTTAGTGTTTCCAGCTGCGGCGGTGAAAAGAGTGGCTCAAACCACGCGAACGGTGCGGGCGGAAAGCAGTCAGAGAGACCGGTCGGCGGAAAGGTTCCTGCCTAAAAATGTTTCAGCGATTTCGATGGGTGAACGCCCCATTGGCCCGGCGGTGTGGCGGTGGTACGTTGACCCTGCTATGAATCTGTTACTCCTTATCATCATTCTGCTGCTGCTGTTCGGCGGCGGCGGTTTCTACTTCGGCGGGCCGGTCGTCGGTGGGAGCGGACTCGGCTTGGTCCTCCTCGTCTGTCTGATCATCTACCTCATGGGCGGATTCCGTGGTCCCAAGGTCTGACGTCAGATCTTTAGTCTTAACCCGTGGACAACTCGGCCGGATGCATCTGTACATCCCCCTGATCGGGTTGCCCACGGAGCCTTGTTCGAAAATTCGTCCATCGCACCGGCCTTTGTGCAGGCGCGCACCTGCGTGGCCCGGGCGGGCGGGTTGACGAATTGAAACGCGGAACGGAGGCGCGCGGTTTGGCGCGGCGAGGGAACGTCGGCCTGCCCTCGTCCGCGTTCGGTATGATTACTCTTCGTCGAGCTTTCGACGGCGGTCCACTTTCTCGACCTTGAATTCGTCCTTCGGCAATACGTTGTCGGTCACGACGACGGCGACGGGCATTTTCGTTTTCACCCAGAGCTCGGCTTCCTTGAAATACTTGGCGCTGGCGCTCTCCAAGGCTTCGCCGACGGATTTCACGGGCAGGAGCCGGCCCTTCTTGGAGGCGTTGAAATCATAGGCGCCCTTGAAGATGCGGTCGGTGGTCGAAAAGGGACTGGCGTTCTCGGGGATCTGCACCACCCAGCCGGTGAGATCCTTGTTCGGCAGTTTGCCGGAAGGATCGGAAAGGAGCACGACGAACTGCTTTTTCGGTGCCGGCGGCTTGATGTCCTCATCGGCGGCGGGCTGCGTGATTTCGTTCATCTCCTCGACGATTTCGCGCAGGACGGAAGGCTCCAGCTTGTGCTTTTTGAGAATCTCGGCGACCTGATTGACTTCGATTTTGGCCATGGTTGGAAAAGGGGAAAAGAACCACGAATGGACACGAAGGAACACGAATGACCAAGCCAAATTCATCCCGGGAAGAGGCAGGGTTTAACCACGGAACACACGGAAACAGCGCGGATGCGCGGAGCTTGGGGTGTTTTTTCCGTGTAGTCGGTGTGTTCGGTAGTTCCCCGCGCCTTGTTCCAAGGATTGGCCAGCAGGGACGAGCCGCCCCGTTCCATGTCAGCCAGTAGTCCCGTGGTCGGTCGTCCTGTAGTCCTTCATATCGTCTAACGCTTAACCGTTCTCCGCGCGGCGCCTGCCGCCTTTCCACTTGCCGATTGGGGCATCGTGACCTCAGTTGATCACACCCTTTTCCGGCCACCCCATGCCGATCGTCGCCCCTGCCCAGGTTAAGTCTGATTATGATGTGATCGTCGTCGGCTCCGGTGCTGCCGGCGGCCAGACGGCCTATACGCTCACCATGGAGGGCGCGAAGGTCCTCATGCTCGAAGCGGGCCGCGACTACGATCCGGTCAAGGAAACGCCCATGTTCCAGACCAATGGTCAGGCGCCCCTGCGTGCCACGGGCACGCCGGAGAAGCCATTCGGGTTTCACGACGCCACCGTTGATGGCGGCTGGACCGTGCCCGGCGAACCGTATACGAACGCCTCGGACGATCCGCAGCGGCAGTTCGTCTGGTGGCGGGCACGCATGCTCGGCGGCCGCACCAATCACTGGGGCCGCATCGCCCTGCGCAACGGTCCCTACGATTTCAAACCTTACAGCCGCGACGGCCTCGGCTTCGACTGGCCGATCAATTACGAAGACGTCGCACCCTATTACGACAAGGTCGAGATGCTCATCGGTGTCTACGGCGACAATAACGGCCTCGAAAACACTCCGGATTCGCCCCCTGGCGTTCTTCAGCCGCCGCCTCGCTTCCGTGCGGGTGAAGCTTACACGCAACACCACGGCAAGAAGCTCGGCATTCCCGTCATTCCCATCCATCGCGCGGTGCTCTCGCAACGTCTCGATACGGCGGTGCTGCCCGCGAAGATCCACCCGGACAACCCCCGCGCCCAGCGGATCCTCGCCGCCGCCATGAACGAGCGCGCCGCCTGCTTTTGGGCCACGCCGTGCGGGCGCGGCTGCTCCATCCGCGCCAATTACCAATCCACCACCGTCCACCTGCCGCCGGCGCTGGCCACCGGCAACCTCGACATCCTGAGCGATGCCATGGGCTATCGCGTGCTGGTCGACGATCGTGGCAAGGCGACCGGCATCTCGTACATCGACCGGCGCGATGGCCAGGAAAAGGAAGTGCACGCGCGCGTGGTCGTGCTGGCGGCCAGTTCCGCCGAGTCGGTGCGCATGCTGCTGAATTCCAAGTCCGCTCGCTTCCCCCAGGGCGTGGCCAACTCCAGCGGACTCGTCGGCAAATATATCATGGATACCGTCGGGGCCGGGTTGGGCGGACAGATTCCCGCGCTCGAAAATCTTCCGCTGCACAACGAGGACGGTGCAGGCGGCGGTCATGCCTACGTTCCATGGTGGCTCTATCAGCAACAACACGCAGGGCAGCTCGGTTTCGCGCGGGGTTACCACCTTGAGTTCATGTCCGGCCGGCAGATGCCCGGCGCTTACACCGGCGCAGGCATGGAATGGCTCGGCCGCGGCACCTACGGGCGGAAATTCAAAGAGGAGGCCCGTCGCTACTACGGTTCGTTCCTTGGGTTCGCCGGTCGCGGCGAGATGATCCCCAACGAGGATTCCTTCTGCGAGATTGATCCGGTCGTGAAGGACAAATGGGGCATCCCTGTCCTCCGCTTCCACTGGAAATGGTCCGAGCATGAGACCCGCCAGGCCCGCCACATGCAGCAAACCGCCGCGGCGCTCATCGAGGCGATGGGCGGACGCGTCCGCAACCAACCCGCCGCCGATGGTCGCGATGCCATCGAACCGGGCGGCAAGATCATTCACGAGGTCGGCGGTACGATCATGGGCGCCGACCCCAAGAAATCCGTCACCAACCAATGGTGTCAGACGTGGGACGTTCCGAACCTCTTTGTCACCGATGGCGGTCCTTTCGCCAGCAACGCCGACAAGAATCCCACGCTCACCATCATGGCCCTCGCTTGGCGCGCGAGCGACCATCTGCTCGCCGAAATGAAAAAGGGGAACCTATGATGAGTGCAGATCAAATGGGAAGGCCCACGTCCCTGCGCTCCGTGAGTTTAAAGGTAGGGCGGGCCTGCTGGGCCCGCCATTCTGAAAATTCCCGGCCCGCCCAGCGGTCCCGCCCTGCCTTGCGACCATGAGCCTTCCCGACCAACCCCGCCTCGACCGCCGTACCGCCATCAAATGGATGCTCACGGCCAGCGCCGCGCTCGCGGCCATGCCGCGTTCGCTGTCCGGGGCATCCGCCCAAGCGGCCGCGCCCGCGGCCAAAGGCTACGGTTTCGATCCTCTCATTAACCAGGAATACGCCCCCGGCGCGTTCTGGCCGCTCACCCTGACCGATGCCCAGCGTCGAACCGCCGCCGCTTTGTGCGCCTTGATCATCCCGGCAGAGGGTGGGGTGCCCAGCGCCGCGGACTTGCGCGTCCAGGATTTCATCGACGAATGGATCAGTGCTCCGTATCCCGACCAGCAGAGGGATCGCCCGATCGTTCTCGAGGGACTCGCGTGGATCGACGCCGAGGCGCAGAGGCGCTACGGCAAAAATTTTGCGGACTTGGGAGAATCCCAAATGGCCGCGATCGCCGACGACATCTGCCACGCGCCCGAGGCCAAACCGGAGTTCGCCGCCGCCGCGAAATTCTTTGCCAAGTTCCGCGACCTCACGGCCGGCGGTTTCTATACGACGCCGGAGGGCATGAAGGACATTGGCTATACCGGCAACATGCCACTCCCCGAATTCAAGGGCCCGCCCCCTGAGGTCCTCCAGAAACTGGGGTTGGTCTAGGTGCGAGGATGGAGGGACAGGAGACGGCGGACAACTGACTGCTGGCAACGGGCCTGCCAAACCCGCGGGCGAGGTTACCCGCGCTCCATCTCTGGAGCCGCAGCGACCTCGCTGCGGACTGCGAGCGCCCCACGGCGAGGTCACCGTGGCTCCATTGCCTTTTGTCATCCTCCGCGGCCTTTTGGTCTCCAGTCCCTAGTCTCTGGTCCCCGGTCTCCCATCGCCCCGGCTGGGGTCGCATAAACTGACTACAACCCATCTCAAAAATTTGGTCTTCATTAATGCCCATTAATGTTTTCACTGACCGCGGTTTTTACCTCCACAACCTCCTCCCCACTGCTACCCCCATGAATCCATCACGTCTGTTCACGGCCAGTTGCGCCGCCCTCATTGTCACCGCCATGAGCTTCGCCCTCCGCGGCGGAGCCACTGGCGACTGGATCGCTCAGTTCAATCTCACTAATGAGCAGGCGGGCTGGGTCAACGGCACGGCGTTCTGGGGCTTCACGCTCGCGATGATGTTCGGCGGTCCGCTCGTGGACACTCTCGGCTTCAAGCGCATCCTCGGTCTCGCCTTCGTGGGCCACCTTGCCGGTATCCTGCTCACGATCTTCGCCTGGGACTTCAAAAGCCTGTTCTGTGGCACGCTCCTCTTCGGCATCGCCAACGGCTCCGTTGAAGCGGCCTGCAACCCCCTCATCGCGACGCTCTATCCGAAGGACCAGACCACCAAGCTCAACCATTTCCACGTCTGGTTCCCTGGCGGCATCGTGATCGGCGGCCTCCTGGCGTTCTTGTTCGCCAAAGCCGGGCTCGGCTGGAAGGCGCAATTTGCTATGATGCTTATCCCGCTCGCCGTCTATGGTTCGATGTTTTTTGGTGGCAACCATCAGATGCCCCAGACGGCGCGCGTCCAGCGCGGCGAGTCCACCGGTTCGATGTTTGCGGCCTGTCTCGCCCCCGGATTCCTGCTCATGGTCATGTGCATGCTCATGACCGCCGCCACCGAGCTCGGCTCCGGTCAATGGATCCCGAACATTCTCTCGCACGCCGGTGTTTCAGGCATTCTCGTGCTCGTCTGGATCAATGGCCTGATGGCGGTCGGCCGCGCCTTCGCCGGTCCCTTTGTCCACAAGCTTTCGCCCATCGGCATGCTCGTCATGAGCGCCATCCTCTCGACCCTCGGGCTCTACGCCATGAGTCACGCCAGCGGCGCCATGTTGTTCGGTGCGGCCACCGTCTTCGCCTTCGGCGTATGCTTCTTCTGGCCCACGATGGTTGGTTTCATCGCCGAGAACTATCCCAAGACGGGCGCGCTCGGCCTCGCCATCATCGGCGGCGCCGGCATGCTCAGCGTGAGTTTCGTGCTCCCGATCATCGGCAAGTGGTATGACACCGGCATTGCCGCCCGCACTCCCGCGGGTGAGGCTCCGACCGGTGATGCCCTCGCTGCGATCCAGGCCGCCGCCGGCCTCGACGCGCTCGGCAAGGTTGCCCTGCTGCCGGCCATTCTCACCGTCGTCTTCATCCTCATCGCCGTGATGAAGAAGAAGCCGGCGGCCGCCGCGGCGCACTAAGCGCCTCGGGATGTGACAAGCGACAGGTAACAAGTGACAAGAAATGGGCCGGTTGCCTGCTTGATACTTGTTGCTTGATCCTTGTTACTTGGGGGCACTGTTCCCTTTGCCGCTTCACTAGCGATAGAAGTTCAACTCCAACAACCGCTACAACACCATGCCTAGAACAGTGACCCTCTTCACCGGCCAATGGGCCGACCTTCCCCTCACCAAGCTCGCGCCGCTGGCCAAGCGGCTGGGCTATGACGGCGTCGAGCTCGCCTGCTGGGGCGACCACTTCGACGTGGATGCCGCCGCCAACTCGGACAAATACATCAAGGAGAAGTGGGAGATCCTGAAGGACAACGGGCTCACCTGCTTCGCCATCTCGAGCCACCTTGTCGGCCAGGCCATCTGCGATCTGATCGACGAGCGCCACAAGTCCATCCTCCCGCCCGACGTGTGGGGCGACGGCGAGCCCGAGGGGGTCCGCAAGCGCGCCGCGAAGAAGATGGCGCTCACGGCCAAGGCCGCCCGTCGCTTCTTCAACGCCAAGCCGGGCGCGAAGGACGCCAAGGCTCCGGCCATCGTCAACGGTTTCACCGGCTCCTCCATCTGGCACTCGATCTACGCTTTCCCGCCGACCAGCCAGGCCTTTTGGGACAAGGGCTACGCCGACTTCGGCAAGCGCTTCGGCCCGATTCTCGAGGAGTTCGAGAAGCAGAACGCCAACTTCGCCCTCGAGGTGCACCCGACCGAAATCGCCTTCGACATCGCCAGCGCCCAGCGCGCTGTTGCCGCCGTGAAGGGCCACAAGCGTTTCGGATTCAACTACGACCCCTCGCACCTCGGTTACCAGGGCGTCGACTACGTGAAGTTCATCCGCATCTTCGGCCCGCGCATCTTCCACGCGCACATGAAGGACGTCTGGTGGGGCCACGGCGACGGTACCGTCGGCGTCTTCGGCGGGCACACGAATTTCGGCGACGCCCGTCGTTTCTGGGACTTCCGCTCGGTTGGCCGCGGCGACATCAATTTCGAGGAGATCATCGTTGCTCTCAACGACATCAACTACCAGGGCCCGCTCTCCGTCGAGTGGGAGGACATCCGCATGGACCGCGAGCATGGCGCCGCCGAATCCTGCGCCTTCCTCCGCAAACTCGACTTCGCCCGAAGCCAGATCGCCTTCGACGCCGCCTTCGACAAGGAAAACCAGTAGGCCGCAGCGCGGCCGTTCTGGTTATCGGATGCCGGTTATCGGTATTCGATCACCTCGCTCGGCGGGTCTTTCGCATTTCCCCACCAATAACAATTGTCTCGTAACCAATAATCCAATGATCCGGCCACGCACGCCTCACCAACCACCATGTCCAACAAACCACTCAATGTGGGTCTCGTCGGCGGCGGCAAAGGCGCGTTCATCGTCCAGCCCCATCAAAAAGCCATTCACTTCGACGGCACGCGGCGGGTAGCCGCCGGTGCCCTGTTTCCCGATCCCAAGATCGCGTTGGAGGAGGCCGCCAACTGGCCTTATCCGATCCGAGGCTACACCAGCTACGCGGAAATGATCGCGGCCCAGGAGGGCCTGCCCGCGGACCAGAAACTGGATTACATCCTCATCGTCACGCCGAACCACGTCCACTTCGACCCGGCGATGCAGGCGCTCAAGGCCGGCATCCCGGTGATGTGCGAGAAGCCCCTCTGCCTGAATCTCGAGGAGGCCAGGACCCTCGTGAAAACGGTCCGCAAGACCGGCGTGCCCTTCGCTCTCGCCCACACCTACCTGGGCCATTGGACCACGCGCCTTGCCCGCTACATCGTCACCAGCGGCTTGATCGGCGACGTGCGCTGGGTTGACAGCTCCTACCTGCAGGGCTGGCTCGCCACCAAACTGGAGGGCACCGGCCAGCAGCAGGCCGCCTGGCGCACCAACCCCAAGCTCGCCGGTGGCAGCGGCTGCGGCGGCGACATTGGTACGCATGCCCTCATGCACCTGCGCTTCATCACGGGACTCGACGTCACCAAGGTGTCGGCCCAGCTCGAGACGTTTGTCGAGGGCCGCGCGCTGGACGACCACTTCACGGCCTACTGCGAGCTGAGCAACGGCGGCAAGGGCCTCATCCGCGCCTCCCAGATCTGCATCGGCCACAAGAACGACCTCGGCATCACCGTCGCCGGCACCAAGGGCACTATCCGCTGGGTGCAGGAAGAGCCCGAGAAGCTCGTCGTCCACCTCGCCAACCAGCCCGACCGCACCTACTGGCGCGGCGCCATCCAGGCGGGCGACGGCTTCCTGCCGAAGGACGAGAAGATCGAGTCGCTGCTCAAGGAGCCCACCATCCCCTCCGGTCACCCCGAGGCGTTCCACGATGCCTTCGCCCGGCTCCACCGCTTCTTTGAGGCGGACATCCGCGCCTGGCAGAACGGCCAGCCGCAAAAAAGCGCCGGCACCGACTACGCGAGCGTTGATGACGGGTGGACGGGCATGGCCTTCCTCGCCACCTGCCTCAAGAGCAGCGCGAAAAAGGGGGCCTGGACCCCGATGCCCAAGAAAATCTGATTTCGCTTTCCGGCTCCTCCTTTCTCACCGGCTCCCGCCTCGCGGCAGGAGCCGGTTTTTTATTGTTGGATTTCTGAAGCGAAATGGATCGGCTGATGGCCGGGCGCGACGGAGCTTCGCGGCGCTTGGAATGACCTGCTGAGGGAACCATCCCTTTCCGGTCATCCCGGGCGAAACGAAGGACCCGGGTTCCCCCATCTCAAATGGCCACGCACATAATTAAAATGCCCAGAATTTCGTCGTAAACCAAAAGCTCCACGCAATGCGGCCGCCCCTCCAGGGGTCTGCTGGCCGGACAGTATTCCTTGTCGGTGAGATTCTTCAGGACGAGCACCAGGCTGAATGCCTGAACGCCCTCCTGGAGAAGCCTGTTTGCAGGTGACGCGCTGCTACGTCGCCACCGACAGCCCTGATCGCCTGTTGCCGGGCGGCCTTCTGTCCCCGTGATCCTTGCCCAGGATTCGCCTCGCAGCCGCTCTCCTCAATTTCCGATTTCCAACCCTGATCTCCCATGAACCTCAATCGCAAACTTCGTTACGGCATGATTGGCGGCGGACGCGGCGCCTTTATCGGCGGCGTTCACCGGATCGCCGCCATCATGGACGGCCAGGCCGTCCTCACCGCGGGCGCGTTCTCCAGCGACGCCGCCCGCTCCAAGGCCTCGGGCGAGGATTTCTTCCTCGATCCGTCGCGCGTCTATGCCAGCTACGCCGAGATGTGCGGGGCCGAGGCCGCCCGACCCGAGTCCGAGCGCCTCGACTTCATCGTCATCGTCACGCCCAACCACCAGCATTTTCCCCCGGCGAAGATGTTCCTGGAGGCCGGCTTCAACGTTGTGTGCGACAAGCCCGTAACCTTCAGCCTTGCCGAGGCGAAGAAGCTGCGCGACGTGGTGAAGAAGACGAAGAAGGTTTTTGTTCTCACCCACAACTACACCGGCAACGCCATGGTGAAACAGGCGCGCGACCTTGTGCGCAGCGGTTACCTCGGCGACATCCGCAAGGTCGTGGCCGAGTACCCGCAGGGCTGGCTCTCCACGCACCTCGAGGCCACCGGCCAGAAGCAGGCTGGCTGGCGCACCGATCCCAAGCGCTCCGGTGCGGCCGGCTGCATCGGCGACATCGGCACGCACGCCGAGAACCTCGCCCGTTACATCACGGGCCTGTCCATCGAATCCCTTTGCGCCGACCTTTCGACTTTCGTCAAAGGTCGCGCCCTCGACGATGACGGCAACATCCTGGTTCGCTTCAAAGGCGGCGCCAAGGGCATCATCCACGCGTCGCAGATCAGCGTCGGCGAGGAGAACGCCCTCAATATTCGCATCTATGGCACCAAAGCCGGGCTTGAGTGGCACCAGGAGCATCCCAATCAGCTCCTCGTGAAATACCCGGACAAGCCCACCGAGGTGTGGGGCCGCGGCAACGGCTACGTCGGCAAGACCGCCGGCAGCTTCACGCGCATTCCCGCGGGGCATCCCGAGGGTTACCTCGAGGCCTTCGGTAACATTTACAAGGAAGCCTTCCGCGCCATTCGTGCCGAAGTCGACGGCAAGCCCATCCCCAAGGATCTCGATTTCCCCACCATTGACGATGGCGTCGAAGGCATGGCGTTCATCGAAACCGTGGTGAAGAGCTCGAAGGCCGGAGCGAAGTGGGTGAAATTCCCGCACCTGTAAGCGCGGGTAGCGTCCCTCCTGCATCCTAAGTTAGGGCGGGACCGCTGGGCCCGCCGTTCGGGCGTTGCAAATGCGCCTGGCGGTCCCATTCAGCTTCAAATTCGTTGAGGGGAAAGATATAGCTGCGCTCAACCAAGGCATAGGCGCGATTCAGCCCAACGCTCCGCACTTTGACGCAACAAACGTTCTGGGGTATTGTCCTACCCATAACAACCAAGTCCCGTCATGACCCTGAAAAAGCTTTCCCTCTTCATGTTTTGCATCGCGCTCGGGTGCGCCTTGTCCGCGTTTGCGGAAGACACTTCGGCTGCTACCGGGCCGACGGTTTCGACGGCCGCGTTGCCCGAAGTCGACCACATGGTTTACCTGAGCTTCCTGCCCTCGCCGGATGAGCTGATGAAGGATGCTGCGGCCAATGGCCTGACGGTTCTCCGACTTGACCACACGGCCGACAAGGTCGTGGTGAGCTACAAGTATCCCGACGGTCATACCGCCACGCTCGGTTACGCCCTTCTAAGCGAGGCCGGCAAGGCCGACCGGATCGCCGCTGCTCGCCGCGCTGCCGAGAGCGTTCGCGAGCCTGAGGTCGTCTATGTCGAGCGTCCCTATACCCGCACCCGCGTCGTCTATCGTGATCCGTATTGGGATGATTTCTGGCCCCCGCTGGTTCTCGGCCTCGGCATCGGTTACGTCTCCGGCCACCATAGCCACAGTCATTACTACGGTCGCGGATACCATCGCGGCGGCTGGCACCACTAAGCCGCAACGATGCAGTCGGCGCGGGTGGTCGGGCACGTCCCTGTGCCCGTTTCGGAGGGTATCGAGCCACGCGCACGGGGACGTGCGCGTCCACCTTTCGGTATCCCAACTTTCAGCGCTAATTTGAGCGCCGACTGCATCGTTCCGGCTAAGAGAGCTGGACCGTCAGACCAGGGCGCCGAAAGTCGCCTTTTTCATTTGGGATCTGAAGCACGTGAGCTCACCAGACCCCAATCTGGGCAATCCGCTTGCGGGGGGCAGGCTGACGGGTAGGCATGGCGCATGGAACCGGGCCGTGAAGATCAGTTGAAGTTCGCCAAGCATTTCGAACGGGCGCAGGGGTGGCTGCTGCTTGAAAATTATGCGGCGGCGGACCGGGCGTTGCGGCTTATCCCACCGGCGTTTCGCGGGCGACCGGAGGTGGCTCAGTTCCGGGCGCAGTTGCATCTGTCGGCCGGACGCTGGACACGGGCGGTGCCGCTGCTGCGTCGGCTGCAAAAACAGGCTCCCGGGGAGCCCGAGTATGCCGTGAGCCTCGCGTTCGCCGTACGACGCGCTCAGTCGATCCAAGCGGCCGAGCGGATTCTCCTCGCCGCCCGCGAACGCTTCCCGGCCGAGGCCGTCATCTGGTTCAACCTCGCGTGTTACGCAGCGCAGCAAGGCCGGTTCGACGATGCGCGTGACCGGCTTCGCGAGGCGGTTAGCCGTGAAAGCATTTACCGCGATCTGGCCAAAACCGACACCGATCTCACGCCCTTCTGGACCGCCGTTGCCGAGGGCACGGTGACCGCGCCTTGGTGAGGGGGAAAACAGTCATGGCTCTTGGCACACCTCACCTATTCGGTGACATCTTGTCTCCGATAGGCCGCGGACGATTAGGGTGTGCCTTCAAACCTCGGACGAAGGCTGAAGCAGAGATAAGCCG
>DATCRM010000235.1:0-12097 GCA_036568985.1 Lacunisphaera sp. | reverse complement strand
TCGATGACATCGGCGGAGAACGAGGAATTCGAAACGGAAACGGGATGGGCGTGGATCGTGTTCATGGCGTGGAGGGATTGGTTGGTGAAGAAGTGGGGTCAGTCGCGGTAGCGCGTCAGCGGCGCCTGCAGACGATCGAGGAGATACGGATCGACCAGGCTCCCGATCGGTGGCGCCGGAAAACGGGCGCGAACCGCCGCGGCGTTGGTGAAACGACGGACAAACGGAAGGCTCGTCGGGCTCGCGAACATAGGGTTGGCCGAGGCAGACGACGTGGCGTGGGTGCTTTTGTTTTTCATCTGGTGAAGGTGTTATAGTTGACTGGTTATCTAGTCTTGAGGCGAAAAAAGTGCGCACGCCGGATGGCTGTGCGCGGGCGGTCAGGACTTCGTGGTGGGAGCGGTGGCGAGCGACTTGGCGCCGACGATGCGCAACGCCAGTTCAGGCAGGCTGCGGAGAATCTCGGGATTGTTGAGGATTCGGGCTTGGGTGAGAATGCCTTCGATCAGGCCGGCCAAGGCCGTCGCCTTTTCGGCCGGATCGCCCGGCTCGATGGAGCCCTCGGCCAGGGCGTCGCGGATCGCCGACTCATAGTACCGGCGCTTGCGAGTGAACAATTCGCGGATCTTCGTTCCGATCGCGGTCTCCTCTGCACACGTGCACGTCTCCGAGCCAACCGACATCACCGGGCAGCCCAAGGTTTTGCCATGCTTGCGCTTCAGCTCGGCCTGAAACTCGTACATGCTGTGCAGATAATTCGTGATGCGGGTCAGCGGCTCGACGGACGGCGAAAACATGTTGTCCATTTTCGGCTTACTTTCCTGCAACCACATGCGTTCGAGCGCGGCCACCGCCAGATCGGACTTGGAATCGAAGAAGTAATAGAAACTCCCTTTCTTCACGTCTGCGCGCTTGCAGATGTCATCGATCGTGATGGCGCCGTAGCTCTCTTCCCAGATGAGGTCGAGGGCGGCGTCCATCAAGCGTTCGTTGGCGTCTGAAGTTCTTCCCATGACCAAGACGAATAGTTGACCGTTTAGTCTAGTCAACCGGATTTTTGATTTTTCTTCCGACGTAGCACGTAAGCTACTGCTCCTGCGGGCGAAGCACGAGACGGTAACCGGTGTAGTCGGTGGGTCGCGTATCCGACTGCAGCTCGATCCGGGACGCGGAGCGGCAATGGACTGGCCCAACCTTGTAATGTCCGCCGCGCACCACCGGGTCCTTCCGGCTCTTCATGCTGTAGGCCCACTCCGCCACGTTCCCGTGCATGTCGTAAAGTCCCCACGCATTGGGTTTCAATTTTCCAGCCGCCGCCGGCGCCGACAAACCCGCTCCGCGCAAATAATGCGCGATCGCGCTCAAAGCGGGATCGTCGCGGTCGTTCGCGAAGTTGTGTCCGTCGTTGTAACTCGTTTCCGTGCCTGCCCGACACGCGTACTCCCATTCGATCTCCGTCGGCAGGTCGGCGACGTAGGCGAATTTCTGCCGGCTCATCGCCGAGTTCAACCGGTCGAGCACTCCGCCGTTGCCCGTGAGATCGCGCCACGACACCTGCTCGACCGGACGCGTGTTGTCGCCCAGCGCCCGGCTGCTGCTTGGATTCTTGTTGGTGATCGCGAGGTGCTGCTGTTGCGTCATCTCGGTCTCCGCGAGATAGAACCCCGTGGAAATTTCCGCCTTCGTCGCGGGGAGATCCGAGCGCTGCTGCCCCGGCTCGCCCGCGCTGCTGCCATAGGTGAAAGTGCCGGGCGGGATCCATTTGAACTTGAGGATCGTCCCCTGCCCGAGATCGATCTTCACCTCGGGCGCAGGCGGTATCTTGGCCATCGTGAGATTGACCGACTGCGTCGACTGCTGGATGTCCACTTCCTGCGCGAGGTCGATATAGCGCGGCGCGATGACCGCGACCGTGAGCCGGGATGGGCGCAGTTCAAAGGTCGCACTGCCCGTGGCGTCCACGTCCACCGTCTGGTTGTTGATGGTGACTTTGGCTCCGGCGGGTAATCCCCCGAAACGCACGGGATGCGGCGGGACCAGTTCGAGCGGCACCGTGTCTTCAATCGCCTGCGCTTCCTGCCCCACCTCACCCTCCCAATCCAGATAACCGGCCGCGCGCACCTTGACCGCGAGTGGTCCGGACGGGCCGTCCAACACCACGCGTCCGCTGGGATTCGCGGTTTGGGTTCGCCCGCGATAGGTCACCTGCGCGCCCGCTGGCAGCCCCGTGAGTGCCAGCTTGCGCAAGCTGGGTTGCGCCACCGTCGGAGCTCCCACTCCGGCCTGGGCCTTGGATGCATCGCCCGAGGGCGCGACGGCCTGTACGCCAGAGGGCCGCACGGTCTCCACGGAAGCAGGCGGCGGAGCCGCCAGAAATTTCCACGCAACGAAACCAATGATCGCCAGCAAGACGACACCCCCAACCATGAGCATCGGGTTCGACTTGCGGGCCGGTTTGCCACCCATCTGCTCCAGCGCCGCCAGCGCGTCGGCGGCCGTTTGAAACCGGTTGGCCGGATCCTCCGCCAGACAGGTCGCGAGAAATTTGTCCCAGCGGGGATCGAGCCCGGGCACGATCTGCGAAGCAAGTTTGGCGATGCCGGTCGGCTTCTTGCCGGTCAGCAGGTAGTAGGTCATGATGCCGACCGCATAGATGTCGGAGCGTCCGTCCGACGGCCGCATGTTGCGCGCCTCGGGCGACATGAAATCAATCGTGCCCACGATCGCGCCGGTCGTGCTGACACTGTCACCGTGAAATGGCGAAGCCGTGCCGCCGGCCTTCTTGTATTCTTCCTCGGCGGCAACGCGTGCGAGGCCGAAGTCGGAGATCTTGGCCTCGCCGGTCTTCTCCATGAGCACGTTCGCCGGCTTGAGGTCGCGGTGAATGATGCCCGCCTTGTGGGCGTGACCGAGGCCGCGCAAAATCTGACCGGTGATGCGCAACACATCCGCCGCCGGCACGCCCCGGTCCTTTACGGCGTGGGCCTTGAACCAGTCCTCCAACGAGCCTCCTTCCACGAACTCGAGCACGAGGTAAAGCTTGCCCTGACTCTCGCCGAAATCGGTGACGTTGACGATGTGCGGATCCTTCAGGCGCGCCAGCATCTCGGCCTCGCGTTTGAAACGTCCGACGAAGGACGTCTCCTGCGCGAGTTTGGCCGGCAGCACCTTGATCGCGAAACGCTTCTTCAGCGCGATGTGCTGGCCGAGGTAGACGACGCCCATGCCGCCGGCGCCGAGGACCTTCTCGATCTTGTATTGGCCGACGACGTCCCCGGTATTGAACAGGTCCGTCGGAGCGGCTCCGCCCCCGCTGCGGGGCGCAAAAACGGTCTTTTCGACGGGCTGGTCCATGGTTGTCCCTATACAAGGCGGCCGGTGGAGCATAATCGAGTCTAGAAAACAATACCGTGTTGACCCCCCTTGCGCCCCGGGGCTTGCTAGGAGCTACTATGACGCGTCTTTTCGCCCGCTTCGTATTCGTCATGGCGGGGCTTCTCGCCTGCAACGTCACAGCCTTTGCGGTTACCTTCGTCGTCCGCGCCACCCCTGAGGGCGCCACGGTCACCATCGAGGGCAAGGTTCTCCCTGCGCCTGGCACCTTCGACCTTAAGCGCCGCGACGAACCCTACGAGATCACGGTGCAAAAATCCGGCTACCAGACCGAGACCGTCAGTTACTCCACCAAACAAAAGCTCAAGGAAATCAGCGTCGCGCTCGAGCCGCTCCAGATTCAGCGCGAGGTCACCATCAAGGCCAACGTCGACGGCGCCACCGTGACCATCGATGGCAAAGCCGCCGGCACCACGCCCTTCACGAAGGCGGTCACCTTCACTCGTCCCGACAAAACCTCCGCCTGGCTGCCCCTCACGGTCACGGTCGCCAAGGCCGATTACCAGACCGAGTCGTTCCGCCTGACCGAGGACAAACCGTCGCCGGCTCCCGTCACGCTCGCGCAACTCCGGATCGAGCGCACCTTCCTCGTCAGCGCCAAGACCGGTGAAAGCACCGCCGTCGAAGCCATGCTGTCCCTCGGCGATCGCGACCTCGGTGTCGCTCCGCAGAAAGTACCCGTGGTGTTCACGCGCGCCGACAAAACCAAGCCGTGGCCGGTCTTCGACCTCAAGGGCGAGATCCCCTCCATCTACCAGCCGGTGCAGGCCAAACTCACCCACGACGGCTTCGACAATGTGGTGCTCACGCTCAAGCCCGTGACCGAACTCCCCGTCGCGCTCTTTTCGCCCGCCATCGAGATGACACCCACCGGCGCCCGGCTCACCGTCAACCAATCCACCAAGCTGGGCCTGCTCGACAGCAGCGAACACGGCGCCGACATCACCGGCCTGTCCCGGCTCACGCGCTTCCTCCGTCGCGACCAGAACGCCAAGGCGCCGCTCCAGGCCCTCAACGGCTACGCCATCACTCCCGACGGTCAGTCCGCCATCCTTTCCCTCACCGGCCAGGATGACGCCGGCAAATATTTCTCCGGACTCTTCCTCAAGCGCGTCGAGGACGACGGCGGCGGTGTCGCCCGGCTCATCGACAACAACAAACGTTACTACGACTGCGCGCCCGTCATCGCCCCGGACTCGAGCAACATCCTTGTGTTCCAGTCCAACCGCGGCGATCTCTCCAAGCCCGACGTCTTCCGCATCAGCTTCAGCGACAACCGCACCTCGGGCGGCGTCGCACGGATCACCAACGACCAGCGCTTCAACTACTCCCCGACCTACACCGACAGCAACCGCGAGGTCGTCTATCTTTCCATCGAACCCAACTACCCGCTGGCCGTGCCCCAGCTCAGCACGGTCAAGATGGACGGCGCGCTGCCCACGCAGTTCCAGATCAACGCCGACGAGGTCAGCCACCGCGAACCCACCAAGATCTACCTCACCCGGCCCGACCAGTCCAACGGCAAGCGCCAGATCTATTCCGTCGAGCCCGACGGCCGGCTCGAAACCGCCATCATCTCGGATGACTCGTTCCTCAACGCCAACTGTTTCAACCCCGTCGCCAGCTTCTCCAACCCCGTCCGCATCCTTTTCGTTTCCGATCGCGATGCAGATGATCAGGGCCGCCATAACAACAACATCTACGTGATGAACGCCGACGGATCGCAAATCCAGCAGCTCACGGCCAATGGTTCCGACGACATCCAGCCCGCCTGGTCCCCCACCGACCCCAACATCGTCTACTTCCTCTCGAACCGCGGCGGCGCCTACAATCTCTGGCGGCTGCGGATCAAGTAAAGCAATCCCCGCGATGGACACCCCTCTGCCCCAAGCCTGGCTGGAGATGGCGGATGGCCGCATGCTCTGGCTCGATAAAGGAGCCTGCACGCTCGGCCGCGGCGCGAATTGCACCCATCTGGTCGATTTCCCGGGCATCTCCCGCAGCCACGCGATGCTCCAGCCCGGCCCCGGCGGCGGCTACCTGCTCGCCGACCTGCGCAGCACCAACGGCACTTATCTCAACGGCATCCGCTTGGAGCAGGTCGCGCCGCTGCGCGATGGCGACAAGGTCGAGCTCGGCGACGTCGCCCTCGTCTACCGCTGTCAGCACGCCCCCGGCCAGATGACCGATGACGGCGCGACCTCGGTGCTCATCCATTCCGGCAAATGCTGGCTGCTCATGCTGGACATCATCGGCTTCACCGCGCACACGCAGCGCGTCGGCACCGATGCCGCGACCGAGGATTTCAAAAAATGGCTCGAGCTGGTGCGCCCGATCCTGGTTCGCGCCGGCTGCACCATCAACGCCTACCTCGGCGACGCGATCTTCGCGTACTGGCGGCAGGACAAGCATTCGCCCTTCAAGGTCACCACGGCCCTACGCGAGCTCGTCGCGGTACAGCCCTCGAGCCCCCGCCCTTTCCGCATTTTGCTTCATCAAGGCAACGTGCGCATCAGCGGCGGCCTGCAGGGCGAAAACCTGGCGGGCTCAGACGTCATCTATCTTTTCCGCATCGAGAAATCCACAAAACCGCTCGGCTCCACCTGCGTCCTGAGCGAGGCCGCCGCCGTCTCCCTCGACCTCACCGCCACCGCCCGCAGCCTCGGCCGCCACGCCGTGACCGACTACGAAGGCTCACACGCTTTCTACAGCCTGGAAGCGTGAGGTAGGGCGCGACCGCCGGGCGCGCCGGGCCGATTGAATCAAGGTGGAACCTGCGCTCCGCGCAGGTTGGCTCGGCCGCTCATTAGCCAGCCTTCGATTCTCATCCCCACTTCCGTCATCCCGCCGAATCCGCCGAAGCCTTGGCGAAGGCGGAAGCCCCGCGAAGGATCCAAGCCCGTTCTAGTTAGTCAGATCGTCGCAGATTTCCCTACGGCATCAACATCCGCGGCCCCAGTCCTTTTCCGTCCCGTCACTTTGAGAACACCCAGGTTTTAAGTGCTTTTTCGATCTCGGGCAGCGACTGCGGCCAGGCCGAGGCTGTGTCTTGAAAGTGGACACAATACAATCGCCCGTCGGAGACCGCACAAATCATCCTGCCCTGCATCTGGCGCCCTTCGCCCACGCCTTCCCAGTCTACCGACAATGACTCGACAGATCCAAGCGACCCCTTGCTGTATGCACTCTTTTTGAACTCGCTTCGGCGCCGCTCCACGCCACGGAGCATGCTGCCGAGCATCTTTTCCAGACTATCGCCCCGCCCCTCTGGCGGAATAGTGACGACGGTAACCTGAAACAAAGCCTTCACGCTCGGCGCAGCGCTGGCTCGTGAGTAAGCGAACAGCTGCATCGGCCCTTTTGCGGTGATTTCCGGCCCTGAGAAACCGGCCGGCAGCGATACCGTGAATGGCCCGCCAGCGTATAAAATGCCAGGCAACAGGGCGAAAAACAGGGCAATGCGGGATACAATACTCATGCTTTTTGCGATTGGTCTACGGCGGTAGCCTGCTTGGAGTTAGCCCTTCTTTTCCGCGATCTTCGAGAAGAACGCCTCAGACGCTGGTGACGCTTCATCCTTCGTGAATCTCTCATAAGCGAACTGGTATACCTCGTTTCCTACGATCACCACGCGATGGTCGGTCAGACGCGCGCCATTCTTGCGCTCCACGAGGTACCGGCGACCTTCGTAGCCACAAATGGAAATCTTTTCTTCGCTCTTAATCACACCGGGATTCGCCCGCAACATACCGCGCTTTCCTCCTTCGTACCCAACGTCATGCTTCTCGGGAGGCAGTGGAATGGGATAAAGCACGCGCTCCACTGCGTAAACTTCACCGCCCTTTTCGAAGTACGCCCGCAACTCGACGAGCTCACCTTGAGGCATTTTGCCGCGTTTTTCGGAAGCCTTGGGCGTACCAGGAAACTCGGTGCCCAGTGCCCAACCATCGGGCTGGTAGAATGCTGGCTGCGCGTGAAGCGCAACGACAAGAAATGGGAGGAGGAAGAGTCGTTTCATTTTTTTGGCTAGATCAACGTTATAGACGGGTGCTGGCAAGCGGTCGGTTACCCATCCCCAATCAGTCTCAGATTTCCAAAGGAGCCGCAGCAAGTTCGCGGTCGGACCGCCCAACGATACGCCATGATTTGTGGGAAATGGGCGGCCCGCTCCCTCGGCGCAACTAGTCCGCTTACAAGGCAAGTCAGCCCCCGCCCGTCCGCTTCCGTCATTCTGAGCCGAGCGAAGAATCCAAGCCCGTCCGCGTCAAGTCGCAGGAGATTTCGCCTGACATTCCCCTTTCAAGATCACCATCTCCCAACCCGTCCTTTCATTCCCTCTGACGCCTAGCCCTTTCTGATGCTTCGGATGACATGCTGCATCATCTCCTCGCGATTTGCCCGGATATCCTCTGACGGCGGTGCTACACCATAAAACTGAATCTGAACCATTTTCCCTCCAATGAGGATGATGTAATTGCGGACCTGGGCGACTGCTGGGGCCAACTGCGGAATCGCAAGGTCGTAATCCAGAGCGACACATGGGAAATCCAAACCTTCGACGAACTCTTTCTTTCCGTGGTGCGCGCCCGGCATAATGCGCTCCTGCGCGTCCGAAAGCTCGAAGGATTTCCGAAATTCTTTGGCCGTCGCTTTCCGTGGTTGAGATGTGGGAACCACAACGATCAACGCATCCCGTCCTCCGGAAGCGGGGTCACGAAATTCGTGAACGACACCCGGTTGCGGATTGTCGCGAGACGTCCATGTCGCTGGAAAATCGAGCTTGATGTTCACGCCTTGGGCCTTCGGATGCTTCGCTGTCGAATACGATGAATAGTCCGCGGCAACGGCAGAACAGAGCAGCGCAGTAGACATCAGGAAGACGGGCGCGATTTTCATGTTTTAGACTGGCAAGGGGCAGTTGCCCATTTCCCAGTCAATCCAATCTTTTTAAGGGATTAGCTGCAAGCTGGCGGTCGGACAGCCACCGATACGCCATCTGATTTGTCGGAAATGGCAACCGGCCTCGTTGACGTTGCTTGAGCCTTTCCTCCTTCCAAAAAACAAGCCGGCTTTCAACACGGAGAAAACCGGAGGGCCGCGAAGAGTGCAGCGCGATTTCTCCGCGAACTCCGCGCGCTCCGCGTTAAATCGTAAGGCTCCGCGTGCGGTGAATCTGCCTGCTCACATTGCCAGTCCCAACCTCCCATTCGGGTTACACCACGCCCCCCACATGCATGCGTTCTAGCGAAAATCAGGTCCGGCCCAGGACCCGAGCTGCCAGTTTTTCGGGAGCCTGCGGGTTCTGCCGACCGGAGCAAACCGAATCCCAAGCGGTCGGCATCATTCCACCGTGTATTCCCGAAAGTCCCCGAACCATGAATCACAAAGGCACAAAGCTCGAAGGAGTTCCACCCTTTGTGTCTTCGTGCCTTTGTGGTGAATCCTCCTCAGAAAAAGTTTTTCGACCATCACGTGCGCAAAGTCGCATGAGCGCGACTACGCCTGTCCGAGCCCAACCACTAAATACGAATTACCAACTACTCCGCCGCGGCCCCGCGGCGGGCCTCCACCGCCCAGCGATAGAGCTGCACATAATGCGGCGCGCTGGCCCGCCACGAGAAATCCTGCGCCATCGCGCGCTGCTGCAGGCCCACGAATTCCTTCGGCCGGTCGTACCACGTGGCGCAGGCCCAGCCGATGGTGTCGGTCAAGGCCCCGACGGTGGCGTCGTTGAACACGAAACCCGTCCCGACCGGCTGCCCCTCGACGAAATTTTGTACCGTGTCCACCAACCCGCCCGTTGCGCGCACGATCGGCAGCGTGCCGTAGCGCATGGCATACATCTGCGTGAGACCGCAGGGCTCCGAGCGGCTCGGCATCACGAAGCAATCGCCGCCAGCCTGGATCAAACGCGCCAGCCGCCCGTCGAACCCGATGTGCACGCCAACGCGTCCGCGGTAGGCGCCGGCCGCCCAGTTGAAGTCGTTTTCCAAGCGCGCCTCCCCGCTGCCCAGCAGCACCAGTTGGAGGTTCATCCGGTCCATGATGCCCGCCAAGGCATCGGCCAGCAGATCGAGGCCTTTCTGCGAAGCAAGCCGCGACACCACCCCGAAGACGGGCACGGCCGGATTCTGCTCCAAACCGAACCGCTCCTGCAGCTTCGCCTTGCACACCGCCTTGCCCGCCAGATTGGCAGCCGAGTAGTTCGCGGGCAGCACGGTATCGCGCGCGGGATCCCATGACCGGTCGTCGATGCCGTTGAGAATGCCGACGAGGTCGCCGGCGCGGTAACGCAGCACGCCGTCGAGGCCGAAACCGCCGTCCGCCGTCTTGATCTCGCCGGCGTAGGTCGGGCTCACGGTGGAGAGTTTGGTCGAGTGGTAGAGGCCCGCCTTCATCAGGTTGACCATGCCATTGGACTCGATTCCGTCGCGGCGCACCTCGCTCCAGGGCAGACGCGCGAAATCCACCACGCGCGCCGGGGACCAGCCTTGGTGCTCGAGGTTATGGATCGTGAACACCGTCGCCGCGCGGCCCAGCGGCGTGTCGCGCAATGTCGTGTTTAGCATCACCGGCAGCAGGCCCGTGGTCCAGTCATGGCAATGGATCACGTCCGGGATCCAGTCGAGCTGCTGGCAGAGCGCGAGCGCGCCGCGGCAAAGAAAGGCAAAACGCATGTCGTTGTCCGCGTGCGCGCCCCATGGCCCGGTGTAAACCTCGGGCCGGGCGAAGTGCTCGTGGTTCTCCAGGAAATACGCGGGCACGCTCGAGCCGGGCAGCACCGTCTGCCACGTGCGGGCCCACTGGGTGGCAGCACCGACCTCCACGCCCAACGGCTCGGGCAGCGCGTGCCAGGAGTCGCTGCGGCGCACCGAGCCGTAGGCGGGGCACACGACGCGCACATCGTGACCAAGCGCGATCAGGTCTTTGGGCAGGGCGCCGACCATGTCGGCCAATCCGCCGACCTTGACGAAGGGCTCAACCTCCGGAGTGACGAAGAGGATTTTCAGTGCGCGCATGCCGGGAGCAAAGTCCACGGGTCCAACCGTGCCGAGCCAAAAGTCCAAGCGCCCAGACAGGTTTCACCACAAAGGCACAGAGACCCGAAGACTGAAGGCAACTGCCGCGATCCAATTCACCCAACCCGGCGGAACCGAAACCAAATGGCCACAAAAGGCGCAGAAGGCGCAAAACCAGACCCCGGTCCGTCTCCTTTTGCGCTTTATGAGCCTTTTGTGGCCAAAATTTCGGCGGGATTATCGTTGCACGCCTGGTCGTTGTTCACGAGTGAGGACTAACAGCGGCATACCATGGACCGCCGCCACAGTTCCGTTCTTTTTGATCTCGTGGCCCTGTGTTTAATCCCGCCCGTTCAATCGCCTTTCCAATCCCGGAACATCCACCGCAGGATGTCGGGCAACAGTGCCCCGCCGTGCGTGTCGGAGTGGGCGCCGTCGCCCCACGTGTGATTCACGTCGTACCGCGGGCCGTCCAGCTTCTGCCGGTCGGCGGTCGCATTGGCATATTCAAGCGCAGACAGCATCTGTTGGTTGGCCAGGAACCAGTTGCCGTGCTCGTTGTTCAAGTCGTTGGAACCGTCCTGCAAAAAAATCCGGATGTTTTTCGGCGGCGTTTTCCGGATAAGGCCGGGATAGAGATCGCCGCCGGGAATCATGGGCTGGTTGCCGTGCGCGGGCCGGTAGCCGATCGATGTGTAACTGCCGATCATGCTGATCACCTTGCGAAACTGATCGGGCCGCTCCCACGCGACGGTCCAGGCGCAGATGGCGCCGCTGCTCGTGCCGCCGATGACCCGTTTGTCGGCGTCATCGCTGAGGTTGTAGGTTTTTTTCAGCTCGGGAATGAGCTCCTCGACCAACATCCGGGCGTAGGCGTCGCTGAGCGCATCGTATTCCGCCGCGCGGTTGTCCGGGTTGTTCGTGCCAAGATTGTCGGGGTAATGGTCGCTCAGATTACCGGGCGTAATAAAAAGCCCGAGGGAGACCGGCATCTGTTTTTTATGAATGAGGTTTTCCATCACCTGGTCCACCCGCAGCGGGCCCTTCGGGTTGAGCGCCCGCTGACCGTCCTGAAAAACGAGCAGGCCGGCGGGTTTGTCGGCGGTGTACTGGGCCGGCACATAAACCCAGTAACGGCGCACGGTGCCCCGAATGATCCGGCTGCGCCATTCGAACGGACCTTCCAGCCGGCCTTTCGGCACGCCGTCCTGCGGTAGCGAATCCGCCGTGAGCGGATAGTCGCCGGGCTTGCGAGCAGGAGTCGTGGCATCCTGGGCCTCGAGCGTGGAAAGACACAAAAACAGAGCGAACAGGCGTGGAATTTTCATGGGAGAAACAGGAAGACAAACCGATTTGCCACCAAAGGCAGAGAAGGCGCAAAAAGCCTTTCTGTGATTTCTGCGCTTTTTGTGACCAACCTGATTGGCTGGGTGTTGGGGATATTAAAACGCCCACACGCTTATCGTTTCGGCCGCGCCGTCAAATTACCGGACGCTCTCTTTGTAGCGCACCGCTTCCCACCGCGAAGCAATCCGTAGTCAAAACTGATTGGGATAAGGGCCCGATTAGTGTCCACTCGTAGTTACCCCTTCTGTCCAATGCGCCGCCTTTTCACCGCCTCACTTCTCATCCTCTCGGTCACCGTCCGCCTCATTTCCACCGAAACCCCGTCCCTGGCTGGTCAG
>DATCRM010000234.1:0-4148 GCA_036568985.1 Lacunisphaera sp. | reverse complement strand
ATCTGGTTCATGGCTGTTTTTTGAGTAAATCGGGACGAATTTTCGCGGTCTTTGCCAATTGCTGCGCGTGCCGCCACTTCTCGATTTCGCCGTGGTTGCCCTGGAGGAGCACTTCCGGCACGGACATGCCGCGGTAAACGGCGGGACGCGTGTAATTGGGAAAGTCGAGCAAGTTGCGGGTGAAACTTTCGCTGGTCAACGACTTTTCTTCACCGAGTACACCTGGAATGAAACGGGCCAGTGCATCGATGACCACGGCCGCCGCCAAGGTACCGTTGGTCAGCACATAATCGCCTATGCTTATCTCCTCGTCGATCAGCGTGTCGCGGATGCGCTGGTCGATGCCCTCGTAGTGGCCGCTGAGCAGAATAAGATGTTGTTGCTTCGAGAGCTCCTCGGCCTTGGCGGTCGTAAAAGGCGCGCCATCCGGCGTCAGATAAATGCGCCGGCAACCGGGTGTCTGGAGCTCTTCCAGTGCCGCAAAGATCGGTTCGCATTTCATCACCATCCCTGCCCCGCCGCCAAAGGGGCGGTCGTCGGTCGTCTTATGTTTGTCGGTTGCCCAGTCGCGCGTGTTGCGGACGTTGATCTCGAGCAGCTTCGCCTCCCGGGCGCGGCCCAGCATGCTCTCGGAAAAAAATCCGTCGAGCATGGCGGGGAACAGCGTCAGGACGTCAATGCGCATGAGAGACTGAATTTAAACACAGAGGACGCAGAGAACACGGAGAAAAACAAAAAGCCCCGACTTCGCAGCCGAGGCTCAAGGATAGGAACTCTGCGTCCTCCGCGATCTCTGTGTTAAAACAGAATCAGGCGGTGGCCGCCGCGGCGCGCTTGGCGCGCTTGATCATGGCGTGCATGGTCGACGTCGGCTTGGCGCCCTTCGAGACCCAGTAATCCACGCGGTCGAGCTTGATGGTCAGCGGATTGCCCTTGGCGCGGGGGTTGTAGGCGCCGATCTGCTCGACGGCGTCGCCATCGCGGCGGGAACGCTCCTCAGCCACGACCACGCGGTAGTGGGGTTCGTTCTTGGTGCCGAAGCGGGAAAGACGGATTTTGAGTGCCATGTGATGTGTCAGTTAACTTTGCTGGAAGCGGAGTTGTTTGGAAAAGGGTCAGAATGGACGGAACAACTTTGCCCTTGTCAAGCCCCCAGTGCCACCCCTCCATCCGACCCTTAACGCTCCCAATTTTATGCTCAAAGCCGGCATCGTCGGTCTGCCTAACGTAGGCAAATCCACTCTCTTCAACGCCCTCACCCGCTCCCGCAAGGCCGAGGCCGCCAATTATCCTTTCTGCACCATCGATCCCAACGTGGGCGTGGTGATCGTGCCCGATGAGCGCGCCTATGTGCTCAAGACCATCGCGAAAACCAACGTCGTGGTGCCCGCCGCGATCGAGTTCGTGGACATCGCCGGCCTCGTGGCTGGCGCCAGCAAGGGCGAGGGCCTCGGCAATCAGTTCCTGGCAAACATCCGTGAAGTCGACGCCATCGTCCAGGTCGTGCGCTGCTTCGAGGACAGCGACGTGGTCCACACCATGGGCGGCGTGGACCCCGTCCGCGACATCGAGGTCATCACCACCGAGCTTGTGCTCGCCGATCTCGATGCGGTGGCCAAGCGCATGCCCAAAACGCAAAAGGCCGCGAAAGCCGGCGACAAGGAAGCTGTCATCGAACTCGCTTTGCTGCAAAAACTCGAACCGCACCTGAACGCCGGCAAGACCGCTAACACCCTGCCGGCCACTCCGGAAGAAGTGGCGCTGATGAAGCTCTTCCAGCTTCTCACCGCGAAGCCTGTGCTTTTCGCCTGCAACGTCGCCGAGTCCGACCTCGCCACCGCCGAGCAAAATCCATTTGTCCAGAAAGTCGCGGAGTACGTCCGCACGCACCACGACGCCGCGTACGTGCCGATCAGCGCCAAGATCGAAGCCGAGCTCATCGATCTCCCTCCTGAGGACGCAAAGGCGTTCCTCAAGGATCTCGGCGTCGATGACTCGGGCGTGTCCTCGCTCATCAAGGGCACCTACGCCTTGCTCGGTCTGCAGACCTATTTCACCGCCGGTGAAAAGGAAGTCCGCTGCTGGACGATCAAGAAAGGCTGGAAGGCTCCCCAAGCCGCCGGCGTGATCCACACTGATTTCGAAAAAGGCTTCATCAAAGCCGAGATCGTTTCCTACGAAGACCTCACGCGCCTCGGCTCCGTCGCCGCCGCCCGGGACGCCGGCAAATACCGCTTGGAAGGCAAGGAATACGTCTTCCAAGACGGCGACGTGGCCCTATTCAGATTTAACAATTGAGTTAACCCGCTGAAAGGGCTGTTCTTGTCGGCGATTTGAGAACTTGGACTGGCCACCGAAACGCATCTAGGAGTTTCACCCTATTTTAGTCTGGGAAATCATCTGCAGGTAGGTATATTTACCCCATCACCTCCTCCCCTGCCGTGCATCCGTTACTCCATATTGCGGCGAAAGGCTCCCGCTCAGCCCTGCTGACACTGGGGTGCGTCGTGGGTATGGCGGTCACGGCAAAAGGCCAGACCACGTTCTACTGGGATCGCACCAGTGGATCCGGCGCGGGGACGGGATCCACTTTGAACGGTACTTGGGACACCGCGACCCAAAACTGGAACACCAATTCCAGCGGCTCGGGTTCACGCAACACCTTCACCTCGGGTGGCAATGCCGTTTTCAGCGCAAGCACCAGTGCCACCGGCCAGACTTATACCATCACTGTCTCCGGCACCCAGAACGCATCCAGCGTCACCATTGAGGAAGGCATCGTTACTTTCTCCGGCGGCACAGCCATCAACTTCAATGATGCGTCCCCTGACTTCACCGTAGCCTCGGGACTAACGACGACGGTCAGCACCAACATCACCGGCACAAATGGACTCAACAAACTCGGTGCCGGCACGCTGATTTTCGGGAGCAACGACAAGAGCTACTCAGGCACCACGACGATCAGCGCCGGCACGCTGGATTTGGCCTTCAATCAGTCCTTTGACACCCTGGCCCTTGCGGGCGGCACGCTCAAACTCAGCAGCACCAGCACGACGATCACCACCCTGAACGTCACTGCCAACAGCACCATCGACTTCGGCGGAACGGATGCCGCGCTGAATCTCACCAACTTCAACATCAGCGCCGGAGTCACGCTCAACATCATCAACTGGGTCGACGCCGCCGATTCCTTCGTCACCCAGAACTGGACCGGCGCCAGCTTCGACACCACCGGGGCCATCCCGATGAATCAAGTGGTCTTCAACAGCCCCACTTTTTCCGGCGACAACACCAAGTGGCAGTCCTACGACAAACAGATCACCCCCGTGCCCGAGCCGTCCGCCTACGGCGCCCTCCTCCTCGGCCTGGGGGGTTCGCTGGTCGCCTGGCGCCGGCGGACAAAACAGTGATTCGCCACCGGCTTAAGCGCGAATCGTCACGTTTGCCGCGCGCAACGCCATGTTAACCGCCTGCGCAAACGCCATCGCCCGCGGCCCGTCGCCGTGAAGGCAAATGGTATCCGGTTTGATTTCAACTTCGCTGCCATCCGTCGCGATCACCCTGCCTTCCCGGATCATGCGCAGCACTTGGGCCACGGCGGCCGCTTCATCGCGGATCACGGCGTCCGGGCGGGCGCGCGGGGTGAGCGAGCCGTCCGGCTGATAGGTGCGGTCGGCAAATACTTCGTTCATCGTGTTCAGGCCGCATGTCGCGCCGGCGTCGATCAGCCGGCTCCCCGCCAATCCGATCAACAGCAGACGCGGGTCTGCTTCATAGACGGCCTCGGCTACGGCCTGCGCCACGCCGGCATCGCGCGCCGCGAGATTGTAGAGCGCTCCGTGGGGCTTGACGTGACGCACCCTCGCACCGCAGTCCCCGGCAATGCCGAGCAGGCGTTGTGTTTGCGCGAGTACCCAACCGTGGATTTCGTGCGCACTCGCAGCCAATTCTTTCCTCCCGAAATTCTCCCGGTCCGGAAAACCCGGATGCGCCCCAATCAACACCCCGTGCTTGAGCGCCAGTTTCACCGTCGCCCGCATCGTCGCCTCATCGCCGGCGTGCGCGCCACAGGCAATGTTGGCCGAGGAAATCAGCGGCATCAGCTCAGCATCATGACCGGCGCCCTCGCCCAGATCGCAGTTGAGATC
>DATCRM010000233.1:0-26604 GCA_036568985.1 Lacunisphaera sp. | reverse complement strand
GTTGAGGAGCATCTGGCGCACCTTGGTGGCGTCCGCATGCATCGTGCCGATGTCGGCGGGGCAGTCGAGGGCCAGCGAATTGCCTTTCTTGGCGATGAGCGGCTGGGCGGTGGCGAGGACCTCGTTGACGATTTTCCCGATGTCGAAGCTTTCGAGGTAGAGTTCCATCTTGCCGGCCTCGATCTTGGAGATATCGAGCACGTCGTTGATCAATCCGAGCAGGTGGCGGGCGGCGTTGAGGACCTTGTCGAGATCGTCGGCGGTGCGGGTGGCGCCGTCGTCCATGGCGTCTTCGCGCAGGATTTCGCTGTAACCGATGATGGCATTAAGCGGGGTGCGAAGTTCGTGGCTCATCTTCGCGAGGAAGCTGCTCTTGGCCTTGCTGGCTTCCTCTGCGTCCTTCACGGCCTTGGCGAGGAGCTTGGTCCGGTCCTCGACGCGGGCTTCCAGCGTCCGGTTGGCTTCCTCGAGCTGTTCCTTGGCGCCTTCGGCCGTGAGGCGCGCCTGGTCCAGTTCGGCGGTCTTCGACTGGATTCGCTCGAGCATGGAGTTGAAGGACTCGATCAATTCCCCGATCTCGCCGCTGGCGGTGCTCTCGACACGCTGGCTGTAATCGTGGGTGCGCTCAACCGAGGTGGAAACCTGGGCGAGTTCGGTGATGGGTTGCGTGAACCGGCCGCCCAGGCGAAAGGCGACGCTGATGGCCAGGAACGCGGCGGCGCTGAAAATGATGACCGCGACCCGCAGCAGGGTGCTGAAGCGTTTCTTTTCGGCTTCGCTGAGCTCGGCCTTAAGGTAAAGCAAACCGAGGGTCCGGCCGCCCACCGTGACCGGCGTCCAGACCACGGCGCGGTGGCTGTCGAACAAAGGGGTCATGCCCCGCGGTGGCGGCGGGATGACCTCGGTGGCTCCCGCGCGCACGTAGCGGGCGAGCATTTTGCCCTCAGGGGTGTAGACGGCGGCGGCCGCGATCTGGGCGTCAACGCCGAGCGAGCCAAGCTGCAGATCCGCAGCCTCGGGATTCTGTTCCAGCAAAGGCGCGAGATTGCCGGTCATCAGGAACTGGGTTTTTTCCAGCCTCGACTGAACCTCCTCGCTGAACTGGCGCTGGTCGTAAAGATACAAGCCCACGAGTGCGAGCGACAGCGTCACACCGCAGATCATCAAAATGAAAAGGGTCAGTTGCCAGCGGAACGAGAGGCTTTTCACGTGAGGGGAGGCAATCCGCTAAGGCTGTGCATTATCCCGTAAAGTCAACGTGATAGCTCCATTTGCGGCGGCGCCTGATCGCGGTAGGTAAGGCGGAGGTTTTCGCCGGTGGAGATGAAAAAAATGCGCCCGGCGAACCGCGACGTCACTTCCATGGGCACACTCGGTCGTCCTTCCGCCGGAAGGCTGAAGCGGGTTTCCACGCGCAGTTCGTTCATTTTCACGCCCAGCACCGGGGAATAAGGTTCCTTCAGCTCAAGCACGCAGGCAGCCACATGCGGCAAACGCTTGTCGACCGTCAGATGCAGGATCAGGTGTCCGAGCATCTTGTCGGCGCCGGTGGAGGTTTCGCGGAAAGTCGCGGTGAATTCGGCCTGCGCGTCGTCCTCCTTCAGCAGAACAAAGGTCCCGGGATCGATGTCGTCTTTTTTGAAGGTCGTCTGGGTACCGCCGGGACCGGCCGATCGGGAGCGGGCATATTTCTCAATTTCATCCTGGGTCGGAGTGCGGTCTTCAAGTTCGAGCAAGGTCCATTGCGCAGCCGGCGGCTGGGTGGGATCGAAGCGCTCGGTCATGGAGTGGTTGTTGCGCACAGTGGTGAGCGTGTAGGCCCAGCCATCCGGCATGCCGGGGTTGAAGGCTGTCAGAGCGGCTCGCAGGTAGCCGGGCATCTCGGCGCGACTGCCGGCCAAAGCCATAACGGCGAGCGCAACGGCGCCCGTCAATCGAAGCCGGCTAAAAATGAGGCGGAGCGACCCGCGAGATGAACCACTCGAACTTGCCATGGAAGGTCAGCGTGCCGCCGCGATCCTTGAGATCAATCAGGATCACCGCAGTCGCGCGTCCGTGTTCGGCGAGAGCCGCGACCAACCCTTCGCGGGTCAGTTCGTCCGGCATTCCGAAGGCGAGCAGATCATCGGTGGCGGGCCGGCGGTATTTCACTTCCACGCTGCGGACGACCGCAAACACGTTGCCGATTGCGGTCGCAAAGTGGCGCTGCAGGCATTCGGCGCTGGCGGCTTCGGCCAGGGAAAATTGGGCGGCGGCATGCACGGTACCGAGATGATTGCGGACCAGCGGAGCGGTTGGCAGTTCAAGCAGATGGGCGGCCCCAGCCGGAGCGACGCGAATGCCGAGAGCCTGGTTGTAGGCGAGGTCGGTTGCTTTCACCGCTTGTGATGATCCGGCGCCGGAACGACGTGAGCAACGATGGATTTCGCCTAAGGAAGTCCGCCGCCGCACGTCGTATGCAATGGAGACACCCATGAACATCGAACGCTACAAATGGCCGGTCATCATCGCAGCGAGCCTGCATGGCGCGCTTTTCCTCAGCATTACCGACATCACGGCCCGGGACGTGGACCCGCCTGAGAAAGGCGGCGCCATGCGACCGATACCACCGGTCGACCCGATCGAAATCCCGCTCGATCCTGAAGATCGCCCGAGTGGCGAGGCGGGCGGTCCGCCCAGTCCGCTGCCGAGCATTCCCGACGTGCCAGAGCTGCCGAATGACCGCACGACGTTTACGGTGCCCGTTTCGCGTTACGATCCGGCGATCAATCCGGTAAAGACGCTCGTCGATCACACCGGCTTGGTGGGTGGACTGGGGGTGGGACCGGGAGATCTTGGAGCGACAGGAATTGTGGGCGTAACTCGACTTGATCGAGTGCCGCGCGCAATGGTGCAACCTTCGCCTGATTATCCCACGTCGCTACGGCATGATGGCATCAGCGGGTCCGTTTCCGTCGAGTTTGTGGTGGATACGAGCGGACGGGTGATGCGCGCCGAAGCGATCAAGTGGACTCATCGGGAATTCGTTGAACCGGCGGTGCGCGCAGTGCTGCGCTGGCGGTTTGAGCCGGGTATGCTCGACGGGCGAAAGATTCGATTCCGCATGGTGGTGCCGATCGAGTTCAGTGCCGAACGGTGACCGGTGGCGCACCGATCAGCTCGCTCGGGCGTGGACGAGGCGATTGACGAGCTCGACCAGCTCGAGCGGGCTGAACGGTTTCGTCAGATAATCGAGGGCACCGAGCTCCAGCCCGAGGTTGCGCGAGTCGGGCGACGACCAAGCCGAGACGATTATAATCGGGATGGTGGCCGTCTTGGGGTCACGTCGCAGGATTTCGCAGACGCCGAACCCGTCGAGATCGGGCAGCATGAGGTCGAGCAGGATGATGTCGGGACGGTTGGTGCGAACCGCGTGGATGGCTTCCCAACCGTTGGCTGCGGTGGTCACGAAGTGGCCGGCCCGAACCAGGTGGTACTGCATCAGGTCGGTGAGCTCGGGTTCATCGTCGACGGCGAGGATTTTGGCGCGAAATGGCATCGCCGGGAGTCTGCCCCATTTGCGTGACGGACAGGTGTGCGGCAGGTGACGATTTCGTGACGAATCGAATCTACCACTGATGATAGGCGGGATGTCCCGGGCGCACAGCGACAAAGGTGCCGCGGCATGTCGCCCGGGTTTTGTCGCCTGATATCAGCTGAGCTTCGACGACAGCTCTTTCGGCGGATGACTCTGTGATGAACGCTCGGAGTTCGACGGGGCCATCAAGCGGAGTTGGCCGGAGCAGTTTGATCGCGTAGTCTGCCGTCACCGTGCAGAGCGGGCGATCAAGTCCATTGGTTTGCATCAGGTGCCATGCGGCGGCCCAGTTACTGTGGCAATCGAGAAGAGTACCAATGATCCCGCCGTTCAGCATGCCTGGAAAAGCTTGGTGGTGTTCGGCTGGCAGCCACGTGGCCAAGATCGTTTTTCCTTGCACGTAACTTCTGATGCGGAGGCCCTGCGGGTTGGCTGGTCCGCAGCCGAAGCAACGACTGGTGGGAGCGTATTGTTCCTGCAAACTGAGCGAGGTCATTTCATGGAATTTAAAACCGTGTGGGATTCCGTTTGAAACCCCAACTTAGTAAGATTTTTATCTGGCACACCTTGCATCCTGTGCCATCTTGTGCCCATCTAACATACAAATGGCACGCAAGATAGCCTTCCTCAATTACAAGGGTGGTGTGGGCAAGACCTCGCTGATCGTAAATACAGCGGCCAGCCTCGCTCGACGGGGCATGCGGGTTCTGCTGATGGATTTCGACACCCAGTCCAACGCAAGCATTTGGCTCATGAAGCTGGAGCGTTGGAACAAAATCAACTCCACCGGCGTGGGATCCATCTATTCGATTTTCGATCCGGGCACCGCTCGATTGAAGGATTGTGTCGTGAAAGATGTAGTTGAGGGCAAGGATGGCGAAAAACTTTTGCCGGGTCTCGATCTCGTTCCGACGACTTTCAACCTCGTTGATCTCGAAGGCGAATATAAGCCCGACCCGAAGCGTCCGTCCTACGTTATTTTTCAGGAACAACTCGCTGAGATCGAGGAGAACTACGATTTCATCCTTTTCGATTGTCCGCCCAACGTGTTGCGCGCCTCGCAGAATGGCGTGTATTGCGCCGGCGAGATTTACGTGCCCTCCAATCCCGATGCGTTGAGTCTTATCGGTTTCACTCTCTTGGTTGAGAAGATGCTGCGCTTTCAGCAGACCTCGGCCAGTTTCCGCACCACGGCGATGGGTCCTGCGGCGCAGGTCTACGGCATCGTGTTCAATTCGATCAAGGCGAACACCGATATCGAGGTGCCAAAGATGCGCATGCAGCTTCGTTTGAATCAGTTCAAAACCCAGAAGCGCGGCTGCGCGCCCTCGGCGAAGATTTGTTCGACGCAGATCCGCGATGCGATGATTGTGCGCCGCGCCGTCACTCTCGGTCTGCCGGTGTTTCTCGTCGGCACCGAAGGCGATGAGCCGGATAGCGTGGCTAACGATTACATGAGGCTGGCCACCGAGATCATCGAGAATGCTCCGGCCGCGCGATAACCCTAATCCCCAGTCCCCACCACCGCTACCATGGCCAAGTTTAACTCCACCGAATGGGAAGAAATCCGGAAGAAATTCCGTCAGTCGATCATGGCTGATACCTCGCTGGTCAGTCTGGCGCAAAATCTCGACACGAAGGAGTGGCCGCTCAAGGGCGACGACGAAAAACCGTCCAAATATATCGAGTTCAATTACGACGAGCTGTTGATGCTGCCGGAGATCGCAGGCAGTGCGGACAAGGCCGACCATCTGATCGGGATTCTCAAGGAGACGCTCGCTTTCGATGATCCGTTTGGCGACATGGTCGCGCAGGTCGAGGAGGTTTCCGCGAAGGAGAATCCCATCCTCAAAACCCTGGCGCGCCTGGGCATTCCCGAGAAATTTCCCTTGTCGCTGGCGAATTTCAGCGAAGGTACGCGCGTGGTGTGTGCGTCCGAAGGCATCAAGACGATTGGCGAATTTGCCAACCTGGGCCAGCAAATGTCCACGAAGGTTGTGCTCGGCGGCGATTTCAGGAATGCCCTGAACGCGCTCACGCACGGCGATGAAGAAGGTATTGGCAAATTTCTGCCCTACCGCAAGGGTACCACCGGCCTTCACTTGGCCGAAACAATCGGCCTGATCGCCGGCAGTGTTCCCCGCATCGACCAGGTGGCGCTGGCGAAATCCTACGGAGCCAAATTATCAAACAGCGATGCCGCCATCACCAAGACCCTGACGAAGGAGCAAATGGATAAGATGGAGGCCTTGATGCGGATCACGCTGGGCACCGCGCTCGAGTGGTTCAAGGACGAGAAGGCCGCGCTCCTGAAGCACCTGGCCGACGGCGGCACGTACGAACGCTATTTTGTGGTGATCAACGACCCGGTTCGCGAAGCCATCGCGGTCCGTCTGGCGAGCGTGGCTCTGAAGGACTTGGTTCCGGCGGGGCACGCCGCTGCGACCATCCCCGAGGAAAAGAAAGGTGGATTCTTTTCCAGGTTGTTTGGTAAGCGATAGCCCGTTCAGTCTCATTCGTGGATAACAAGACGCCAACTCCTCCCGGGGCGCCCATGCCACCGGTTCCCCCCGTTTCTGCGCCGCCCAAAGCTGCGGTTCCGGGACCGGCCGCGCCCGCTTTCCCGCCGCCGGGCAGCATTAAGTTTCCCGCCAAGCCCTCGGGCGGGCTCAAGCCCTTGGTGTTGCCGCGCCGCGTGAATCCTCTGCAGCGGGCCCAGGAGGCATCCCAAGCCACCGCCGCCGCCCGCCGATCGATCGATGCGATCATGTCGAGTTCGCGCGCCCCGTGGGGCGGTAAAAACGCCCTCAGCAGCTCCCAGGTTGAGGAACTCGAAAAGGCGCTGCGTGCCCTCGAGGCCAAGGTGGGGGAGCGCGAGATGGCCTTGGCTGACGCCGAGAACAAACTCGCCGAGAAGGACCGAGCCCTCGCCGAGAGCGAGGCGCTTTTGCAGGCCCGCGAAAAGGTGATTGATGCGATGCGCAAGCAGCCGGTCGCTTCGGAAGGGGCCGTCGTCAATCCCGCCGAACTGGAGGCGCTGGCCAAGCTCAAGGAGGAACTCGACCGACAGGAAGCTTCAATCAAGGAACAGCGTGCGGCCCAGCAGGAGCGCGAAGACTTCCTCAACCAGAGCGAGACGGCCCTTTTCGAAAAAATGCAGGCCCAACAGGAGAAAGAGACCGAACTCGAACAAAAGGAAGAAGACCTCAAACGCCTGGCCCGGCAAATCGGCGTGCTCAAAGACGAGCCGAAAGAGCCCATGGAAAAGGCCTGACAGGGAACCCTCGTCAGTTTCCCCTTTCCAAGTCGGCAACCCTACGCCTACATCCCACTCCCCATGATCCTGCGTTCGCTTCGTATTTGTTCCCTCCTCGCGCTTGTGACCGGTCCGGTGCTGGTTTTCGCCCAGACCGATACATCCGCCAAAGAGGATGAACGCATGGCGGCCTTGTCCCGTGAGCCGGATGGCTGGTACACGCCGAAGACCAAGGTCAGTGTGGGCATCCGGGTTTTAAGCTCGGGTGCGCGCGTCGATTTCAAGAATCTCGGCTCCATAGCATCGGTCTACACGATCGTGCCTGGGACCGAGGGCCTGAAGAACCGCATCTATACGGATGGCGGAGTCGCGGTTGATTCTCCGCGAAGCACCGAACTCGATGCCAATGGCGTCCAGACCTCAACGCCTGGCGGCCGCTATCAAGCGACGATGCCCGACGCCAACGGCAACCCAATACCGGCCGGCGACTATCTCAGTTACACGCCCGGACTCACCCGGCAATGGCAGGCCGCTGATGATTCCCAATTGGCTCGCGATGGCTATGTGGCATTCAACATTTACAGCACCACCTCCGAAGGTGGCTCCACCAGTCGCAAGCAGGGTGCAACCGGAGGCTTGGAGTTGCAGGTATCACGCGACATTGGCCGGGGCACACGGCATTTCCAATTTGCGCTGCTGGCCGGTATCTCCCTCACCGACATTGGCGGCAAGGCGTCCGGTACGGTAACGTCGACCCTGAACACGTACACGGATTATTACTCACTGAACGGCAAGACCGTTCCGACAGACCAGCTTAGTAACCCGAGTACCCCGACAGATGAGACCACCGGACTCCCGGTTGAAAACACTGTTCCGCTGAGCGCGATTCCCGATTCGACCATCAGTGGCTATAGGCCTCCCATTGCCGGAGGTGCCCAAGTTACCGGACGCTGGCAGGTAAAGGGCGCCTATTTCCTCGTGAAACTGGGACCCGCGGTGCGGACTCAGCTTACCGAGCACCTTGGCCTGACAGCCAGTGCCGGTTTCGCAGGCGGCTATGCCGGCACCCGCTACACGGCCAGCGAATCGTTTTCAGTCGATACAGTGCCCGATAAGTTAATCGAGCTGACCGATATGACTACGGGGGCTACCGTCATTGGCAGCACTACTACGCAGTTTCTGGCTGGGTATTTTGCCGATCTGAATCTCGAGTGGTCGCTGAATGAGACGATGGGTCTCTTCAGCGGCGTCACCGCACAGCAGCTCAACGACTATGAGCAGAAGCTCGGTGACCGCGTCGCCAAAATCGATTTCGGCAGCGCCGTTGGCATTCGCGGCGGTGTTTCGATCAGATTCTAAGGCTCGCCAGGACGTCATCCACGCTGCGCAACTGGCCGGCCGGGAAGAATGAGTTGATCCGGGTGATCACCTGCTGCACAAGCCCATCCGGACATGAAGCGCCGCCGGTGATGAGCACTGTCTTGGGCGTCGTGCAATCAGTCCAAAGCGGCCGGATTTCCGTGTGGCCGGGGATCTTGTGGCTGGCGCTGGGAAAGACGTAGTGCTCGATCTCGTTCGGGGAACGGATGCTGTTTTCCGATTGGATGAAGAAAGCTCGGGCACCGAGCTTTTGCTCGCAGACGCGATAGAGTTGATAGGTGTTCGAGCTGTTCTTTCCTCCGACAATAAACGCGGCATCGATTGGCTCCGCCAGCGCCCGCTGCAATGCGTCCTGGTTCACCTGGGTCGCATAGCAAAGCGTGTCCTTGCGCCCGGCACCGCCCACGTGGTCGAGGCCCGCGGTCGGACCGTATTTCGCGGCGAAGACCGTTTTGAAATAGTCAATGATCGCCGCCGTTTCGTTCATCAGCAGCGTCGTCTGGTTGACGACGGCGAGGCGGTCGAGGTGCACGGCCGGATCGAAACCCGGGGTGTGAACGCCGGCAAAACGCTTCAACAGCGCGGCGCGTTTCTCTTCCGTCGGCGCCGCAATGTAGTCGCCGAGCAGTTTCGCCTCGTCGAGGTTGCGGATGATGAGCGACGGTGCGTGACGCCGCGTGTTGGAAAAGGTGGCCTTGGTTTCCTCGTGCTCGGCCTTGCCGTGGATGATGACCGTGAAGCCTTCGCGGCCGAAGGCGCGGGCGGCCTTCCAGACCTTCTCCACCAGCATGCACGTGGCGTCGTACTGCGCCACGCGAATGCCTTTGCGAATCAGCCGTTGCTTGTCCTCATCGGTCGCCCCGAACGCCGGAATGATGACCACGTCCTCACTGGTCAGGGTGTCCCAGAGTAACGTTTCGCCAGGAGCGTGTGCGGCGGACCGGCCCTCGGTGGTGAACGGTGCGCCTTTGTCCGTCTGCAAATAGCGCAGGCCGCGTCGGAGCAGGTCCTCGTTGACGAAGGGATTGTGGATCAGCTCGCTGAGCATGAACACGCGTTTGCCGGGATTCTCGGCCAGCGATTCATAGGCGCGTTCGATGGCATTCTTTACCCCGAGGCAAAAGCCAAAATGACTCGGAATGACGTAACGCACGGCCCCGAAATCCAGCGTGGCGGGGCCACTGGCCGTGCGCTCGCTGATGCGGGCCAGGGTCTTGATGGCTTCGCAGAGGCGGCTCTGATAAAGCGCCCGGGCTGCATCGTCCTGCTGGTAGATGTCGCGGTTGCGGTCACGCTCGACCCGGAACTTGTAGATGTAGTCGTTCTCGCCGAGATGCAGGTAGGGGATTTCGATCAGGTGCGGCTCCAAACCCGCGAGCACGGCGGCCAATGATTGGGCTTGGGCCGCGCGTTGCTGGTCGAGCTGCTCCAGCGAAAGGAAGCTGATCTCGCCATCGGCCGGCTCCGCCCGCACCTGGGTGAAGAACACACGATAGGTGAGTGCGCCAGCCGTGCAGGTGAAATACTCCGCTGACGGCGTGTGCTCCTTGAAGCAGGCTTCCAGCCGGGCCGTGGCCATAGCCTCGTCGGCGCCGACGAAGGCCAGGCCCAACCGCGTTCCGGCGCGACGGACGGCAAGCTGGTTGCTGGTGTTGAAGGCAAGGATGACAACTTGGGCGGGGGCGGACATTGCCTCCACGGAACCACAACCCGGCCGGGGGTCAACCGCCGGGACGCTGTCTCTTCGTTGCGCGACGAGTGAGAGCGGCTGGAGGGCCCGAGTCCCTGCGGGCCGTTGTGGGATAGCGGCATCACTTTCACGGCCCGCAGGGACGCGGGCCCTCCATGCCGCGATGAATCGGGGCGTAAAGCCCCTCCTACAGTTTCAAGGCATCCGCCAGTTTGCTGGCGTCGCCGCCGCCGCCCTGGGCGTAGTCGGGTTTGCCGCCGCCTTTGCCACCGAGCTTGCCGGCGAGGGCGCCGATGAGCTTGCCGGCGGCTTGTCCGGCCTTGATGGCTTCCGGTGAGCAATAGGCGACAAGCGCCGCCTTGCCGTCGAAAAGGGCGCCGAGTTGTACCACCGCGCCGGCGCCGACCTTGTGCAGCACCTGGCTGCCGAGGGAACGGAGGGCGTCCTGATTTTCGGCGGTGACAATGGCGGAGACCCACTTGAGTCCGTCCTTGGCGATGGCGGTCGCGGCGAGTTCTTCGGCGAGGCCCGCGGACGCCTTGGCTTCGAAGGCCTTCAGTTTCTTCTCGAGTTCCTTCTGCTGGGCGAGCAGGGCCTCGAGCTTGGTGGCGACGTCGTTGGTGCCGGCGTTGAGGCGGGCGTTGACGGTCTTGAGGGCGGCTTCCTCCTGGGCGATGAAGTCGAGCGCGGCCTGGCCGGCGACGGCCTCGATGCGGCGGGTGCCGGCGGCGATGGCCATCTCGGCGACGATTTTAATGACGCCGATCTCGCCTGTGGTGGTCACGTGTGTACCGCCGCAAAGTTCCATGGAATAGCCGTCGAGTTTCGCCTTGCCTGAGGCGTCGGCAGTGCCGCCGATCTGGACGACGCGGACTTCCTTGCCGTATTTGTCGCCGAAAAACTGGAGGACGTCGGCTCGGCCCGAGACTTCCGCGTGCGGCACAGTGGCGTAGTAAACGCCGGTGTTGTCGATGACCTTCTCATTGATGAGTTGCTCGACCTCCTTGATCTGGGCCGGGGTGAGGGCTTCGAAGTGCGTGAAGTCGAAGCGGAGGCGGTCGGGGGTCTTGTGCGTGCCGAATTGGCGGACGTGCGTGCCGAGTGTTTTGCGGAGAGCCCAGTTGAGCAAGTGGGCGGAGGTGTGCTGGCGGGAGATCGCGCGGCGGCGGGCGAAGTCGACGTGGAGCGTGGCGGCGGAGCCGATGGTGACGGTCGCGGCCGAGCTGGAGCTCGGCCCTCCAATCTTGTGCAGGTGGCGGCCGGACTTGTCCTTGATGGTGTCAACGATGTCGACCTTGGTGCCGTTGATGAGGGCATGGCCGGAGTCGCCGACCTGTCCGCCCATCTCGCCGTAGAACGGGGATTGGTCGAAGACGAGGTAGGTGTCCTTCTCGGTCTTTACAACGTCCACGAGCTTGGCGTGGGTGGCGTGGGTGGCGTCGATACCGTAGCCGGTGAACTTTGTCGCCTCAGCGGCGGATTCGCCCTCGGTGGCGGCGACGATGACGTCAGTCTTGCGGGCGGCACGGCCGCGCTCGCGTTGCTTTTCCATTTCGACCTCGAACCCATGCGTATCGACTTTCATTCCGCGCTCAGCGGCGAGTAGCTGGGTCATATCCAGCGGGAAACCGTAGGTGTCGTAGAGGTCAAACGCGTCGAACCCAGGGACCACTCCTGAAGTTGCGTTGACGGCTGATTCGAATTTTTTGAGCCCGCGGTCCAAGGTCCGGCCGAACGATTCCTCCTCTGCGCGGATGGCTTTTTCAACCATGACGCGCTGGGTTTTGAGTTCGGGGAAGACGTCGCCGAGGGACTCGATGACGGGGGCGACGAGAGACGAGAAGTCGCCGGTCTTCAGGCCGAGGTTTTTCTGGCCATACATGATGCCGCGACGGAGGATGCGGCGGATGACGTAATTACGGCCTTCGTTGCCGGGGAGGATGCCGTCGGCGATGGCGCAGGACACGCAGCGGGCGTGGTCGGCGAGGACGCGGAAGGTGACGTCGATCGTTTGTTGCTCGCTTAGGCCGGTGCGCTCGGTCGGAACGGTGCCGGTGTAGGTCTTGCCGGAGAGGGCAGCGACCTTGTCGAAGGTCGGTTTGAAGACGTCGGAGTTGTAGTTCGACGGCTCGGCGGAGAAGTCCTTGAACCCTTTTGTCGTGGCGTGGATGCCTGCCACGCGTTCGAAGCCCATGCCGGTGTCGACGTGTTTCGCGGCGAGCGGAGCGAAGGTGCCGTCGGCGTTCGCGTTGAACTGGATGAAGACGTGGTTCCAGATCTCGATGCAGCGCGGCGAGGAGCTGTTCACCAGCGCGCGGCCCGCCTTCTCGTCGTCGGAGGGGAGGAGATTGAAATGGATTTCGGAGCACGGGCCGCAGGGGCCGGTGTCGCCCATCATCCAGAAATTGTCCTTCTTGTTGCCGTTGACGATGTGGACGGCGGGGTCGAGGCCGGCGTCGGTGAAAATCTTCGCCCAGATGGCGTAGGCTTCCTCGTCGCGCTCGGCCGGATCGCCTTTCGATTTGTCGGGATTGTAGATGGTGGCGAAGAGACGCTTGGGCGGGATGCCCCAGACCTTGGTGAGCAGTTCCCAGCCCCACTGGATGGACTCCTTCTTGAAGTAGTCGCCGAAGGACCAGTTGCCCAGCATCTCGAACATCGTGTGGTGATAGGTATCGAAGCCGACGTCCTCGAGGTCGTTGTGCTTGCCGCCGGCGCGGATGCATTTCTGCGTGTCGGCCACCCGCTTCCACGGGGCGGTCTGGTCGCCGAGGAAGTAGGGCACGAACTGGTTCATGCCGGCGTTCGTGAACAGCAGATTGGGGGCCGTCGGCATGAGGGACGACGACGGCACGATGGCGTGCTGCTTCGAGGCGAAGAAATCGAGGAACGACTGGCGGATCTGGGCGGAGGTCATTGAATGGGACAGGGGGAGAAAGACAGAGAATGAGTGGGGCGATGGCAAGAGCAGGAATTCGCGTTTGCTCCCGCTTTTCAGACGGTCTTTTAGGCGGCCGAAGCGGGGGTGAGTACATTCACTGCGATCATCGCGAAGTCCGAACTGTTCGTCCCTTTCGTGGTCAGTGGTCCGCATGGATGCACCCAACCCGATTGAAATGCTGCTTGTGGAGGACAACGCGTATGACCTGGAGCTGGCAATGCGGGCGCTGCAAAAGGCCAATCTCGCCAGCGTAACTCATGTGGCACGAGATGGAGCCGAGGCGCTGGATTTCATCTTCGGCACCGGAGTGTTTGCCGGCCAAAACATGCTGGCCGGACTCAAGGTTGTCGTCCTGGACCTGAGATTGCCGAAGGTGGACGGGTTGGAGGTTGTCCGCCGTCTCCGGGAACAAGCCGAGACCCGGCTTGTTCCCGTGGTCATGCTTACCGGGTCGCGGGAACAACCCCAGATCGCCCAAGCCTATCAGCTTGGGGTCACCAGCTACGTCCTAAAACCATGGATCTTCGAATACTATGCCGAGGTCATTCGCGACATTGGACTGTACTGGCTCCGGCGCAATCAGCTGCCGCGGGAGGGAAAATAACAACCCTTGCCGCAGGGCGTGATTTTTGCCCGGCGTTCGCCTTGGTCGGAGGAAAAGTATTTCGGAGCATTTGACTCTGGACTGCGGTCGCGACGCTGCCGCTGCACTTTGCTCCGGTCCGTCCGCTCGGTGCACTTCCTTGACTCATGATTTGACGGTTGCGGCGGCGAGTCGTGCTGATAGTTTGAAGGCCGAAACCCCACCGCCTTACGGGTTACTCCCTACGGACTGCGTTTTCTGAGTCATGCAGCCAGTTATTGTCCTGATGGTTATTATGCTGCATGCGGCCTTTGGCTGCATGTTCTGGTTTATGCACCGCCAGCATCCGGCGCGATACTCGCGGCTGATGGCACAGAGCTGGGCCTTGGAAGCGATCCGGGCGTTGATCAACTACACCCAACTGGGATATGACGGCGCTGGGATTAATCACTGGCACAGTCTCTCGGATTGCCTGTGTGTTTTTGCCACTTGGTGGCTGCTGAGGGGATGTGCAGACCTGGCTGGAGTCAGGCTGCCGAAGCGTCTCGGACAGTACTATATTGCGATCAGCCTTCCGGTGATCATGGGTATCCGCTACTTGGGGCCGGTTGCGGGAGAGGCCTGGCTGGGGTTGGCGCCGGCACTGGCCGGGCATCAGAGTGTATTCATCGAGTTGCTCGCCATTTTCGTGCCGGTCGCGGTGGCGCGGGCGGCCATCTTGTGGTGGTTCAGCAAGGTCTGGTGGCGGACGCGGATGCCAGGCGCCTTGCTGGCGATCGTGTTCGGGGTGCCTTACGTGGGCGTATCCATATTCGTTCCGTTCCAATTCCAGATTGGTTACAACGCGGAGTGGCTCTATCTGTTGTGGGCGGGCCGGGTCCTTGGTTTTTCCCTCGGCTTGCTCATGCTGGTGTTCGACCGGTTGCTCGAGGCGCAGCGGCGGGTGGACGATATCGAGGGACGTTTCCGCATCCTGTTTGAGACGGCACAGGACGCCATTTTCATCTTCGACGGTCGTGTCTTTATCGACTGCAACCGCAGCACGCTCCAGATGTTCCACTGTACGCGCGACCAGATCATCGGGCATTCCCCGGTGGAGTTTTCCCCGAAGCTGCAACCTGACGGACGGTCTTCGGCCGAGAGCGCACAGGAAAAAATCGGGGCGGCGCTGAACGGCGATCCGCAATTTTTCGAGTGGAAACACTGTCATCTCGACGGAACGCCTTTCGATGCGGAGGTGAGTCTCAACCGGATTGAACTGGACGGACGGATACTGCTGCAGGCGATCGTGCGCGATATCACGGACCGCAAACAGGCCGAGGCCGCGTTGCAGCATGAACAGGCGCTGTTCAATGCGCTGGTCCGGACGATCCCGGATTATGTTTACACCAAGGACCGGCAAAGCCGGTTTCTCTCGATCAACGACATCATGGCCCGGCGCTTCGGGCTGCAGCACACGGCTGAGGCGATTGGCAAGACGGATGCCGACTTCTACCGTCCGGAACATGCGAACAAAGCGCTGCAGGACGAGCAGCGGATGATGCAGACCGGCGAACCCGTGCTCAACATTGAGGAGAGGGAGGTCTGGTTGGACGGGCGGGTCACATGGGTTTCCACCAGCAAGGTGCCCCTGCGGGACAAGACCGGCCGGATCTTCGGGCTGATTGGCATCTCCCGCGACATCACCGAGCGCAAGGAGGTGGAGAACGAACTGCGCGCCCGCACGGCATTCTTCGAGGCGCAGGTGGATTCGGCCATCGATGGCATCCTTGTGGTGGATAATTTTGGCCGGAAGGTGCTCCAAAACGACCGCATGCTCGAAGTGTGGGGCATCCCTCCCGAGATCGCGCAGGACAAGGACGATGCCAGACAGGTGCGTTTTGTGACGACGCGCACCAAGGATCCCCGGCAATTTGCGGACAAGGTCGCCTACCTTTACTCCCATCCCGACGAAATCAGCCGCGACCTCATCGAACTGGTCGACGGCACCGTGTTGGACCGCTACTCCGCGCCGGTGCGTGACAAGGAGGGCAAGCACTACGGGCGCATCTGGACGTTCCGCGACATCACCGAGACCAAGCGCGCCGAGGCGATGGTGCGACATCTGGCCGCCTTTCCCGAACTGAATCCCAACCCGGTGCTCGAGTTCAAAGCCGACGGCCTGATGGCATACAACAATCCCGCCGCGAACCGCATGGCCCAGACGGTTGGCATCGCGCGACTCGACGATGTGCTGCCCGCGGACCACCGCGACATCATCGCCCAATGTCTGGCCACCGGACAGCCCAAGCTCCGGCTGGTGACGCAGCATGGCAAACATACGTTTTCCTGGTCGTTCTATCCGATCGCGTCCCTGCAGGTCGTCCATTGTTACATCGGGGACATCACCGAACGCATGCAACTGGAGCAGCAGTTGCGGCAGGCGCAGAAAATGGAAGCGGTCGGGCAACTGGCGGGGGGCGTGGCGCATGATTTCAACAATCTCCTGACCGCGATCATCGGCCATGCCGGCCTGATCCAGGGCGGAAGCCCGCTGCCACCCGACGTCGCCGAGTCGCTCGGGGAGATTTCCCGCGCGGCCAGCCGCGCCGCCAATCTCACGAGCCAGCTGCTGGCTTTCAGCCGCCTGCAGGTGATCAACATCCGCGCGCTCGATCTCAACGAGGTAATCGGCCATCTCGGCAAGATGCTGCGGCGGGTGCTGGGCGAACACATTTCGATGCAAATGGATTTCGCGCCCGACCGCCTCGTCTTCAATGGCGACGCCGGTATGATCGAGCAGGTGGTGATCAATCTCGCGGTCAACGCCCGGGACGCGATGCCCGGCGGCGGCGTCCTGCGGATCGCGACGGGCACCGAGACGTGTCTCCCGCGCACACCCGACAAACTGGTCGAGCAGACCACGCCCGGCGATTTTGTGCGCCTGACGATCAGCGATGCGGGCAGTGGAATATCGCCCGAGGTGTTGCCAAAGATATTCGATCCCTTCTTCACGACCAAGGAAGTGGGCAAGGGAACCGGACTCGGGCTCGCCACGGCCTTTGGCATCATCCAGCAGCATCACGGCTGGATCGAAGTGGACAGCGAACTCGGCCGCGGGACGACCTTCCGGATTTATCTCCCAAAGCTGGAGGCTTCCCCGGACGAAAACCCGGAAGGCTCCGCGGCCAAGCCCGCGCGAGGCAGCGGTGAGGTGATCCTCCTGGTCGAGGATGAACCTTCCGTGCGCGATGTCGGCCTCAAAGCCTTGCGCGGACAAGGCTATCGGGTGCTCGCAGCGACGAACGCGCAGACCGCGTTGGAAATCTGGTCGGCCCACCGGCAGGAGATCACGCTGCTGCTCACCGACGTCATCATGCCGGGCGGGGTCACCGGTCTGCAACTGGCGCATCAGCTTCAGATGGAAAAGCCGTCATTGCGGGTCGTCTACACGAGCGGATACAGCCGGGAAATCGCCGGCAAGGAGCTGCCGATGGATGAGGGCGTCAATTACCTGGCCAAGCCCTATGAGCTCGAAAAACTTTTCCAGATCGTGCGCGATGCGCTGGACGGACGCCACAGTGGAAAACCCTTTCCCGATTGACGGGCGCAGCCGCCGACGGTCCCTAAGGCGTGCCTTCAAACCGGTAAAATCCGCTAACCCCGTCATTCTGGGCGCAGCGAAGGATCCGGCATGATGTCCGTCGGCGGTTGTTCTCTTGGATCCTTCGCGCGGCTTCCGCCTTCGCCAAGGCTTCGGCGGACTCGGCAGGATGAGAGTAGGGTTGTTCTTTGATGGTCTCATCCAAGCTGGTTACGGCTTGGTCTTGGGTCCAAGGATGACGCAGCGGTTTTGAAAACACGATGAGTGCTTTGGCGTTGCGCGTGAACCGTCCGCTGCGCGAATCTCAATGCGTGAAAATTCATGTGCTGCCTTCCGGGCCGATTCAGACGATCGGCTACCTGCTGACCGAACCCAAGCTCGGGGCGGCGGTGCTGGTGGACGCTCCTGGTGACATTTTGGCCAAGATCAAACCGGTCCTCGAGAGGGAAGGTTGCAAGCTGGCGGAGCTCTGGCTGACCCACGGCCACTGGGACCACATGCAGGCCGGCGCCGAGGTGAAACGCGAAACCGGAGCATTGGTGCGGGCCCACCGGGCGGATCAGAATTTGATCGAGACGCCCGAGATCATGGACGGCTTCATGGGACAACGCATGGGGCTGGAAGGGGTCAAGGTGGACGCCTGGGTGGAGCCTGGCGACCGGATCAAAGCGCTCGGGCGCGAGTTCGAGGTGCGGCATGTGCCGGGACATTGTCCGGGCAACGTTCTTTTCTATCAGGCCGAGGCGAGGATCGCGCTCGTGGGCGACGCCTTGTTCAACAGCGGAGTCGGCCGATGGGACCTGCCGGGCGGCAGCTTTGACGTGCTGGAGCGCTCGATTCGCGAACAAATCTACACGTTGCCGGACGACACCGTGGTGCTGCCAGGACACGGCGATCGCACGACGGTGGGAGTCGAGAAGGAGACCAACCCCTACGTGGCTGCGATCATCCCATGAGAGGTTTCAATATCTGTGGTCTCGCTGTGGCGGCGGTCTATGACCGTCGCGCTCGTTTCCCGGCGGTCACAGACTGCCGCTACGGGGAATGAACGAGCACGACACATTCATGCAGCGAGCAATCGCGGCCGCCCGGCGCGGGTGGGGTGACACGCACCCAAATCCCCTGGTCGGCGCGTTGATCGTTGAGAACGGCGAAATCGTGGCCGAGGGATACCACGCGCGGGCCGGTGAACCACACGCTGAGATCAGGGCCTTGCGCAGTCTCGGTCGGAAACCGAAGGCCGGTGCCACCCTGTATGTGACGCTCGAGCCGTGTTGCACGCACGGACGCACGCCGCCCTGCACCGAAGCAATCATGGACGCCGGGCTCCAGCGGGTCGTGGTAGGCGCGACCGATCCCAATCCCTCGCACGCCGGCAAGGGCTTCGAGCTGCTCCGCGCCGGCGGGGTGGAGGTGATCGAGGGCGTGCTGGCCCGGGAGTGCGCGGACCTGAACCTGATTTTTAACCACTGGATCACGACGGGGCGACCCTTGATGGCGGCGAAGTCCGGGGTGACACTCGATGGCAAGGTGGCGACCCGGACTGGCGATTCGAAATGGATCACCGGTGAGGCGGCGCGAGCCAACGGGCATCTGTGGCGGCGTTATTTTCCCGCGATCGCCGTCGGGGCGGGGACGGTGCGCGCGGACAATCCGCGGCTGACCGCTCGGGTGGACGGTGTCGAGTGGTGCCCCTGGCGTTTTGTTTTCGACGGTCTGTTGCGCACCGTCACGGACAAGGCGATGCCCGGGGTTTACACCGATGAGTTCCGCGACCGCACCATTGTCGTCACGACGGCGCACGGCGGTTTGGGTTATGTCCGAAAACTGAACGCCATGGGCGTGAAAGTGTGGGTGCTCAACTCGAACACCCCCAAGGTCAATTTCCAGGACTTCCGCGCTCGTTGCGCGCAGGAGGGGATCACGGGGGTGTTTTTCGAGGGCGGAGCCCAGTTGCTGAGCGAGTTGCTGCAAGCGCGCGAGCTGGACTACCTCTTCACCTACCATGCGCCGGTGCTTTTCGCCGATGACAAGGGGAAGGCGATCCTGCGCGGTTTACGCACCGAGTCGCTCGCCAACGCGATCCGGCTCGAACATGTGCGCCACGAAGTGCTGGGCGACGATGCGCTGATGCGAGGCTTTGTGCATTATCCCGAAAAAATGTTCGTGGACGAAGCGACCTTCAACCGGAAGGATTATGGCGCGTGAAGAAGGATCGAACCGCGGAGTGAAGGCACCCCGCCCGCAACTGATCCACCTGGCTTCGGGAAACCGGCACAAGGCGGAGGAGTTCCAGCGTCTCGCCGACGAGTCGGGGCTGGCGTTGCTGATCCAACCGGCGACACCGATGCCCGGGGTGGTCGAGGACGCGGGGACGTTTGTGGGCAATGCCCGCAAGAAGGCGCAGGCGCTCCAGACGCTGCTTCCGGCCGGCAGTTGGGTGCTGGCCGACGACAGCGGCGTATGCGTCGATGCGCTGGGCGGCGCGCCGGGGGTGGAGTCGGCCTACTTTGCCGGACCGCAGCACGATGCCACGGCCAATCTGGACAAGCTTACGGAGGTGATGCGCGCCGTGCCCGACGGCCGACGGGCGGCGCGTTTCGTGTGCGTGCTCGTGCTGCTGGCGCCGGACGGGGCCGAGCAGGTCTTCGAAGGACGCTGCGAAGGCGTGCTGGCGCGCGAGCCCGTCGGCGCGAAGGGATTTGGCTATGATCCCCTGTTCATTCCCGCTGGGTTTGACCGGACCTACGCGCAGTTGAGTGAAGGTGAAAAAAACAAGATCAGTCACCGCGGCCGAGCCTGGTTGATGCTGGCGGGGTGGCTGGGCACCAAGTGATCCGGCGAAGAGGGACGGGCGGATACTCCGACGGTCAAAGCTACAGCGTTTTAAATAAACTCGCAGCCGGACCACTCACGAAAAACTTGGAGCGCCGCTACCGTCATCCTGAGCCATGCGAAGGATCCAAGGGTGAGGACGGACCTGCGCCGAGCTCGTGGATCCTTCGCTGCGCTCAGGATGACGGTAGTGGGGATTTGGTTCCTGGTCGGAAGCTGAGCGGCTACACTTTAATTTGAACCGTTCCAGCCTGCTTATTTCACACGCCGCTATGCCCCCCATTGCCTGCTCTGAGCCTGTCGGACGTGCTTCGCGCCACGCCTCTTCATAGAGGGGATCCAAACCATCCCTGCCGAAATCCCCTCTTGAGAGGGGTGCCCTCAGGGCGGGGTGTGGGGTAAACGTCCGGCAACCGGTGAAATGTTCGGGCTAGTTGAACTTCGGTGGCGTGGACGGTCCGGCGTTGTACTGGGCCTCGGTGATGTCCTGCAGATTCATGCGTCGGACGGTGCGCTTGATGGGTGTGGCGGGCGGGAAGCGGCCTTGGGAAAGGTATTGATGATAGCCCATGTCACGGGTGGGGGGAGAGTAGAAGCTGTTGTGCCCCTCGTGATACTTCCCCTTGGCCACTTCGTTTTCGTAGAGCACGCCCAATGATCCACGGAAGCGGTAACTATCATCCCAACTCTCGAGCAAGCGTACCAGATTATGCACGCCACCGGACCAGATGAGATCAGTACCGGGTCGGGTCGGAATCAGGCCGGTGAGAATGGCGGCGGATATTTCGGTGTAGCCTGCGGACGCTGGGCTCGAAGTGGATATCGTTTGGATGGCGCTGTTGGTCGAAAGGACCGTCACCGCATCCGCTGCGATCAGTGCCGGGCGCTCGCTCGTGGAGTCGGGCAGGATGCTTGAACCGGTGGCGGAGTTTCCGTCGGCATTGAAATTCCCATGGACATATAGCAGCCCGTTGGTGGCGATGGTGAAGCCATCCGGAATGTCGCTTCCCGTTGCGAGTTGCGGCACCGCGATGGCATTGACGGTCATTACAGCATAGCCGGGCGTCTTGGCGGTCGCGCTTGGGTCAGGACTTTGCGCCGGACGGATCATGTCGCCATCTGCGGTCGATCCCACGGGACTGGGAAAACGGCTCGTGGTGATGGCGGCGAGGGGAAACTGCACATAGACCACGCCGGTGTAGCGAGCGGCCGGATTATAAACGTAATCGGTGGAACCATAGGGTCTGAGCCATTTTCCGGAGGCGTCGTTCAACAGGGTGTTCAGCTTGGCGAAATCAATCTTCAGGATATGCATGGCGCCTCTCATGGGAACGGTCGAATCGCCACTAGCTGTCGTATAGACGTGGCCTTCGCGCCGGTCATAGAAAGGGTAGTGCGTGCCGGCCAAAGAGGTGGTGAAGGTGGGTGTGCCGGGATTAATTGTTCCGGTCGGTGGAGTTTGGATGAAAGCGGTCACCGCGGAAGTGCCATTGCCCCAGACCGCGCCGCTGGTGCCTGCATCCCGGTAGGGGATGGAAACAATCGCATTCAGAAGGTCGATTTTCAGGCTGCGCTTGATGACTGCCAAGTGGGTCGTCGAATCCGGGTAGTCGATATCGTCTTTGTCGGTGAATGGATTGATGACGCAATCAATGATCGGCAGACCCGTCGTGGCGTCCCGCTCCGGAGGATTATCTGCGCTGATCCGCTTGCTCGGATCGGTCGCCCGGTAGCATACCAACTGCCACTGGGGCTGCGCGCCGATGGCGGTGGGAGGTTTGACTTGGATGACAAACCCGGAAAGGGCCGAGAACTTGAGGTTTTCCGAGTCCAAGCCTTTGTAGCCATAGTCATTGATGCCGGTGTAGGGATCGACGTGGGTGGTGACCTTGGACAGCTGGGGTTCGATCATGAGATAGCCGTTGTTGCGCAATTCCACGGTGCCGGTGGAATAATTCTCCGGCACGTATTCCTTCATGCCGGGCGGGTTGAACTTCGGCACGCTGAACGTGCTGTCCTGCACAAAAGATTTCCAGCGCGTGGTCGCAAAATCGTGGAAGAGGGGGGCATACGTGCTGTCGCGGTTGGTCGCCATGGACAGCAGGTCCGCCGCCTGCATGCCGGTCTTGGAAATACACTCCACGGTGCCCCCGTGGCCGCCCGAAGTGTTGCCGGTGTATTTGTCGTAACGGTAGAGTTTGCCGACGGCGGTCAGGGTGCTGAAGAACTGCAGCTTGTTGCCGTCGCCCTCCGTCAAGTAGGCGGTGGCATTGGTGTGGACGGGGCCGTAAACGGTGAAATTCGGGCCCGCGTGAAACTCGAGGTCCATGTTGTAGAAGATCGCGTAGTTGAACCAAGTCTGATCCCGGATCTGCACGTTCGTGGATACGAAGGATTTTACCTGCGTCTTGGTCTGCGGATCCAGGACGGCGGCTTTGGCGAAGACGTTTAGAGAGCGGATGCTCAGTGGAGTCTGATCGATGCTGGGATCCTGCGAGTTCACGGGATCGGTCGCATCGATCGTCTGGGGCATGGAAGGCGCATCGGACAACACACTGTTCTTGAATCCAATCGAACCGGCCACGACCCGGCTGTTGCCGGTTCCCGGAGCGAGGAAGTTGATATCGGCGGTGGAGAGGGTGAACCCGGACAAGGGGTTGGGGTTGGCTCCGGCGCCGAAGGAAGGATTGGCCTGAGAGCGCCGGTGCATCTCGGCCAGTACATATTCGGAGACACCCTCGGCCGCGTTGCGGCCCTCATTTTGCAGGGTGGACCGGTAGCCAATCCGGCTGTTGGTCGAAAGCGTTTTCAGGTAGGTGCCCACCAAGATGAGCGTGAACGCACACAACATGATCACGATGATCATCGCACTGCCGCGAGTGGCGAAAGGCCGGTCTGATCCACGGGGATGGGTTGTTTTCATAATGGTTCTCCCGGGCGGATTCAGGTCCGGGGCGTGATGTTGAAGCAGAAGGAGTTGGTGTACGTCCTCCAGTCCCTCGTGTTGGTGTTCTGGCTGCTGCTGAAAATCTGGCCTGTGATGATGACATTGCGCGAGGCGCTCATGTAGAAGAGTCGCGGGCTGGGGGTGCCGACGACGGCCGCACCATCGATGACCTCAGGCACAGCCAGACCGCGAACCAAGGGAAAATAGGTGGAGAACACCGCCTTGCTGGTGTTCCAGTTGTCGGTCAGAATTTTCTCGATGGAATTCGTGGACGGAGCGCTGGTGAGATCGATCACCACCTTCCGAACCGAACCGGTGCCGCCCGGGGTGGCCGCGCTCAGGAAATATCCCTCGAGTTTGCTGATGCGATGGACGGTCTGGTTGGTGGGCTTTGGTATTTCGTAGTAGACGAAGACGACAAAGTCGCCGGCCGGATGGAGCGGAGCCTCCTCGTCGATGCTGGTAATGTTCTGGCGATCGGAATCTCCCGCGGCCGGGGCGGGATTGGTGCCGTCGAAATCCGCCGTCGCGGCCGACTTGAAGAGCACAAATTGGTTGGAGCGGCTGGCCTGGACAATCAGTTCGTTGGAGAACCGGTTGATCTGCCCGGCCAGCTTGATGCGCTGGTCGGACGCATACATGCTCTTCAGGCTTTGGATGTAGAACGACATCACGCCGACCATCAGCATGCCGCTGACGGTCATGGCGACCAGGATTTCGACCAAGGTAAAGCCGGGGGTTTTCCGTGGGGTTTTCATGTTAGTAGCTGGGAGCCTGCGACCTGATGGTGCGGATTTCGCGGGTGAGGTAGACCTGGTCGCCAGCCAGGGCGTTGCGCGACGGCGGCTGCCACTGGTAGGTCAGGATGATTTCCACGTTGTCATCGCCGGAATGAACGGTCCGCCGGATGTTCACCCGCATCTTCATGTAGCGGCCCGGCCGGATGACCTTGGTCCCGTCCTTGTAGTCAAGATCGAGCAGGACTCCGAGGATGGCCGACGAGGTGTCCGCCGGATCGACCCGTGCGCCGATTTCCGTGAAAGTGGTGGTGTCAGTGTTCCAGGGCAGATCGTATTGCTGGATGCTGGCGAGATTGTTGGTGTTCTCCCCCGTGAATTTCAGCTCCAAGTTAGGGCTGGTTGCGGTATCCGAGACAGCGTCATAAGGGTTCAACTGAACCTGCTCGATGATGCCTTGCGCGATGACAGCCGCGGTCGCTTGGGCGACATTGTCCTCGGACATTCTTCGGGTTTGGAGCAAACCATTAAGGCTGCCTAGCGCCAGGATGCTAAACAGGCCGAAGGCGACCATTATCTCGACGAGGCTCAAGCCAGAGGTGTTTCCTCTCTGTGGCCGACGCTTGGTGTGCAAACCGGTGGTTGGTTTCATGGAATGATATTGGGTCGGGGAAAGGCGGACGCGTCACCGGACTTGGCAGGCACGGCCTGAGGTGTCGGGGTGTCCCTGTGGGATCGGCGACGTCATCTTCACGGGCAGAACCCGCGCGACGGGCGTCGCGATCAACGCATGGCTGAAATACTGCATGACGGTCGCAGTATGATCCTTTTCGGACCTAAGAGCTATGGCCCTAAGGAGGCGTATTTAGCCTCTGGAAACGATACAGGCTTTAGCCTCCCACCGTCTATTCTTGATCGTGTTTCCCGGCCTCAACATAGAGCGCGGCGGCCTGCGTTCTCCGGGTGAGGTTCAGCTTCGAAAAAATCGTGGCGAGGTAGTTCTTCACCGTCTTCTCCGTGAGACCGAGCTGTTCGCCAATTTCCTTGTTCGTCAGGCCGCCCGCGAGCAGCGCCACGACGCGACGTTCCTGAGGAGAGAGCACTTTCAGTTTTTCGGCGGCGGATTGCGTGCCGCCATGCCTGACGAGATTCAGAACTTGTCCCGCCATGGAAGGATCGATCACCGAATCGCCGCGAGCCACGGCGCGCAGGGCATTGGCCAGGGTGTTGCCGTCGTTTTCCTTGAGCAGGTAACCCCGGGCGCCGGCGGCGATCGCTTCGTGCATGTTGCGCTCGCTGCTGCTGGACGTGAGGATAAGCACCGGCGTGCCTGGCCGCGCTTTCAGGTAATCGCGACAGGCGAGCAGGCCGGATTTGTCGGGCAGATTGAGATCGAGCATCACCACGTCGGGTTTCAACTTGGTGAGCAGTTCCTGTCCGGCCGCGGCCGTGCCCGCTTCGCCGACAATGGAAATTTCGGCATGGTCCTCGAGCGCGCTGCGCAGCCCCAGCCGGATAATCGGGCTGTCGTCGACCAGCAGGATACGGACGGGTTTGGCTGAAGCGGCGTTCATGAGCGGGCGGCAAGGGGCAGGGTGAGAATGACGCGGGTGCCCCGCCCGGGAGCGGATTCGACTTCCAGATTACCGCCCAAGGCACCGGCGCGGGCCTGCATGTTGCCCAAGCCATGTCCGCGACTGTTTCCCGGGGAAAAACCCACGCCGTCATCCCGCACGGAGAGCGCGATGGCGTCCTCGCTGCGACCGGCGCGTAATGTGATCTGACGGGCGCGGCCGTGGCGCAGACTGTTGCTCACGGCTTCGCGGAGAATGTTCATGATGTCGGCCACCTGCGAGGAAGGTATGAGCTCGATTGTCTCGGCGTCCAGCCGGCGTTCGATCACCACCTCGTCGCCGGTCGGAAGGGATCCGAGCATGCCGGCAAGAGCGGAGTTGAAGGACTGGCCGTTCACGCTGCCGGGCTCGAGGTCCTGCAGATAGGCGCGCACTTCCCGGTTCACCCGGCGCAATTCGGCCATGCACTGGTCGGTGCGGTCCTTCATTTCCGGGGTCAGGGTGGATTTTTTCTGCACACTCTCCAAAGTAAGGCACACGGCGTAAAGCGTCTGGCAGATGTTGTCGTGGAGTTCGCGCCCGAGGCGCACGCGTTCCGCCACCGATTCGCCCAGCAGGTTGCGATTGACCTGCAGGTCTTCCTCGGCCCTCGCACGCGCCGCATGTTCCTGCGCGAGGGCGGTGGTCCGCTCATGCGAGATGCGCGCGAGGTGCTCCATGCCGGCGGCTTCCGCCTTAGCTGCAGCCCAAGGGGTGCGGGAAACGCCATCGGCCACATTGCGGCGGGTTTCCAAGGCGACGATCAGGAGGGGAACGAGTGCAAGCAACAGGGCCAGCAGCACGATCGTCGCAAAGATGCGTTGGTGCAGCACCTGAGCACGGAACAGAGCGGGCAAGGCGAGGTTTACCCGCACTTCCCAGCCGGGTCGGCTGGCGATGGGTTCATGGAAAGAAAGTTGCCCTGAAACGGGCTCGGCGGCCGGAGAGGATCCCGAACGGTACAGCTGAACCTGTCCGCCGATCATGACTCCGAGTTCGCGCTGAAAATAGTCGTCCCATTTCTCCGGCGGCAGGCCGCTGAGGGCGATGATCCGGCCGATTCTGCCGCGGGCGTCCTCGATCGCGCGGGTTTGCAACTGCCGGGTTTCGCGGGCCAGCCACCATTGCAGGCTCAGGGCCGCGCCCAGAAAGAGCAACAGGAGCAGCACAGCCAGACCGATAGAGCGGGTGTTCAGATTCATGGCGACCGGAAGCCAGCTAGGCACGCGACGACGGCCACGTCAAAACCTTCGACAAACGGCTGCGGGTGGCTACATCTTTTGACCCTTTTATGCCGTCCTTCTACATCACGACCGCTATCGACTACGTGAACGGTTCGCCACACCTGGGCCATGCCTATGAAAAGGTGCTGACGGACGTCATCGCCCGGTTCCGGCGGCAGATGGGCGACCAGGTTCACTTTCTCACCGGCGTGGACGAGCATGGGCAGAAGGTCCAAGCC
>DATCRM010000232.1:0-2049 GCA_036568985.1 Lacunisphaera sp. | reverse complement strand
CCGCCGCGAAGCCTCGATCGCATTGGCGCGCGCGGGATCGAGACCGTTGGCCAGCAAGGCGTCGGCCGGGGCCGAGTTGACGTTGCTGGCGGTAAACGAGAACAACGATGCCCCGGCCATGAAGCGCAGGCCTAACTCGTTCCACCGACCCTGCTCGTCGAAGAAAACGTCCCGCAGGGCAGGGATGGCGCGCAGTTCCTCAAAGGAACGCAGAGCCCGCTGCGGCGCCTCGTAAGGCAGAGCCGCGGTGTCGAACTCCAGATTGCCGTGCTCCAAGGGCACATGATCCGCACGCGTCCACGACAGCAAGGCGTCCAGCACCCGCTCCGTCGAGGTGGCGGGGCAACCGATGGCGTCAAGATAGGCCTCGAGTTTCGCCTCGTCCGCCTGCGGCAGCGACAGCTTGCCGGTTTCGTCCACGACTGTGACCTCCGCCACATAACCCGGCGATGGTTCGTAAGCCATCAGCTCGAGCGGCCGGTCCCAACCCTCGCTGGGATCGTGGAGCCCGTCGCCGGCCGCGGCTTCATCGGCCAGCACCGCAAGCGATGCCTCGAGCGCGGAGAAGGCCTCCTGCCGCAGGTCGGCACGCTTGGCTGCCTTGCTTTCCGCCGCGAGATCGACCGCAGCGCGGTCCATCAGACGCGTGATGAGAAACGCCGCCAGGAGGATAATCCCGAGGACGAACACGACGACCGAACCCCGGCGGCGGGCGGCGAAAACCGAATGGGACGCGCACACGTTCATCAGAAAATGGGGGGACTGCCTCCCGGCGGCAGGGTAATTTCGCGCACGGCCTCGTAGGATCCCTGCTTGAACGTCAGGATGATCCGGTCGGGCAGGAGCCACTCGCCGGCGTTGTTCTTGCGCAGCTGCGTTTCGATGCGCCAGAGGCCCGAGGAAGGATCCTGATATGCGTAGGTCAGTTGGGTGACGAGCGGAGAAATGAGAGCCACGCGCGGCGGCTTGGTGTCGACGTCCTGTTCCAGCAACGACTGCCAATAGAGCACCAAACCGCGTTCACCGTCCTGGGCAATATGACAGCGAACCTCGGGCAGGGGCTGTTCGGGCCATTGCAGCAACCGATCCCCTTCGAGCAAATCGAAGCCCAGGAGGTTGGCCGCCGGGCCGCTGGTCGGTCGCACCTCGTGCACCGCGAACGGTTCCGCCGGACCGTCGCCACCACGCGGCCAGGTGGCGCGGCGCAGGAGCGACTCGACGTGCCGGGAGACCGCGTTGACGTGTTGCTCGAACAGGCGTTTCTCTCCGCCGCGTCCCCAAATCTCTCCCATGGAAAAGACGAAGGTCAGCAGCGCCGTGACCAGCATCGTCAACAGGGCGAGCGCCAGCAACAGTTCGACGAGCGTGAACCCCCGTGTGGAGGTGGAGGCGGAGCGATCCGCTCTGCGGGCTGGGTCCCTCGTGGCCGGCAACCCGCGGGACTGATAGTCCCGCCTCCTATCAAGGCGAAGACTCTCTTGGGATCGCGGAACCGGTGCCAATGCAATCGCGCCTTCAGTAGACTGGAGGGGCTTTCTCATTTGGCCCGCTCCTTCATGATGCGTTGGCGGGTAATCTCCCGCAGACGGTCGCGCTCGCCCGGATCCGACCACGCCGGCCGCAGGAGGTGCATCACTTGGCGTTGCTGCCAGGCTTCCGTGTTGCCCGAGGCGGGGACATCGGCTTGGAGAGTGAGCTTGAACAGGTCGGCCACCTCGGTCGGATCGATCTTGGCGGTCCAGTTGAGTTGGCGCCCATCGGGCAGGGAAATCCGGCCGCCTTCCTCGACTTTTTTCGGATCGGCCTCGGTCAACACGACGGTCCGGAGCAGTTTCCAATCCTCCTCGGATTGCTGGTGCGCGCCCAAGGTCCGGTAGCTGCCGATGATATTGACGTAAGCCAGCGAGAGTGCGACGGCAGCGAGGGCGAAAATGGCCAGGCTCACGAGCACCTCGATCAGAGTGAAAGCGCGACGCGGATGGCGGAATGCGGGCGTCATGGCGTGGCGCGAAGCACCGGAGCGGCGGTCCAGGGATCAAGTTCGATGAG
>DATCRM010000231.1:0-9326 GCA_036568985.1 Lacunisphaera sp. | reverse complement strand
GGCCAGTGCTGCGGCGTGGGCTGGAGATACTGGCCGAGCGTGAGGATGTCGGTCTTGTCGGACGCGATGTCACGCAGGGTTTTCTCGATCTCCTCCGGTTTCTCGCCGAGGCCGAGCATGATGCCGGTCTTGGTGGTGAAGCCACGGGACTTCGCATGCTGGAGCACGGAGCGGGAGCGGTCGTAGCGGGCTTGCACGCGTACGGGACGCTGGAGGCGCTCGACGGTTTCAAGGTTGTGGTTGAAAATGTCGGGCTTGGCGTCGAGCACGAGGTCCACCTGATCGGTGCGTCCGACGAAGTCCGGCACGAGCACCTCGATGGCGCACTGGGGATTCTTGTAGCGGACTGCGCGGATGGTGGCGGCCCAGACGCTGGCGCCGCCGTCCTTCAGGTCGTCGCGGGCGACGGACGTGATGACGCAATGGCGCAGGCCCATACGGGCGACGGCATCGGCGACGCGGGCGGGTTCGCCGAGGTCGTGTTCGGTCGGCCGGCCGCTCTGGATCGCGCAGAAATTGCAGGAGCGGGTGCAGATGTTGCCGAGGATCATCACCGTGGCCGTGCCGCGGGACCAGCATTCGCCGATGTTCGGGCACTGGGCGCTCTGGCAGACGGTGTGCAGCTTGTTGTCCTCCACCATCCGGCGGGTGGCCTGGTAGGCGGGGCCGGAAGGCAGTTTGGCGCGGAGCCAGTCGGGTTTGCGTAGGGCGGACATCGGTTAGATGGGGCCACAAAAGGCACAAAAAGCGCAAAGACAATCTTTGCCCGGCGCTTCGGCTAGAAGCGGTCCCGGGAACTCCTATCACTTCCCCTTGCCGGATTCGGGCCGGGGTCGCCTTTGCCAGGCTGGAGTTACTTTCCATTTGCCCCGGGCGGAGGGGCTGCCAAGCGTCTTCCCCTCCATGAGCGACATTCCCCCGGACATTTCCCACGACCAGCATGCAGTGCGGCTCAAGAAGCTGCAGGATATGCGCGCCGCGGGCTCGGATCCTTTCCGCGCCAATTGCGAGCAGACGCATTTCTCCGGCGAAGCCCTGAAAGCCTACGTGGACGGCCAGGACTACACGGTGCCGGTCAAGGTGGCCGGCCGGCTCGTCGTCATCCGCGACATGGGCAAGAGCCAGTTCGTCAAGATTCTCGACCAGCAAGGTCAGCTCCAGCTTTATATCAAAAAGGACCTCGTGGGCGACGAGGCTTACGCCGCGTTCAAGAAACTCGATCTCGGCGACATCATCGGCGCCGAGGGCAATCTCTTCAAATCCAAGAGCGGCGAGATCACCGTGCGCGTGGACAAATACGCGCTCGTCTCCAAGGCGCTGCGGCCGTTGCCCGAAAAATGGCACGGCCTCACCGACGCCGAGCAAGTGTACCGCCAGCGCTACCTCGATCTCATCGTCAACGACGAGTCGCGCCGGCGCCTGATGCAGCGCAGCCACATCGTGGCCAGCATCCGTCGCACCCTCGCCGGCCGGAAGTTTCTCGAGGTGGAGACGCCCGTCCTCGAAGGCGTGGCCGGCGGCGCCGCGGCGCGTCCTTTCACCACGCACCACAACGCCTTGGGTGCCGACTTTTTCCTGCGCATTGCGCTCGAACTGCGGCTCAAGCGTTTGCTCGTTGGCGGTTACGACCGCGTGTTCGAGATCGGTCGCGTGTTCCGCAACGAGGGCGTGTCGCGCAAGCACAACCCCGAGTTCACGATGCTCGAGGTTTATCAGGCGTACTCGGATTTCCGGGGCATGATGGACTTGCTGAAGGCGATCTTCGCCGACCTCTGCCGCGACGTCATTGGCGCGACCGAGATCAAGCACGCGGCCACCGGCCAGATGATCAATTTCGCCGGCGACTGGCGTGAGGTGCGCTACTTCGACCTGATCGACGAGGCCGCCGGCTTCAAGTTGAGCGCCCTGCGCAACTCGCCCGACTACCGCGCCAAGGCCACCGAGGCCGCACAGAAGCTCGGTCTCGAGATCCATCCGGGCTGGGAGACGCACGAGATCGTCAACGAGATCTTCGGCAAGAAGATCGAGCCCACGCTCATCCAGCCGACGTTCGTCACGCATCTGCCGAAGGAGCTCTGCCCGCTGGCCAAGCTCAACGGTGAGGACCCCGGCTTGATCGACGTCTTCGAGTGCATCATCGGTGGCATGGAGGTGGCTCCCGCTTACTCGGAGCAGAACGATCCCTTCGTCCAGCGCGAGATGTTCGAGAAACAGGTCGGCGAGGACAAACAGAACCTCGACACCGACTTCCTGCTCGCGCTCGAGCATGGCATGCCGCCCGCGGGCGGGATGGGCGTCGGCATCGACCGCCTGTGCATTTTGCTCACCGGCGCCGAAAGCATCCGCGATGTGATCCTGTTCCCCTCGCTGCGTCCTTCGGAAGCAAAATGACGAATGACAAATGACGAATTGAGTCGCGCAGCGCTTTCGTCATTCGTCATTTGAAATTCGTCATTCCGCGATGCCCTGGCCGATCTACCTCGCCCTCAAGCAGCTTTTCCCGACCGGGCGGGTGTCGTTCTTCACGCTGATTTCCGTGCTGGGCGTCGGGCTCGGCGTGGCGCTGATGCTTGTCTCGACGAGCGTCATGGGTGGCTTCGGTTACCAGATCAAGGCCATGATCATCGACACGCAGGGCGAGGTGCAGGTCAAGGGCCGGGCCCTGATCGATCCTGCCGCCGGCGTGGAAAAAGTGATCGCCGGGGTGCCGGAGGTGGCGGGCTACGCCGCGTATGCCCAGGGCGTGGTGATGCTGGAGTTCGACCATCGGCCGGCGTTTCCAGCGGTGCAGGGTTTCGATCTGGAGCACATCCGGGACGTCATTCCGTTGGACAAGTACATCATCCAGGGTTCGCTCGATGACCTCGACGACGACTCGGTGATCCTGAGTTCGCTGCTGGCGAGCGGACTGGGGGTGCGGGTCGGCGACAAAGTCAGCCTTTATACGCCGCTAATGCTCGAGCGCATGAAGAAAAACGAAGTACTGCTGCCGCGTGAAGTACGGGTCGCAGGTATCTTCCGCATCGGCCACCAGCAACTCGACAGCTCGACGGTGCTCTGTCCGCTGCGTCTGATGCAGGATCTCTACGGCCTCGGCCAAAGTGTTCACGGCTATAACATCCGGCTGAAGCCCGGTACGGATCCCGACGTGGCAGCGGCCAAACTCAATGCCGTGCTGCCGCCCATGCTGGGCGCGCTCACCTGGTTCGAGTCGAATGCCGACTTTCAGGCGGTGCTCAGTTTCGAGCGCAACATGATCTTCTTCCTGCTCACGTTCATCATCGTCGTGGCCGCCTTCTCGATCACGAGTTCGTTGCTGGTGACGGTGGTGCGCAAGACGCGCGAGATTGGCCTGCTGGGCGCGATGGGCGGGAAGGCCCGCGACGTCGCCATCAGCTTCTGCGTGCAAGGCTTCTTCATCGGCGTGGCTGGCACGGCGGCGGGTCTCGCGCTGGGTTTCGCGTTGCTGCACTGGCGCAATGCGATCGTGCAGCTCATCGCGAAATTTACGATGGGCCAGGATGCTTTCGTGAAGTTCTACCAGTTCAGCAGCCTGCCGGCGCATACGGAACCGAAGGATGTCGCCATGATCGTGGTGTTTTCCATCGCGGCCTCGACGCTGGCCGGCCTGATCCCCGCCTGGCGCGCCGCGCGCCTGAAACCCGTGGAGGCGCTGCGCAGCGAATGAGCCAGAATCCTAGAACCGCGGAATTTTTAGCCGCAAAAGAGCGCAGGAATCCGACGGTGGGTGAACGTCTCAATGCGCCCATAGGCGCGCAGAACATCTATGGCTGCGTTCATGACCAGCTCCATGTTCCTTCGCGGCTAAATAGGATTGGAGGAATTGCTCATGTCTGACGCCATACTCCAGGCGATCGGCCTGAGAAAAACGTATCCGAGCGGCGACCAGACGCTCGGCGTGCTGGCGGGCGTGGACCTTGCCGTTGTCGCGGGCGAGAGCGTTTCCATCCGCGGTGAATCCGGCTCGGGCAAGAGCACGCTGCTCAACCTCCTGGCCGGGCTCGACCGGCCCGACGCGGGCGAACTCTTTTGGGCCGGCGAGGCCGCGCACAAATTGAGTCTCGGCGAACTCACGGCCCGTCGCGGTCGGTTTCTTGGCATGGTTTTCCAAGCCTACTACCTGATCCCCGAGATCGACGCCCTGGCCAACGTGCTCATGGGAGCGCGCATGCTCGGTGCGGTGGGGACCCAGGAGCGCGAGCGCGCGGCGGCGCTGCTCAAGCGGGTGGGCCTCGCCGAGCGCGGTCATCATCTGCCGGCGCATCTCTCCGGCGGCGAACGCCAGCGCGTGGCCGTAGCGCGGGCGCTGATGAATCGGCCCAAGGTGATCCTGGCCGACGAACCCACCGGCAACCTCGACGAACGCACGGGCGATGAAATCATCGCCCTGTTGCTCGAGGTCTGCGCGGAAGAGCAGACGGCGCTCGTGCTCGTGACGCACAACCCGCTGCACGCAAAAAAAACAAATCGCCAACTTGTCCTGAAAAACGGACAACTGGGCCATGGCTAAGTCCAAGATTCAATGCGGTGTCGTCGGCGTCGGTTCACTCGGGCAGCATCATGCCCGCATTTACGCGTCGCTGCCCGGTGCGGAACTGGCCGGCATCTACGAGACCAGTGACGCCCGCGCGGCCGAGATCTGCGCCAAGTTCAACTGCCGCCGCTTCGCCACGATGGAGGAATTGGGCGAGGCCTGCGATGCGGTCAGCGTCGTCGTCCCGACCGACAAGCACGCCGCGGTGGCGCTGCCGCTGCTGGCGCAAGGGTGCCACCTGCTGATCGAAAAACCCCTCTGCGCCTCGCTGGAGGAAGCCGAGCAGGTGCTCGCCGCGGCGAGGCAGCACGGCTGCCTCGTGCAGGTCGGCCACATCGAGCACTTCAACCCGGTCATGAGCTACCTCGAGAAGCACACCGGGCGGCCGCAATACATCACCACGGAGCGGCTCGCGCCCTATCAGACGCGCGGCACGGAGGTTGGCGTCGTGCTCGACCTGATGATTCACGACATCGGCATCGTGCTGGCGCTGGTGAAGTCGTCGATCCGCAAGATCGACTCGGTCGGAATCAACGTGCTTTCCAAGACCGAGGACATCGCGAACGCGCGCATCGAGTTCGAGAACGGGTGCGTGGCCAACCTCAGCGCATCGCGCATGAGTCTGAAGAAAAATCGCGAGATTCGCGTCTTCCAGGACAACGCTTATCTGTCGTTGGATTTCATGAACCAGAAAGGCCATTTGGTGAAGAAGAGTGACATCATCGCCTACGGCCTGAAGCTGAAAGTCGGCCTCGCCAAGGCTGGCGAAGACAAGGTGCCGGTGCACGAGATCCCGATCGAGAAAGGCGAACCGCTGGCCATCGAGCTGGCGCACTTTTTGGAAAGCGTCGGCGAAGCGAAACAGCCGAAGGTCGGCGGCGCGCTCGGCAAGTCGGCGCTCGAGGTGGCGATCGCGATCACGGACGAAATCCGGAAGAAGCAGCAGAAGGGATGAACCACGAAGGCACAGAGACACAAAGGGGAAACCCCGCTACCGTCATCCTGAGCCATGCGAAGGATCCAAGAGGTCGGCGTGAGTCCGTCCTTTCCCTTGGATCCTTCGCACGGCTCAGGATGACGCTAGGGATGTTCTTTGATGGTCGTACCCTAGCTGGTTACGGCTTGGTCTTGGGTCTCAGGATGACGCGGTTCGGATGTTATGAGTAAGCTCGCCATTCAGGACGGGCTGCCCGCGCCGGCGTCGGGTCGTGTCGACCTGCTGATCGTTGCGGCCGAGCATTCGGGAGACGAGCACGCGGCGCGTCTGGTGCGCGGACTGTTGGCGCGGCAACCGGGGCTGAAGGTTTGCGCGCTCGGCGGGGCCCGGCTGCAGGCCGCCGGCGCGCAGTTGCTGCGCGATCTCACTGGCCAGTCGGCCCTCGGCTTCGCGGTCATCGCCAAGATTTCATATTATCGTGCGCTGATTGCCTCGATTGTGGAGTGGATCGGCCGGCACAAGCCGCGGGCGGTGTGTTTCGTGGATTCGTCGGGACTGAATCTGCGGATCGCGAAGGGACTCTTTGCGCGGGGCTTTTCCGCCAAGGCGGGAGGGGCGACCCAGACGCTTTACTACATCAGCCCGCAGATCTGGGCCTCGCGGGCCAGCCGGCGGTTCGAGATGGCGAAGCATCTGGACGGTCTGGCTTCGATTTTTCCTTTCGAGAAGGCGGTCTATGCGGACACCAGCCTGCCGGTCGAATTTGTCGGACATCCTTTTGTGGCGACCGATTACTCGGCGCCGGTCAGGTACGATCCGGCGGGTCCGATTTTGCTGCTGCCTGGGAGTCGCAAAGGCGCGGTAGCGCGGATTTTTCCGGTGTTGCTTGCGGGCTACCAAGCTTGGGGCGGCGATCGCAAAGCCGTCGTGCTCTATCCAAGCGATGAGATTCTCGCGGTGTTGAAGACGGAGCTGGCCCGCTGGCCACAGCTCGCAAACAAGGTTGAGCTGAGGACGGTGGTGGAGGGTAGGGCGGGACCGCTGGGCCCGCCGAGCGAAGACGGACGGCCCGGCGGTCCGTCCCTACCTCGAGCAGTTGCGGCTGCGGCCGTGCTCACGTCGAGCGGCACGATGTCGATGCATTGCGCGCTGGCGGGCATTCCGGGTGTGGTGACCTACCGGGCGGATCCGCTGACGTATCTTATCGGCCGGATGCTGGTGAAAGTGGAGCACCTTGGTATCGCCAATTTATTGCTCAAGGAGCCCATGTATCCCGAATACATTCAAGGGGCGGCCAAGGCGGAGGTTTTTGCCCGCGAAATCAAGGATTGCCTCGAAAATCCCGCCCGGCGCGAGCGTACGGCGGCCCAGGCGGCCAGATTGCGGGCTTTGCTCAGCCAGCCGAGCAACGGGTCGGTGGTGGATTGGATGGAGCGCAGGCTGGCATAAAAGTAAAGATCCTCGGGGCCAGCCCCGAGGCATTTCAGAAATGGAGGCAGGACTATCAGTCCTGCGAGGCGCAGGCCGCGCTCTTGCCCAAACGCGGGGCTGATAGCCCCGCCTCCAACCAAGTCGGAGCACCTGTCAGCCGTAGGCCAGGCGAAGGCTGAAGCTCCGAGGTATTCGTCCCACAGGGAATAAAACGACTTCGGTTTTTTACCGAAGTGCCGATGGGACAGGGGAGATGGATTCCCTCGCCTCAGCCTGCAAGTCGCAAGGCTGGCCACCGCCGTTTGTACCGGCGGAGCCAGCGGCGCGGGATTTTTTCTTCAATACGATTCTCAACACGTTGCCCATCGGCGTGTGCTGGCAGCCGAGCGATGCGGGCAGCGTCTGCTGGACCAACGCCGCGCTCGGCCGGCTCACGGGATTGGCGCGCGACGCCATCGGGTCGATCGACGCCCTCGCGCCGGCGATTTTTGCCGAAGACCAGGCGACCTTCGCCTCGAGTGTGACGCAGGTGCGGACCGGGCAGGCCGATGAACTCACCTTGGAACTGCGCTGCCAATTGGGCGAGAGGATCGCCTGGCGGCAGTTGACCTTGCAGGCCTATCGCTCGCCCGACGGGCGCTTGAGTGACACGCTCCTGACGCTCACGGATATCAGCGAGCGCAAACATCACCAGGAAGAGATGCGTCGCGCCGTCGAGTGCTCCGAATCGCTGAACGAGCAGATCGAAATCGCGATGGACCGCGCGCAGACGGCCGTGGTCGAGGCCAATCTCGCCAACGTCGCGAAAAGCCAGTTCCTCGCGACGATGAGTCACGAGATCCGGACGCCGATGAACGGCATCATCGGCATGACCGGCCTGCTGCTCGATACGCCGCTCAACCGCGAGCAGCGCGATTTCGCCGAGACCATCCGCCTGAGCAGCGAGGCCCTGCTCACCATCATCAACGACATCCTGGATTTCTCCAAGATCGAGTCGGGCAAACTCGAGCTCGAGCGCGCGGACTTTCCGTTGCGCGACAGCGTGGAGGGTGCGCTCGACCTCATGGCCTCGCGCGCCGGCGAGAAGCAGCTCGACCTGCTCTATGAGATCGCCGACGGCACCCCCGCCATGGTGCGCGGCGACATCACCCGCTTGCGCCAGATCATCCTCAACCTCGTGGGTAATGCCCTCAAGTTTACCGAAAAAGGCGAGGTGGTCGTGCGCATCGAGCCGGAACGAGGCGGCATGGTCGAGGACGGACCGGTCAGCCTCCATGTGTCCGTGCGTGACACCGGCATTGGCATCCCCTCGGATGCCCTCGGCCGCCTGTTCCAATCCTTCAGCCAGGTGGATGCCTCGACGACGCGCAAATACGGCGGCACCGGACTCGGCCTTGCGATCAGCAAGAAGCTGGCGGAACTCATGGGCGGAAGCATGTGGGTCGAGAGCGAACTCGGCGTGGGTTCGGTGTTTCATTTTACCGTGACGCTGACGGCCCTGCCGGGTGCGCCGAAACCCAACCTGCACGCGGCCCGCACTGCCTTGGGCGGACGACGCATTCTGGTGGTGGACGACAATGTCACCAGCCGGCTCATTCTCACCGATCTCATGTTGCGCTGGGGCGTTGAACCGCACGCGGTCGGCTCCGGCGAAGACGCGCTGGCGGTGTTGCGCACCGGTCGTGCGTTCGACCTCGCCTTGATCGATGCGCAGATGCCGGGAATGGATGGGGTCACCCTGGCGCGCCAGATCCATCAGCTGCGTCCGGCATCCGAGCTTCCGTTGCTGTTGCTCTCCGTCCTCGGCCAGCGTGTGCCGGACGGCTTGGTGGCGGCCGGAGTCAACAAGCCGCTCAAGCCCGTCGCGCTGTTCGAAGCGATCTCCGCCGTGTTTCACCGTCCGAAAACGGACGCGGCCGTTTCGACTGCGTCTGCTTCCGCCGGCGCCGCAGTCGCTGTCGCCTCCGCTGCGGTGCCGGTGGCCGGACCCGGTTTGCGGTTGCTCCTGGCCGAGGACAACGCGGTCAACCAAAAGGTGGCGGTCAATCTCCTGCGGACCATCGGGTATCAGACCGAAGTCGTCTGGAACGGCCTCGAAGCGCTGACCGCGGTGGAGAAGCAGGAGTACGACATTGTGTTTCTCGACATGCAGATGCCGGAGATGGACGGTCTCGAGGCCGCCCGGCGGATCGTGGAGGCGAAGCCGCGGTCCAAATCGCGTCCCTGGATGATCGCACTCACGGCCAACGCCATGGTCGGGGATCGGGAGCAATGTTTGGCTGCCGGCATGGATGACTACATCACCAAGCCCATTAAGAAAGCGGAGCTCGCTGCGGCGCTGGATTACGGCCGCACCATGCTGGCGAAGCGGCGGGGCACGGCGGTTTAAACCGTGGAGGACGC
>DATCRM010000230.1:0-9227 GCA_036568985.1 Lacunisphaera sp. | reverse complement strand
AGTCTTCGACGTTTACACCGGCACGGGTCTTCCTGACGGCAAGAAGAGCGTGGCCTACGCGCTCTCCTTCCGTTCCGCCGAACGCACGCTCACCGACGACGAGGTGAACGCGGTCTTTGCGAAAATCCAGCAGGCGATCGCGGCCGACGGCAGCATCAGCGTTCGCGCGTGAACGGTGGAGGTCTCTCCGGAAATGCCCGGTCATTTAACCTGGCTTTATCCAACGCCCATGCCTGCTTTTGGAGGGCCGGTCTCCTGACCGGCCGCGGCTGGTCGGGAGACCAGCCCTCCATTCCATCCACGCCTGCGCGGATATTCGGATTGGTTCTTAAGCCGCGAGCAATTCCAGGAATTTCCTGACATCGGCCGGCAGGCCTTTGGCTAGATTCTGAATGATGAACTGGAAGAACTGGCGGACCTCGGCCTTGTGGCTGTTGGTGAGCGGCGCGGTCGTCGCACTGTCGCGCCAGCCGATCTGCAAACCGGGAATCTCGGTGCTGCCGCGTACGCGGAAATCGTGGACGAGCAGTTCGAAGTGTCGTGGATTTCGGTCGGTCTCGTCACGCCAGACTTTGAGTTCGGTTTCGGACTCGCCCTTGAAAAGCTGTTTCACGAGGCCCGGCGTGTCCTGGGTCACCGTCGCCATGACCGGCTCGAGCGTGGAGCCGATTACGATGGGCTCCATGAGCTGCAGGTAGGCTTTTCGCGCATAGGAGTCGGCGAAGTTCAGGATAATCCCACAGCTTAATTGCTGGGTGGTGGCGCGGGAATGAGCCACCGCGGCATCGATCTCGAAGATTTTGTTGTCGAGCTCGAGCTTCACGCAGCATTTTTCCCCCGCTTCGGCCACGGCGGCCGGGTGCAGGCGGATGCTGGCACCGTTATGGGAAAGGTTCACCAGCTGACCGCCCCAGTCCACGGGATCGTGTTTTCCCGGGGCCAGAAGATTGCCGTCCCCGTCGCGCGCCGGCAGCGCGAGTTTCACCTTGATCAGCGACTTGGCCCCGACGGGGTAGCGTTTGTCACCGCGTTTATCGAGTTCGGCTTGCTCTCGCTTGGTAAAATCCAGGATCCGTTTGAAAAGAAACACGGCTCAGCGGATGCGGATTGGCTGTGTCCGTCAAGCTGGCAGGAGACTGTCCGGGGTTGCCTGATTTTTGCCGATTGCCAACCCGGCCTTCCGCCGCCTGCTTTGAGCCAGCATCCGCAGTTCCATGAGCGCCGATTCCGACATCAACATCGACTACGTGGCCAACCTGGCCCGGCTCGCCCTGACCGACGAGGAGAAAACCCGCTTCGCCCGCCAGCTGGGCGACATCCTGCATTACGTGGAAAAGCTGAAGGGCGTGGACGTCACCGCCGTCGAACCCATGGCCCACGCGGCGCCGGTCTTCAACGTCTGGCAGGACGATGTGCCTCGTTCCGGGCTCAGTGTGGAGCAGGCGCTGCGCAACGCCCCGGCGCAACGCCAGAACATGATCGTGGTGCCCCAAGTCGTGGAGTAACCGATGGCGCGCGACCTCACATACCTTTCCGCCACGCGTCTGGCGGCCATGCTCGATGGCCGCGAAATCTCCGCGGTTGAATTGCTCCAATCCTGCGTGGCCCGGACGAGATCCGTGGACGCCCGCGTGCGTGCTTTCAATTCCCGCGACGAGGCCGGCGCGCTCGCTTCGGCCCGTGCTTCCGATGAGCGCCGCGCCGCGGGGCAGGCAAGGGGACCGCTTGATGGCATTCCGGTTGGCTTCAAGGACGTCATCGCCGTCGAGGGCCAACCGCTCACCTGCTCGAGCCGGATGCTCGCGAACTTCATCTCGCCCTACGATGCGACCGTGACGACGAAGCTGAAGGCGGCGGGTGCGATTCCGTTCGGCCGGCTCAACATGGACGAGTTCGCCATGGGTTCCTCGACCGAGAATTCCGCCTTCGCTCCCACTGCCAACCCTTGGGATCTGTCGCGCGTGCCTGGCGGCAGCTCAGGTGGTTCGGCGGCGGCCGTGGCGGCAGGCGAAGTCCCGATAACGCTCGGTTCCGATACCGGCGGGTCCATTCGTCAGCCTGCGGCGCTCTGCGGGATCGTGGGCCTGAAACCGACTTACGGCCTCGTTTCCCGCTACGGTCTGGCCGCGTACGCCTCGTCACTCGACCAGATTGGCACCATGGCGCACACGGTCGAGGATGCGGCATTGCTGCTGGGCGCCATCGCCGGGCACGACGAGCGTGATTCCACTTCGTTCAAGGCCGAGGTGCCCGACTATCGCGCGGAACTCGCACAGCGCAAAGGCCCGTGGCGGTTGGGCGTGCCCAAGGAATTTTTCGGTGCAGGCCTGGACTCCGAGGTGGCGACGGCCGTGCGGTCGGCGATCGAGCATTATCGCAAAGCGGGCTGCGAAATCCGTGAGGTCTCGCTGCCACTCGCAGCGGAATACGCCATTGCAGTTTACTACCTGATCGCGACGGCCGAAGCCTCGTCGAATCTGGCCCGCTACGACGGCATCAGGTACGGCCACCGCTCGGCCAAGGCGAAGGATGTCGTGGACCTTTATTTCCAGTCACGCGCCGAGGGTTTCGGCGATGAGGTCAAACGCCGTATCATCCTCGGAACGCATGTGCTGAGCAGCGGGTACTACGATGCTTACTACTTGCGGGCCCAGAAGGTCCGCACGCTCATCCGCAACGAATTCGCGGCCGTGCTGAAGGAATGCGACGCGTTGTTGTCGCCCACTTCCCCGACCGCGGCCTTCAAGATCGGAGAGAAATCATCCGATCCGCTCGCGATGTACCTCACCGACATCTACACGATCAGCATCAACCTCGCCGGCCTGCCGGGCATCTCCGTACCGTGTGGTTTCACGGCCAGCGGCCTGCCGATCGGTCTGCAGATCATCGGCCGACCCTTCGATGAGGCCGGCCTGCTGGCCATCGCCCGGCACTACGAGCAGGCGCATGACTGGCATACCAAACATCCGGAATTATAATTTGAACCACAGAGACACAAAGACACGAAACGGTCCTAGGGCGGAACGCATCTCTGGGTGCTTTCTTTGTGCCTCTGTGTCTTTGTGGTTAACTGAATTTTTTGCATGAAATACGAAGCCGTCATCGGTCTGGAGGTTCATGTGCAGCTCCGCACGGCGTCGAAGATGTTCACGCGCGTCGCCGCCGGCTATGGTGAACCGGAAAACACCCTTGTCGATCCGGTGGTGCTGGCTCTGCCGGGCGCACTGCCGGTGATGAACAAGGAAGCCTTGGACAAGATCATCAAGGCGGGGCTCATTCTGGGCTGCGAGATCGCGCCCATCTGCAAATGGGACCGGAAGAACTATTTTTATCCCGACTCGCCGAAGAACTACCAGATTTCCCAATACGACCAGCCGATCTGTCTCGGTGGTGCCGTCGAGATCGAACTGCCCGGACCGTCGCGCAATGTGATGGGCGAGCACAAGAAAATCCCCCTGACCCGCATCCACCTGGAGGAGGATGTCGGCAAGCTCAACCACGGCGCCGGTGAGTCGCTCGTGGATTACAACCGCGCCGGCACGCCGCTCATGGAGATCGTGTCCGATCCCGCAATGCACAGCGCCGATGAAGCCTTCGCTTTCCTTACCTCGCTCCGGATCGCCTTGGTCCAAGGCGGCATCTCCGATTGCGACATGGAGAAGGGACAGATGCGTTGCGACGCGAACATTTCCATCCGGCCTGTCGGCGAAACGAAACTCGGCACCAAGGTCGAGCTGAAGAATTTGAATTCCATCTCGTTCGTGCGCGACGGCATTGCACATGAAATCCGGCGTCAAATCGCCGTGAAGGATAGCGGTGGCACCATCGTCCAGGAGACACGCGATTACGACGGCCAGACCGGCGCTTCGCAGTCTCTGCGCTCGAAGGAAATGGCGCACGACTACCGTTACTTCCCCGATCCGGACCTGATGCCGGTCGAAGTGAAACCAGAATGGAAAGAAGCAATTCGAGCAACGATCCCCGAGCATCACTTTGATCGCCAGCGGCGTTACATGCGCGACTTTGGTGCTCCGTACTCTCTCACATCTGCACTTATCTCAGATTTGGAGGCGTGCAGGGTGTATGAGGAAACCCAACGAGAAGGCCTCCTGCTTCGACCAAAACTACCGGAAGTGCAACGGGATCCTGCTTTGGATCCAGTGCTATATCAAAAATACTTTGGCCATGCTCCCGGCGCAGTGGCTCCTGACCAGCCAAAGCTGCCGACGTATATGGCAGCATCTGGAAACTTCGTGGTGAACGAGTTCATGCGTATTCAGGGGATGCCTGACGTGCAGATTAAAAATCCCGCTCTGGTGCCACTTCAGATCGCCGGGCTTATTTTGCAGGTTGAGAACGGTGTAGTCTCTAACACTACAGCGAAAAGCATATTCCCTGAAATGATTAAGTCCGGGGAGATGCCGGACGCCATGGTCGAGCGTAATCAGGGCCTCAAGCAATCCACCGACACCGGCGAGTTGGAGCAGTGGGTTTCCGCGGCGATCGCAGCGGACCCGAAAGCCGCGGCGGGTTTCAAGGCCGGCAACGAGAAAGCCCTCAACGCCATCAAGGGCGCCGTGATGAAGGCGTCGAAGGGCAAGGCCAACCCGCAGCTCGTCGACCAGATCGTGCGGAAACAGCTCGGCTAGTCCGGGATCTCTGAGCGGGATTTCAAATCGGGAATTCCCGCGGCCTGCTCAGCCCGCGAAACGCTGCAGGAAGGCGCGGACGTCGTCCGGGACGTCGCGGGACAGGTTGGGCAGGATCCAGCGGAAGAGCTGGCGGATCTCGTCGTGCAGTCCGCTGGAGGCGTCGAAGACAGGGTTGCTCAGCTTGCCCTTGTGTGAATCCACGGCTTCCCGGACGTACACTTCGAGCACGCTGGTCTTGGCCTCCGCCCGGCAGAAGTAGTCCTGCATCTGAAACTCGAAACTGTGCAGCGGAGTGCCGAACGACTTGTCGAGCCATACGGTCAGCATCGACTGGTCCTCGCCGCGGAAAACCTGCTTGATGAACTGCGGCTCGTTCTGAACGACGTGTTCGGCGGGCACGGCCTGCAACGATTGGCCGAGGGCGATCGGCTGAAGAAGCTGGAGGTAGGCTTTTTGTTCGAGAAAATCGGCAAACTTGAATCCGAAGCCGCAATACACACCCCGCGTCTCCGGGCGCACCTGAACCAGGCGGCCGTCCAGCACTTGTTGATGGTTGCCGAGCGAAAGCCGGACGTGCGCGGTCTGTCCTTCGGCGGGTTGGATGGGATCCGCCACCAGAACCAAGCCGATGCCATTGCCTGAAATGTTTTGGACTTTGGCGGGATGCTCCCGTCCTTCGATGATCAGCCAAGCCTGCAGTGGAAAGGCCGCACCCGGAACGTAGCGGTTGTTCAGCCGCTGTTCCGTCATCTGCTCGACCTTGGCCTGCTCGAAATTGAAGATCCGCCGGAACAGGAGCATGGGAAATCCGGCGCGGGCCGGCCTCAGTTTTCGAAACCCTGCATGAAGGTCCGGATGTCGACCGGCATGTCCTTGGGCAGGTTCATCATCGTCCAACGGAAAAGCAGGCGGATCTCGTCGCGCATTCCGGCCGGCAATTTGCGGAAACTCGGGCCGTCCGGCTTGGGACGCGTGGACGCCACCATGTATTTCTTGGAGGAAATCTGCATCTCTTCCGCCCCGATCGCGCCCTGCACGAGATAGTCATCCATCTCGCAGAGGAAGCTGCGGAGCGGGCCGTTGCCGTCGCCTTGTCGCCAAAGATTCAGTTCCGTGCCCGGCCGGCCGGTGAAAACGATTTTGTGCATACCGGGATCGATCTGGCGGACTTCGTCGGCCGGCACGGCACGGAAGACACTGCCGATGGCGATGGGTTGGAGGAGCTGGAGATAGGCTTTCTTCTCTTCGAAGCTGGAGAAATTGGCGGTGAGTCCCAGCCGGCAACCGCTGGGCAAGGCGCGCACGTGCGCGATGGTGCAGGCGAATTCCATCCAGGAATCCTCCAGCATGAGATGCAGCTTGGTCGGCGTGCCGCGCGTGTAGACGGGCCCGGACACCTGCAACCCGGCCCCGCCGGGGGAAAGATCGACGATGCGGGCGTTCCGTGGTTCGCCTTCCACGTCGATGGTGGCCTGCAGCGGGAAGGGCCGCCCTGGGATGTAGCGTTGCTCGCGGCGGCGCTCCACCTCCTTGATCTGGTTATCTTCGAAATCGAGTATGCGGCTGAACAATAGCACGGGGAGTTGCTAGCCGGGTCGGCCGGATAAAACAAGCCCTTCGACACGCTCAGGGCCGGCTCCTTCCGCACGCGCCGGGCGGGCTCCCTTGACACGCTTCCGCCTTCGGGATGGGCGTTCCGCCGGACGGGCAGGGTACCCGTCCTGTTGCGGATCGAGCCCTTGCGCTCGGACGAGTTTGCCACATTGTGACCGCATGAACGCCCCTGACCAATCGTCTCTCTCGCGGCGCGACGCGCTGAAGATTCTCGGCACCACCGCTGCTGTCGCTGGTTTTGGAATGCATCGGCTCGCGGCAGCCGAAGCCGCACCGACCGCGCTCGGATGGGAGTTGCCGCCGCTGGCGTTCGCCTACGACGCACTCGAGCCGCACATCGATGCCCGCACGATGGAGATCCATTACACGAAGCATCACCAAACCTACATCACGAATGCCAGAAATCTGCTGAAGGACTATCCCGAGCTGCTCGCGCGCGGCCCCGAGGCGCTCGTGCGGGACCTCGCAAGTGTGCCGGAGGCGATTCGCCCGGGCATTCGCAACAACGCGGGCGGTCATGTGAACCACGCGTTTTTCTGGAAGTTGTTGTCGCCGTCCCCCTCGGGCGTTCTGACTTCAAACAGCAGGCTTTCGTTGGCGTTGACCGAGGCTTTCGGTGCAGACTTCGACGGTTTTAAAACACAGTTTGCAGACGCGGCGCTTAAGCGCTTCGGCAGTGGCTGGGCATGGCTCAGTGCCAAGACCGATGGCAAACTCATCATTCATTCAACGCCCAATCAGGATTCTCCTCTGTCAGACGGGCTGATGCCGATCATCGGCCTCGATGTCTGGGAGCATGCTTACTATCTGCACTACCAGAACCGACGGGCGGATTACGTGGCTGCTTTCTGGAAGGTGCTCAATTGGGCGCAGGCTGACATGAATTACAAATTGGCTCTTAAGGGCTGAGTCGCTCATGGGCGCCAAGACCTTCGCTGAGATCGGACTGCCGGCCGCGCGACGGCATCTGTTTCTTTGCCCGGGGCCGGATTGTTGCTCGACCGAAGATGGCTTGAAAACCTGGGAGCACCTCAAGGCCTCGCTCAGGGCATGCCCGGTGCCCATGTTGCGGACCAAAGCCGCATGCCTTCGGTTATGCCATGAAGGCCCTTGGTTGGTTGTTTATCCCGAGGGCGTCTGGTACGCGCAGGTGACACCCGAACGCTTCGATCGCATTCGTCGCGAACATCTCGAGGGCGGGGTGCCGGTGGGGGAGTGGGTCAGAGCAATCAACCCGCTTACGCGCGATTGAGGTTGGACCAGCGTAACACGCGGCGCCGGATCAGGTCTGCGAAGGGATCGTAACCGAGGTGCCGCGCACGACGGACTTCGCGGCGAGCTGGCATTGCGGGCAAAGGCCGAAAAATTCCAGCACGTGACTGACCTGCGCGTAGCCCTTGTCCTTCAATTTCTGCTCCACGTCGCTCGCGACGGTGTATTCCACCTTGTCGGTTTTGCCGCACGCTTTGCAGACGATGTGGTAGTGACGCGCCGTGTCGAAAGTCTGCTCATAGAGGCAGGTGCCGTTGTGCAGATAACTGCGCCGCACCAGACCGAGATCTTCAAAGGCGGCGAGGCAGCGGTAAATGGTAACGAGGTCGCACGAATCCACGCCCACTTCCTGATGGATGCGTTCGATGCTGACCGGACCTTCCTGCTTCAACAGCGCCTCCACCAACGCCACCCGCGGTTTGGTCACGCGCATGCCGGCACTGCGGATGCGGTTGCAAGCCTCGTGCAGAAACGACTCGCGCGTGCGTTGGGTAACAACGCCAGCAAGCGGGTGGTTGGACTGTGTGGCAGCTATCATTAAATTCGTATATGACCCAAATGGATGGGATTGCGAGGTGAAGATTTCACAAATCAGTCGGATCGGCCAGCGTAAAAAACAGTGACAGGTTGCGGGGTTGCGACCCACTGGATGCTGTGCTAGTAGACCGCCCACATTAAATGCAAGACCTCGAATTCGCCGAAATCGTCGGACTGATCTGCAAGGAGGACTCCCGCTTTGACCGCAAAGCCTATGATTTTGTCCGCCAAGCGCTTGACCACACGGTCAAGGAGGTGAAGCGCAAACAACCGGAGCGGACGACGGGCAAATCCCAGCACGTGACGGGAGCCGAGTTGCTCAACGGCATTCGCGACTATGCGCTCGATCAATACGGGCCGTTGGCCAAGACGGTCCTCAATACCTGGGGCATCCGCCGCTGCTCCGACTTTGGCGACATCGTTTTCAATCTCATCGAATACAATGTCTTTAGCAAAACGGAGAGCGACCGTCGCGAAGACTTCGCCGACATCTACGATTTTGACGAGGCATTCGTGAAGCCCTTCCTTCCCGCTGGTGCACGGCGCTCGCGCGGTGCATCGGGAGCTTCCTGAGTTTTTCCGCGCAATGCCCAAATCCTCTTCCGTCCCCGCGCAAGACCTCGCCCTGCTCGAGAGTCTCTGGCGCGAATCCATCGAACGCTATACGCTGCCGAACGGTCTGACCGTTCTGCTCAAGCCCGATTCCGCGGCGCCGGTGAGTTCGGTGCAGGTCTGGGTAAAAACCGGCAGCATCCACGAGGGCGCACATCTCGGCGCGGGACTCTCGCATTATCTCGAGCACATGCTGTTCAAGGGCACGGAACGTCGCGCCGGCCGCGAGATCTCGGCGACCGTGCAGGCGCACGGTGGCTACATCAATGCCTACACGACCTTCGATCGCACGGTCTACTACATCGACGTGCCGTCGGACCACACCGCGGTGGCGATCGATCTGCTCGCCGACGCCGTGCTGCATTCGACCCTGCCCTCCGACGAGGTGGCCAAGGAAAAGGACGTCATCCTGCGGGAGATCGACATGTGTCTCGACGATCCCGACCAACGGCTCTCGCAGGCGCTGTTCGAGACCGCTTTCCGCGCGCATCCCTATCGTGAGCCCATCATCGGACACCGTGAGGTTTTCGCCGCCAGCAC
>DATCRM010000229.1:0-2300 GCA_036568985.1 Lacunisphaera sp. | reverse complement strand
GGAAGCCGGGCCGCTGAAACTCACGGGGCCTTCCGCCAAACCCAGACCGTTGTTGCCCGGCACGTTCCACAACGCCCAGGAGGTCAGATCGGAGGAAACCTCGATCCACGCCGAGCGACCTTCCGGCACGTTGAAGGTGAGGGTAATGTTCGCGCCGTCGGTCGAAAGTTGCGTGGCGAGGAAACTCGCCGGATTGCGTGGATCGGTGTGGGCGACGAACTCCTGCTGGTTGGTCTGGCCGTCGCCATCCGCATCGGCCGAGGCCGCGCCTTCGGAGGAAGTATCCGAACCGAACTCCGCCAAGCGCCATTCATCGTAGGTCTGCCGATTGGGCAGCGACTGGTTGATCCACTCCTGCACCAGAGCGATGTCGGTCTGGTCCAGTTCGCTGCTGCCGAGTGGCGGCATGCGGGTGAAACCGTTGGTCACGGCCATGCGGTTGAGGATGATCGAATGGGTGGTGTCGCCCCGCACGATGTATTTGTTGAGCGCGTTGCCGCCGTTGTTTTCCGCCACGCCGTCGATCAGGTTGGTTTCGGCGAGGGTGAGGTGAGGGCTGCCGTCCCAGTTCGCCCCGGCGACGGTGCCGCCCGCGTGGTGGCAGTAGGCGCAGTTGACCGCGAGGTAGGAGCGGACGCGGGCTTCCAGCGAGTAATCGGTTTCGTCGGGGCGGACGTGTCGCGGCAGGATATTCGGCGAGCCCGGATCGTTGGCGAGGTAGCCGGCGTTGCGCAGCGTGGTCAACTGGTTGCCGGTGACGCCGTTGATGTTGTAGCTCTTATTGAGTTGCCGGGTGTTGAAGGACAACGCGTGACCGGCTTGCGGCGTATGACAGGTGAGGCAGCTCGAACGGCTGGGAATCTGCCAGCGCTGGATACGGGGCGAGCCGTTTTCGACGATGCTCAAATCGAACTCCGCGCCTTCGTCGGGAACGAGGGTCGCTTCGGTTTGAGCGTCGTTCCAGCGGTAGCTGACGCCGTAAGAGCCGGTGTCGGTTTTGACGATGACACGGGTTTCGATGCGGCGTTTGGTGGCGGGGTTACCACGAGTCATTTCGAGATCGAAGTGTTTCACCCAGAGCATGCCGGTGGGGTAGGACCAGTTCTCGTCGAGCATCCAGGTCATGGTGTCGCCGGCTTGCGGAATGGCGAACCAGCGGCGCTTGACGGCGTAATCGCTCCAGAACGTGAGGTTCGGTTCATAAGGCAGGAGGCCCGGCGAAGGCGAGAGGTCGGTCAGGTCGGCGAACAGACCGGTCGCGCTCAAGGTCGTGGGGAAAGTGGTATCGGTCGTGCCGGTGGCCAGACGAAGAATCTTACCATTGAGATAATCGGCGAAGAGGAGGTCTTGATTCGAGGGATCGACGCCCATGGTGGAGAGAGCGCCGTAGACGCCGGGCACGCCGGTGAGGCGGGTGACGGTTCCGGTGGACGGGTCGCGTTTCCAGATGTGCCCCGAGACCGAGTCGCAGAAGATGTAGCAGCCATAGAGCGCGGAGAAACGTGAACCACGATAGACGTAGCCGCCTACGACCGAGTTGCCCTTGAACTGGGCATCGCCTGAGACGCTGGCGTGGACGTATTCGTAAACCGGATCGATGGAGGTGAAGCCGGCCGGTTTGGCGGGAGGGACCGGATTGGTGAAGTTGGTGTCGTGTTTGCCCTCGCGATACACCCAGCCGTAGTTGCCGCCCTTTTGGATCAGGTCGACTTCCTCATAGGTATCCTGGCCGACATCACCGGCCCAGAGATCGCCGGTGAGCGAATCGAACGACATGCGCCAAACGTGCCGCAAACCGGTGGCCCAGAATTCCATGCGGACGCCGCTCAGCGGAGTGACGGCGACGCCGTTGTAAGTTCCATCCCAAGTGCCGCCCAGACTGGTGTGGACGAACGGATTGTCTTTCGGAACCGAGAAGCGGGCGACGCCGTTGTCGGTCGGGATCGCGGCGTGGGGGTTCGGTTCGAGGTTGCCGGGTTTCTTGTCCACATCGATGCGGAAGATGCCGGAGAAGAAGTCCTTGTTGATCTTCTGGCTGTTGAGCTTGTTGTCGTTCGGGTTCGCCTCGTCGCCCGCTGTGTAGTAGAGATAGCCATCAGTGGGGCCGAAGTGGAGGTCGCCGCCGTTGTGGTTGGAACCTTCGTCGAGCTGCTGCAGCAGGATGAGCTCGGAAGCGGAATCGGCGACGTTCGGATCTCCGGCGCTGACCTTGAAACGGGAGATGCGTTGATAATACGAGCCGCCGTTGATCCTGACGGTGTAGGCGGCGTAGAAGTAGCCGTTGGTGGCGTAGTTCGGAT
>DATCRM010000228.1:0-12901 GCA_036568985.1 Lacunisphaera sp. | reverse complement strand
ACGCAGCGCATGCTTCGCGGGACTGATAGTCCCGCCTCCAGCAAGAGAATGGACGCTCGCCCTACAGGACTGCGGTCACCGCTTTCACCAACGCTTCGATCAACGGATGCGAGTGGCCGGTGAAGGCCGAGCGTTCGGGCTGGAAAAGCGTTCCGAGGAAGAACGGATGCGATGGCAGCTCGAAAGTCCGGATCTGCATTTCGCGGTCGAAGCCGCTGAAGCGCAGGCCGGCGGCCTCGAGCCGGGAGCGGTAAAGGGCGTTCACGCCGTAGTTGCAGTGATACGCTTCGTGCGAGGACTGTCCCGAAAAAATGCGATGCATCTGCGAACCCGGAGTGAAGAGGATGTTCTCGTGCTGGCCGACGAGCGAACAGGCGAGGGGAGTGACGACGAGATCGTTCGCCGCGGCATTGGTCTCGGCATGATCGGCGTCGGTCAGGCCCGCGACGTTCCGGGCAAATTCGATGAGTGCGTGCTGAAAGCCACCGCAGGTGCCGAGGAACGGGCGGCGGGTCTCGCGGGCGAAGCGGATGGCCGCGAGCGCGCCGTTCATGCTCCGGTAAGGACTGGCCGGAACGCACCAGATGCCAGCGTAGGCGGCAAGTTGCCGCGGAGCGTCGGTGACGGTATCGGTGCCGATCCAGTCCCACGTCACGATGCGGCCCGCCACGTTGGTCGCCAGCTCCAGCGCCAGTGGAATGGCGCGGTGGGCGACGACATCGGGATTGTAGTCGCCAACGAGTGCGAGTCGGGGCGCGGACGGGAATCGATTCATCGCCGGCTAGATGATACGAAAACTCCGGCTGGGGAAAGAAGCCTGCGGCGAACAACCGGTGTAGCAGCGCTCACAGATGGCCGAAAAGTGTAATATAATACGTTACACATTTCCTGGCCTCAGCCGGTCTTCTGCGTGGCGGGGATGGTGGAAGGCGCGGGAGTTGGGGCGGGATTGGCTGAGGGTTTCTTGGCTTTGGAAATCGTGATCAGGGCCACGCCGGCGATGATGATCGTGGCGGCGAGAAAAAGGCGCGGGCTGATGGGTTCGTGCAGGACGAGCCAGCCGAGGAAGACGGCCACTACGGGATTCACGTAGGCATAGGTCGACACCTTGGCCGGGCTGCAGTGCTTCATCAGCCAGGTGAAAGTGCTGAAGGCGATGAGCGAGCCGAAGACGACGAGGTAGGACCAGGCGATGACCGAACGGCCGGTCACCGCGGCGGGATTGAAGCGGCTCAATTCGCCGGTCGCGAGGCTGGCCAGCAGCAGCCAGCCGCTGCCGCAGATCATCTGGATGCCGGAGGCGGTGAAGGGTTCCGCCGGTTCGCGGACGTAGCGCATGATCATCATGCCGACCCCCCAGAGGAAGGTCGCCGAGAGCAGGGCCAGCACACGCCACGGGTCCAGCCCGTTGACGCCGGTGGCCATCACGTCGGGACCGACCAGGATCGCCAGGCCGATGAAGCCGAGGGCGAGGCCGGCGAACGTGAGCGCGTTGGGCCGGGTGCCGCGCTTGCCGTCCTTGGCCCAGACCAGCACGGCCCAGTCCATGAGTACGATGAATACCGGGCCGGCGGAGATGATGAGCGTAGCGATGCCGGACGGGATTTTCTCCTCAGCCCACGAAACGAGGCCGTTGCCGCCGAGGCAGAGGAAGCCGCCGACGATGGCGTTGTCGCGCCACTGCTTGCCCGTGGCCCGGAAGCCGCGGGTGAGGGCGATGAAGCCGGCGACAATCAGGCCCGCGAGAAGGAAGCGCGATCCGGCCATGAGGAAGGCCGGCATGGATTCCACCGCGATACGAATGCCGAGGTAGGTCGAACCCCAGATGAGGTAGATCGCGGCGAAACCGGCGATCAGGGCGGGGCGGGAGGGATGGGCGGGAGAGGACAAAGTGAAAGTGTGGGTGAAAGTGGGTCAGTGTCGTTCTCGTTGTCTTGATCGTTCGCGTAATCTTGGGGTCGGAGCGGGAATCAGGAAGGCGAGAACGATTAGGATTAGGAGAACGAGAACGATTCGGTCACCGCCGCACGCCAGCGTCGCTGATCCAGGAGTATTCCATATAGTCAGCCGTTCGTTGCGCGGTTTCTTCGCCATGGAGGCGGGCGACGATGTGCAGCGACAGATCGAGGCCGGCGGCAATGCCGGCGGCGGTCAGCACCTGGCCGTTGTCGATGAAACGGGCGTCGGCGACGACATCGGTGTTGGGCGCGAGAGCGGCCAGTTCGGCGAGGCGCTCGTGATGCGTCGTGGCGCGGAGGTTGTGCAGGAGGCCGGCTTGGGCGAGCACGAGCGCCCCCGTGCAGACCGAGGCGACGAGTTCGGCCTTGCGCGCGCGTTGGCGGATCCACTCTAGGATGGATGGTTTCCGGAGCAACGGACGGGTGCCGGCTCCGCCGGGTACCACGAGGACGTGCGGGGCCGGTGCGCTTTCCAAGGTGAAGTCGGGTACCACCTTCAGGCCGTTGCGCGCGCGGATGCTGCCGGGGACCTCCGCTACGGTGAAAGTGTGGAAGGCGTCGAAGCCGCTCAACTCGTTGGCCACGGCAAACACTTCGAAAGGACCGGCGAAATCGAGGATCTCGACTTCCTCAAAAATCAGAATGGCGACATGACGTTTCATGGGTGAATGGGCGGGCGGAGGGCAGAAGTCTCATGACAGAGGATGGCGGAGATCGTTCTCGTTATCTTAATCGTTCTCGTAATCTCGGTTTGAAAGATTGCGGCTTGGTGGGGCGAGAGAACGATTAGGAGAACGAGAACGATTGAAGGAACGAAGGACGGAAATCGGGCATGGGATTTGGTAAAGCGGAGCGGCCCGCTCCGCCGTCGGGGCGGCGCACCGGGCCGGTGCCCTACCTTTAAATCACAGCTGCTGCTTGATCAATTCGCCGAGGGTCCGGAGGGCGGCCTCGATCGCGTCGGACCAGGGAACGCTGCAGCTCATGCGCAGACAGTTCTTGTAGCGGTCCTTGACGGTGAAGAGGCAGCCGGGGGAAATGTTGATGCGCTTGTTCAGCGCGTCCCGGCGGAGGCGGAGCGTGTCCACCTTGGCCGGCAATTCGACCCAGATGAAATTGCCGCCTTGCGGACGGCTGTACCGGGTGCCCTCGGGGAAATGCTTCTGCATGCCCTGCGCGAAGCAGTGCAGATGCTGGTGGTACGCGCGCCGCAGCGAACGCAGGTGATGGTCATAGCCGCCATCGCGCAGAAACTCGGCGATCGCCTTCTGCAACACGAGGGGCGTGCCCATGGTGTTGGTGAACTTGAGCCGCCGCACGCGTTCAAGGTAGCGGCCGGGCGCGGTCCAGCCGACGTGGAAGCCGGGAGCCAGCGTCTTGCCGAACGACGAGCACAGCAGCACGCGGCCGTCCTTGTCCCAAGCCTTGAGGGGCTTGGGCCGGACATCCCCGAAATGCGTGTCGCCGTAGATGTCGTCCTCGATGGCCGGGAGATCGTATTCGCACAACAGGTCGTAGAGCCGCTGCTTCTTCTCGTCGGGCATGACGGAACCGAGCGGGTTGTGCAGTCCGGGCATGACCATGACCGCCTTGATGTCGTTCTGTTCGATGGCGGTGCGCAGCGCGTCGAGACAGATGCCCTCGCGCGACGAGGTCGGAATTTCCAGAGCGCGCAGGTTGAGGCTCTGAATGATTTCGAGGAAGCCGAAGTAGGCGGGCGTTTCGATGGCCACGGTGTCGCCCGGCTTGGTGACCGCGCGCAGGCAGAGGTTGAGCGCCTCGGTGCAGCCGGTGCTGACGACGAGCTCGTCGTGCGCCAGGGGGACGCCGGCCTGCAGGTAGCGCCGGGCGATCTCGCGCGCAAGGGGTTCGTAGCCGCGGTTGAGGCTGGAGCGCACGAGCAACGCGGGATCGCGCCGCGCGACGGAGCCGAGAATGCGCGCGAGCTTCTTGGTGGGAAAGAGGCTGTGGTGCGGACACGCCGAGCCGAAGGGGACGTAGTCGTTGTTCTGGGCGTAATCCATCACCTCGGCGGTGAGGTCGTTCACGCCGACGTAGGACGGCTTGGCCATGGGCTTGGCCATGCGCGGTTCGGGCGCGAGGCTGGGCGGCCGGGGCCGTACATAGTAACCCGATTGCGGCCGCGCCTCGAGGTAACCCCGGTTTTCGAGCACGGTGTAGGCCTGGAGCACCGTCGCGATGCTCACATCGCGCTGACGCGACATGATGCGGACCGACGGCACGCGATGCCCGGGGCGCAGCGTGCCCTGTTCGACGAGGTGCTGAAGCGAATCGGCCAGCTCGACATAAAGCGGGCGGGAGGCGCCGGCAGCGGAGGTCCGGGCCGGGGCGACAGACTTGGCGGGAAGGGCGGCTTCGATCATGGGCGGGTGGGATTGGCCGCGGACTATACCGGAACAGTCATCTGTTCAGTAGCTGCAGCCGATACAGATTGAAACCAGCACAGTTTGTTTAAATCAACGCTGTAACCGTGACAATTGTCCCGAAAGCGGGACGCGCAGGGTAGGCGAGGTATTTCATGTGCATCCATGCTCACCCCCACCCATTCCGGCGCCGGGCGCCACCCCTTCATCCGGAACGATGCAGTCGGCGCGGGTGGTCGGGCACGTCCCTGTGCCCGTTTCGGAGGGCATCGAACCACGCGCACGGGGACGTGCGCGGCCACCTTTCGGTATCGCAACTTTCAGAGCTAATTTGCGCGCCAATTGCATCGTTCCGGCTTCATAGAGGGGGTTTTAGGCCACACAGCCCAGGAGTCCCCTCTCGCAAAGGGGGTGCCCGATAGGGTGGGGTGTGTCGGCTCCGCTTCAGGCGTGAAAAATTTCCGCTCTAAAGGTCGATCTCACCCTTCAGGTAGAGTGTGCAGTAGCCGGCGATCTTCACGCGGTCGCCGGCCTGCTCGCACCAAAGTTCGCCACCTCGGGCGGAAACCTGGCGGGCGTGCAGCCGCTTTTTCCCCAGGCGTCCGCTCCAATAAGGTACAAGGGTGCAATGGGCTGAGCCGGTCACAGGATCCTCGGGTATGCCCACGGCGGGTACGAAGGTGCGGGAGACAAAGTCGCAGTCGTCGCCCGGAGCGGTGATGGTGATGCGGCCGGGGACAATTTTCCGCAACAGACCATGGTCGGGTTCCAGCGCAAGGATGTCGGTGGCGCAGGAGTAGAGACACAGCCAACGCGTTCGTGACCGCAGGACGGCAATGGGCACGCGGCCCAACGCGCGGGTAAGGTCCTCCGGAATGCCCGCGGGTTCGGCCGGTTCGACCGGAAAGTCGAGTTCCAGCCGGCCGTCGGCGAGTCGCGTGACCAGGAGCGGGCCGGAGCGCGAGTCGAAGGTGAGCACATCCCCGGCGAAACCGAGCTGGGTGAAGATCACAAAGGCGGCCGCAAGCGTGGCATGGCCGCAGAGATCCACCTCGGTCGTGGGCGTCAGCCAGCGCAGGTGGTAACGATCTTCAGCCGTGCGAACGAAGAAGGCGGTTTCCGAGAGGCCGTTCTCAAACGCAATGCGCTGCATGAGGGCATCGTCGGCCCAGCGTTCGAGCGGCACCACGCCGGCGGGATTACCGGTAAAGACGGTATCGGTGAAGGCGTCGACCCAGTAGAGCGGTAGGGACATTTTCGATTTTGGATTCTCGATTTCGATTGGAGAAGCCCTCCGGCGAAGGGCGAGGTTCTTCGTGCTGTGCCTGACTGTGAAGGCGATTGCTGTAGGCGGATCAGGTTCTGAAAATCCAAAATCGAGAATCAAAAATCCAAATTTGCTCAGGCATACTGCCTGAGCACGTCGCCCGTCAGCCGGCAGAGTTTCCATTCCTGCATGCGGCGCGCGCCGAGGGATTCGTAGAAGTCGATGGCGGGCTGATTCCAGTCGAGCACCGTCCATTCCATGCGACCGCAGCCGCGGGCGTTGGCGAGCTTGGCCAGATGCAGCAGCAGGGCCTTGCCCAAGCCGCGTCCGCGAAACGCGGGTTTTACGAACAGATCTTCCAGATAGAGCCCCGGTCGCGCCAGGAAGGTCGAGTAGTTGAAAAAATAGAGGGCAAAACCCACCGGTTCGCCCGCGACCTCGGCGAGCACGCAATGGGCCTCGGGCGGTGAGCCGCCGGGAGGAAAGAGGGATCGTCCGAGCTTCTCCTCCGTGGCCTCGACCTCGTGACTGAGCTTCTCGTAGTCGGCGAGGCCGCGTATAAGACCAAGAATGACGGGTACGTCGGCGGGGCGGGCGGGGCGGATAACGGAGGGCATGAGGGCAACATGGCACGCTCGGTCGGATTAGCGAACGCGTTCGGCGTGTGCCGGGCGGGTGGAAGCAGGCGTGTGCGGGCCGGGGCGTTGTGCCTCGACATCCCCTCCCGCACTCATAGCAATCTTGCCCGCATCGCGTCGTTTCATCGCATGATCTGTGCCCCCTACTTCCGACGTCTCTTCTGCGGCCTGCTCGCCGTGGGCATGGCGGTCCTCGGTCGCGGGGAAAAGCCTTTGGAGCGGGTAGTTCTCCAGCTGCCTTACACCAATCAATTTCAGTTCGCCGGCGTCTACGCCGCGCTTGAGCAAGGTTACTTCCGCGAAGAAGGCCTGGACGTCGTGGTGCGGCAGACTTCTGCGCAACACCACGCCCCGATCGAGGAAGTGGGGACAGGGCAGGCGGACTTCGGCATCGCACAAGGTCCCCAGCTTATCGCCGCAGGTTTGACCGGTCAGGATATCGTCGTCGTAGCGGCGATCATGCAGCACTCCCCCCAAGTGTTGCTCACCCGGGCGGCGGACAATCTGAACACTCCGCATGACCTCGTCGGCCGGCGCGTCGCGCTCGACCAGACCTCGCTGCAATCGGAAATCCGCCTGATGTTGGAGCGCGAAGGCGTGGGTTTCGACCGCGTCAAGGTGGTGCCAAACGACTGGCAGAACAACGAGCTGACCGACGGGGCTGCGGACGCCATGAGCGGCTTCGTGATCGACATGCCTTATGCAATGAATCGGGCGGGAGTGCCGGTCCGCATCATCCGTCCCGCGGATTACGGCGTGGATTTCTACGGGGATTGCCTCTTCACCAGCGGTACCGCGCTAAAGGCGTCGCCCGAGCGCGTGGCACGGATGCGCAAGGCGGTGTTGCGCGGCTGGAGCTATGCACTGCGGCAGACGGACGAGCTGATCGACCTGATCCTCACGCGCTATCCCGCCGGTGCGACCTTGCAGGGCCGGGCCGACATGGATCGCGACGCGCTGAAATACGAGGCGGGACAGATGACGCTTTTGATCAGCGCGGACCTCATCGAACTCGGTCGGATCAACCCCGGACGCTGGCGGCACATGGCGGAGGTGATCCACGGTTACGACCGCAAGGGGGATCCCGCACGGATCGAACACATGCTTTATGAACCGCCGCTGGCCGTGACCGAGCGGTTGCAGGGCCTGGCGCACTGGCTGTTGTGGGGCTTGGCCGGCGCCCTCGTTGTGGCGGTTGCGAGCGTGTTGGCCAACCGCCGCCTCCAGTCGCTGGTGCGGCGCCGCACCGACGAGCTTCAGCAGTCGGAACAGCGGCAGCGCGAATACTTCGACCTGGCTCCGGCTCCGATTGTCATCGAGGACTATTCCGCTTTCGAGCCGTTCCTGGCGAAATGCCGAACCGAGGGCATCACCGATTTTCGCGCGCACCTGCGGACGAATCCTGCGCTGGTGGCGGAACTGCATGCGCAAAAGCGCGTGGTGGCCGCCAATCGGCTGGCGCTGGCACGCACCGGCTACAAGTCGGTCGAGGACATGGACCGCAATCTGGCGGAGGTGATGACCGACCAGGGGATGGACGTCTTCGTTGAGGAACTCGGAGCCCTGTGGGACGAGGTGGACCGGTTGACCCTGGAAAAAACTTATCGGACTCGAAACAACGAAACTGTCCACACCCTCATCAACTGGGAAGTCGGCCAGAAGAACGGACGACGGGATTTGGCGAATGTGCGGCTGGTTTTCACCGAGGTGACGCAGCAGAAGAAAACGGAACAGGCGCTGCGCGAGAGCGAGGCACGCTACCGCCTGTTGTTCGAGCAAGCCCCCATCGCGGTGGTCGAATTCGACTATTCCGGCCTGCGGCCGTGGTTCGATGAACTGCGGGCGAAGGGCGTGACCGACCTTGCGGCCTACCTGGAACAGAATCCGGCGGAGCGGGAGGCGGCGCTGGCGCTTACCCCGCTGGCGGATGCCAATGAAACTGCCGTGAAGCTGCTCGGAGCGCAGTCCAAGGCGGAGATGTCCGCCCGCCTCCACGACATCATGACGGACAGCACCATCGCCGTGCGCTGTGCCAATGTGGTCCGCATCTGGAACGGCGTCCGTTCCGCCAGCGGGCAGTTTGACATCCGGCGCCTCGACGGCCAGCACCGGACGCTCTCGTTCCACTGGCGGATGGAGTCGGAGAACGGCAAGCCGAGTTTCCGGCGTACGCAGACCGTGCTGGCCGACATCACGGAGCGGGTGGCCGCCGAGCGTGCGCTGCGCGAAAGCGAAGCCCGTTACCGCGAGCTCTTCGAACAGGCGGCCGGCGGTATTTTCCGCTCGAGCCCCGACGGCAAGTTCCAGGCGATCAACCCCGGCCTGGCCCGTATTTTCGGCTTCGCCCGACCGGAGGACATGCATGCCTGGATCGAGCAGCATGACTCGGCGTCACTTTACGTGAAGCCCGCCCGCCGGCAGGAGTTCATCGCCGCGATCAATGCGCGGGGCCAGGTGAACGATTTCGAATCCGAGGTCCGGCATCGCGGAGGCGGCACCTGCTGGATCTCCGAGAATGCCCGCGCGGTGCGCGACGCCCAAGGGCACGTGCTCTACTACGAGGGCTTCGTCACTGACATCAGTGCGCGCCGGCACCTCGAGTCGGAGATGGCGCGCGCCTCGAAACTGGAGGCGGTGGGGCTGCTGGCCGGCGGCATCGCGCATGATTTCAACAACATCCTCACCGTCGTGCTCGGCAACGTGACGCTGGCCGAGGCCGACACCGACGCGAACAGCGCGATCAGTGCGCGGCTCGCCGACGCCCGGCGCGCCACGCTGCGCGCGCGCGATCTGACGTTGCAGTTGTTAACCTTTGCCAAGGGCGGCGAGCCCGTGAAGACCACGGTGGACTTGCCCGAGCTGCTCAAGGAGTCTGCCGGCTTCGCCCTTCACGGCGCGAAGGCGCGCGCGGAGTTCCATATCGCGCCCGGTCTCTGGACAATCTTTGCCGACAAGGGCCAGATCGGCCAGGTCATGCAGAATCTCGTCATCAACGCGGTGCAGGCCATGCCGGCCGGGGGCCTGGTCACGATCACGGCGGAGAACCAGGAGATCGCCGCGACCGGCGCGGTGGACGCGTTGCCGCCGGGCAAATACGTGCATGTGAAGGTGGCCGACACCGGGACCGGCATCACCCCCGAAAATCTCGCGAAGATTTTCGATCCGTATTTCACGACCAAGGCGCAGGGCACGGGCCTCGGTCTGGCCACCGCCTATTCGGTCATCAAGAAGCACGAGGGCCACATCCAGGCCGAATCCGAACCCGGCAAAGGCACGGTGTTTCGTTTCTGGCTGCCGGCCGGTCGCGGTGCCGCCGGCGCGGGGGTGGCGACCACTTCGGGCAGTCGTTCGCCTTTCCGGGCGCGGGTGCTTTTCATGGACGACGAAAGTGCGATCCGTAGCATGGCCGAGTTGTTCATGCAGCGCCTGGGCTTTGACTGCGATGTGGCGGTCGACGGCGCGGAGGCGGTGCGGAAGTATCAGGAAGCCCTCGCGGCGGGCCGGAAGTACGAAGTGGTTGTGATGGATCTGACCGTGCCGGGGGGCATGGGCGGTCGCGAAGCCATGGAACATTTGCGACGCATGGATCCTGCGGTCTGCGCCATCGTTTCGAGCGGTTACTCGCGCGATCCGGTCATGTCCAACCATCAGGCACACGGCTTCCGGGCCATCCTGCCCAAACCTTACGGATTGGAACAGTTGCGCAAAGTCATGCGCGATGTGCTGGAAGGGGCGGGCAATCCGTCCTGATTTGACAGGTTTTTTTAGCACAAAGTCACGGCGCCGGGGTCTCCGAGAACATGAAAACCGACTCTGTTGCCGTCCGTTCCGGCAGGATAACCGCCCGGGTTATTGCCATTTTGGCACTCGCCGCTTTGCCGCTGTTCAGCGGTTGCGTGGTCGTGGCGGCGGGTGCCGCTGGTGCCGGAGCGGTGGCTTATGTCCGCGGGGAAATGCAGTCCAGCGTCGAGCACGACCTGGATAGCACCTACCAGGCTACACAACGTGCCCTGAAGGACCTGCAGTTCGCCCGGATCGATGATCGTAAGAGCGGCATTGACGCCCAGTTGATCTCCCGCACCGCCCTCGACAAGAAGGTGGAGATCAAGCTGAAGAAAGTCACCGATGGTCTCACCAAGGTGCAAATCCGCGTCGGCGTGGTAGGCGACCAGGAGTTGTCGCTCACCATCTTGGAAAAGATCAAGGCCGAGCTGAAGTAGTCCTGCGGTCCGCGTTTTTTTTGCGGGGTTGCAATGGCCGCCGGAGGCCATGATAAGCACGGCTTACCTTCATGCTCCGCAAGCTCCTTTCCAAGCTCACCCAGACCTTCAAGCCCGGCACCAAGCAGGCCGAGGCCACCAAGCCCGCTCAACCGGGCAAATCCGTCCGCCCCGGCGGGCGCGACAACCGCCCGCGCCACGACCGGAAAGGGGCGCATCAGGCCGCGCCTCGTCCGGCCGCAAGTCAGCCCAAAACAGCTCACGCGGCACCGCGGCCCGCGGCCCACGCGCCCAAGCCGCTGCCCGAGGTGCCGAAAATGGAGACGACCTTCTCCGCACTGGGTCTGGGCGACCGCATCGCCTACGCCGTTCAGCAGAAGGGCTATGAAAACCCCACGCCGATTCAGGCCCAGGCGATTCCGGTCGTGCTCAGTGGCAAGGATGTGATCGGCTCGGCGCAGACCGGCACGGGTAAAACCGCCGCCTTTTCACTGCCCATCCTTCAGCGGCTCGGCGCTCATGGCTCCATCCGGTGTTTGGTACTCGAACCGACGCGCGAGCTCGCGCTGCAGGTCGAGGAATCTTTCAAGGAGTATTCCAAGTACACCGATTTGCGCACGACCGTCATTTACGGCGGCGTGGGCTACGGGAAGCAGCGTGAGGATCTGGCGCGCGGCATGGACATTCTCGTCGCCACGCCCGGCCGCCTGCTTGACTTCATGGAACAGGGCGAGATCCGCCTCGACCACATCCAGACCCTCGTGCTCGACGAGGTGGACCGCATGCTCGACATGGGCTTCCTCCCCGACGTGAAGCGCATCGTGGCCAAGGTGCCGAAGTCGCGTCAAACGCTGTTCTTCACCGCGACCCTCCCGCCCGAGATCGAGCAGCTCGCCGCCTGGGCGCTGCGTGATCCGTTCAAGATTTCCGTCAGCCGCGAGCGCTCCACCGCCGAGACGATCACCCACGCGTTTTATCCGGTGGTGCAGGCCCAGAAGTTCGAGCTGCTGGCCCACCTGCTGGAGCAGACCCAGTACCACAGCGTCATCATCTTCTCGCGCACCAAGAGCGGCGCCGATTACGTGGCCAGCCGCCTCAAGCAGGCCGGCCACACCTGCGCCGTCATGCACTCCGATCGCAGCCAGCAGGAGCGCGTCGACGCACTCAAGGGGTTCAAGTCCGGCCGGCACGAGGTGCTGGTCGCCACCGACATCGCCGCTCGCGGCCTCGACATCGCGGACGTCTCCCACGTGATCAACTTCGACGTGCCGGAGAATCCCGAGGATTACGTGCATCGTATCGGTCGCACCGGCCGGGCGCAGAAAACCGGCGACGCCTTCACGCTCGTGACCGAGGAGACATGGCGCGATGCCCGCAGCATCGAGCGCTTCATCGGCATGAGCATCGAGTGGAAAAAGGTTGAGGGCTTCAACTACACCTACTCGGGCATCTTCGACGGCGGCGGCATGCCGCAGGCGGCTCCCGAGAAGCCGAAGAGCCGCCTGATGCGCGGCGGCCGGCGCTGAGCGGATCATGAGGAGAAGATCGGATCTTGGGGAAAAACTATATACTTGATAAGGAATATAGATTGGCTTTGGTTTCGTTTATGAAAACGCACCTTAGTCTGAGCCAGCTTCGCGCGGTCCTGCGGAATCATCCTGCCACGACCGTGGCTGTCGCGCTGCCGGATGGGCGCCCGATTCCTGCGCAGTTTCATGTCACGGAGGCCGGCACCGTGACGAAGGACTTTCTCGATTGCGGCGGCACCCGGCGCCAGCAGGTGACTGCGCAATTGCAGATCTGGACGGGCCGCGATGCTGCGCATCGACTGTCCGCCGCCCGCTTGGATGGCATACTCGATGCCTGCAGCCCGGTGTTGCCGGCGGGAGACGCGGCCGTGGACATCGAGTATGAAGACACGATGGTGTCCCGGTATCCTGTAGTCTCGGCGGAGGCGGACGGCGGCGAACTGTGGCTGCAGCTCGGCCGGTATCACACCGATTGTCTGGCCCGTGCGTCGTGCGGCATGGATGAACCCGTTGCTTCCGAAGCGGCGGCCTGCGGTTGCGGATCCAGCTGCTGCTGAAACATGAACTTGATCCGCATCTACGAATGTCTGTGTGACCTCACTCGCCTGCGGCTCCTGCATATCCTGACGCAGGGACCGTTGTGCGTGTGTCATTTCCAAGCGCTACTGGGCGAGCCGCAGGTCAAGATATCGAAGCACCTCGCTTACCTCAGGCAGCGGGGGCTTGTGGAGGCGAAGCGCGAGGGCAACTGGATGATCTACGCGTTGCCGGCGAAGCCGTCGCGCGAACTGGCGGCAAACCTTGCCTGCCTGCAGGATTGCGCGGGCGAACACGACGTTTTTAAGCGCGACCTCGCCCGGCTGAAGAAACTGGCGCCCCAAATCGCGGCGGACGGACCCCCCGGC
>DATCRM010000227.1:0-7015 GCA_036568985.1 Lacunisphaera sp. | reverse complement strand
GGTATCACGATCCCCGTCGGCAAGGATTCGATGAGCATGTCCACCATCTGGCACGATGGCAAAACCGAGAAGCGCGTCACCGCGCCCATCTCGCTCATCGTCTCGGCCTTCGCGGCGGTCACGGACATTCGCCAAACGCTCACGCCCCAGCTTCGCCACGGTCAGAACATCGGCGACACGGTCCTGTTGTTGATCGACCTTGGTCGCTCCAAGCATCGTCTCGGCGGCTCGATCCTGGCGCAGGTCGTCTCCCAGATGGGTGAGGCTACTCCCGACGTCGACAGCCCCGCCGATCTGAAGAATTTCTGGAATGCCATCCAGCAGCTGGGACGCGCCGGCAAAATTCTCGCCTATCACGACCGCTCCGACGGCGGCCTGCTCACCACCGTCACCGAGATGGCATTCGCCGGCCATACCGGGGTGGACTTGGAAATTCCTCATCTGCACGACCCGTTCGCCGCTCTCTTCAACGAGGAACTCGGCGCCGTGATCCAAGTCCGCGAGGAAGATTTCGACGACGTCCATCTCGTGCTGCGCGAGCACGGCTTGAAGTCCTGCGTTTCGCGCATTGGCACGTTGAACCCCCACTTCGCGCTCCGTGTGAAGCAGTCGGGCAAGGAACTCTTCAACGAGAGCCTTGTGACTCTGCGCGGCTGGTGGTCCGACGTCACCCATCGCATCGCCGCCCTGCGCGACAATCCCCAGGCCGCCGACCACGAACACGCGGTCCGCCTGGATCGGGAAAATCCTGGCATACGTCCGGTAATCACGTTTGATATGTCAACGTGGCCCAAGCCCGCAACGAACGGCGGAAAGGACCAAGGATCAAGTAACAAGTCCCAAGAGGCAGACCCTTCTGTTGTCACTTCCCACTTGTCACTTGTTACTTCTAAGAACCGTCCCTCCGTGGCGGTTCTTAGAGAACAGGGCGTCAACGGCGAGGTCGAGATGGCCGCCGCCTTCACCCGCGCGGGCTTCCGCGCCGTGGACGTGCACATGACCGATATCCTGAGTGGACGCGTGTCCCTGAGGGATTTCCGCGGCCTCGTCGCGTGCGGCGGCTTCAGCTACGGCGACGTGCTCGGCGCCGGCGAGGGCTGGGCCAAGAGCGCCCTCTTCAACGAACGCGCCCGGAGCGAATTCGCCGCATTTTTCGCCCGCGAAGACACCTTCGGCCTCGGCGTGTGCAACGGCTGCCAGATGATGAGCAACCTCAAGTCGATCATCCCCGGCGCCGACCACTGGCCGCGCTTTGTGCAGAATCAAAGCGAACGCTACGAAGGCCGTTTTGTCTCCCTCAAGGTGGAGAAAAGCCCCAGCATCCTCTTCGCCGGCATGGAAGGCTCCGTCATTCCCATCGCCGTCGCCCACGGTGAAGGCTACGCCGAGTTCAAGGATCGCGCCGCCGCGGAAGCTTTCAGCCAGTCCGGCTTGGTAGCGGCCCGTTTCGTGGATAATCACCACGCCATCACGGAGCACTATCCGCTCAACCCAAACGGTTCGCCGCTCGGCATGACCGCCCTCACCACGACTACCGGCCGCGTCACCATCATGATGCCCCACCCCGAGCGGGTTTTCCGCTCCGCCTGCATGAGCTGGTCGCCGAAAGGCTGGCCGGAAGACTCGCCGTGGATGAAACTCTTCTACAACGCGCGATCTTGGGTCGGGTAAGTGGAATATTTCGCGGAGTCGCGGGCGTTTATTCCTCACCCCGCCCTGCGCCCCCCTTTTCCGAGGAGAGCTCCGAACACGACGCCTTGATTCCCCTCTATGAAGAGGGGTGGCGCGCAGTGCCGGGGTGTGCGGGGAGGGCAGCCCCCACGCTGCCTCATTTTGACCAAGTCGGAGGATGCCCTGATCCTACCCGACCGTGGCTCCGGCCAAAGTGGCCTCCTGCGCCATCGGCCGGGCGTTTTCGCCGCGCAGCTCGCGATCGATCCAATCCCGGACCTGCACGAGACCCTCGCGTCGGCGGGGATCGTCGCGCCGCATCGTCCCGAGCAACTTGATCGTTGTCATCGCGTAATCGAGCGGCGTCGCGCTCGACATCTTGGCGAGTTCGAATGGATTGATCTCGCCATTGCGGATCATCTGGCGCGCCTCGCTTTCCAGCTCGCTCGTGGTGCCGCCCAGGGCGCCACCGTCGCCCTTGCCTTTGGCGAAGCCGCCACCACCACCTCCCCCTCCGCTGCCCTTCTCGCCGGAGGGCGCCTCGGTCTTGCCACGCGGCTCGCGCTCGATGGCACCGGGATAATTCCTGCCGTCGCGGCCCTTCACGGTGATGACCTCGGGGATGCGGCCGGCCTTCTGCAGCTGCTGCCGGCAATTGCGCACAAGCTCGACCGAAACCTTGCAGATTTCGGCGAGCACCGGATTGGCCTGTTCCGGCCATTCTTCGAGCGCGATCTCGACGGCATTGCGCTTGTCGCCGTTGGTACGACAGACGCCGTTGGTAGAGTTGGCCCCAAGCGCGTGCCGCAAGGCCTCGGTCCGTCCGCCTGGCTGCACTTCCGCGGCAATCGCCGACGCCCCGTTGCGCTTGGTGGCTAGAAAGCGGTGAAACCCGTCGGCCAGCCAATACGTGGCACCGTCGAAATACACGTTGATCGGAGGAAACTTCGCCCCTCGCATCATCTCGTCGGCGTAGCTTTCGACCGCATCGTCGGTGGTCTTCAGCCGCGCCTGCGTGCCGCCGAAAATATTAACTTTATCAAGGGGGATTTCCTGAATCTGGGTTTGCATGAAAAAAGGGCGTGTTTCTGCAACCAACCGCCATCGGCGATCAAGCCGGATCGACAGAATCTGCCCGGTCAGCCGCAAAAAAATATTTTCACCCACTCAGCAGCAAAAGACCGGGAGTTTGCCCAGATCCTGGCTATCCGGTGCCGCGCGCTCCCGATGCGAGCGCCACCCGCACGGCCATGAGCGCCGAGTTCACCGGCGGGATTTCCAAGATGGTGACGATCTGCAGGGTGCCCAGCTCGTCGGGCAGGCCCCACGCGTAGCAGCGGGTCGCCCGCGGGTGCCCGCTCAGTTCGAACACCTCGACCTCTCCCTGCCAGACGGTCTTGCCCTGATGAATTTCCTCCACGGCCACGGTCTCGACCGGGAAGGCCTCGCAGCCATGCAACTTCACGATCACACCCTCCAGCTCTTCGAGATAGGTCATTATTTCCAGCATAGCGCGCAGCCGCTCAAAAACAAACCGGCTATTTGCCTCGGCCTGGTCGTCCCGGACTGCCGGCCTTCGTTCAGTAGTTCGCGTGCAAGAAGGGCATCCTGACAGACGAGGAATTTGCGGCCCAGAAAAAGAAGGTCCTGGAGCGCTCCAGGTAACCGGGACGTCCTCAGCCCCTGCCGGAGCGGGACGAGTCCGTCCGATGACTCATTTTGAAGACCCGAAAAAGATAGTACAGGCTGGGAAAAATAAAAATGCCCCCGACAAGCAGAGCGATGACGAGCTGGCGCAAGGTGGCTGGCGGAGCCGCTTCGCTGTAGAAGTTCAACGGTCCCACGGCGGTGATCAGGGCGTTCGGCGCGTAGAGCACATACCAGCCGAGGAGAATCAGCGCCACCTGGCCCGATGCCACGATCCGCGTGAGCATCGTGCGGCGCTGGGCAACGAAGACCCATAGGACAATGAACAGCAGCGTGGCCAGCGCCACGACTGCAAGATTAAGCGGGTTTCGCAGGAACGTCGTCGCTAGGCTCTCGCGTTCAGTGAGCGAAGCGAGAAACACGAACCCTCCCGAAAGAACCACCAGCCCGTTGAACCATGCCGCCAGCCGTACGAAGCGCCGTTTCAGCTCCGGCTCCTCCGTCTCGCCCACCAGGTAGATGCTCGCGAGGAAGGCGTAGATGCACGCTACAAACACTCCGACCGCCAGCGGGTAGAGCCCCCACCAGGGGGCAAACCATGCGCCCCACACCTCGCGCGTTGCGGGATTGATGATGCCGCGATTGAGACTAGCGGCGATGATCCCCAGCCAGAGCGCCGTCCACAGGCTCGAGAGCCCAAACAGCCAGGTGTACACCCGCTGGCTTCGCGGCTCCTGAATGGCGTCGTAGTGCCGGAAAGTGAAGACGGCTCCGCGCACCACGATGCCGACCAACAGCGCAAGCGTCGGCAGGTGCAGCGCCGTCATCAATGTCGTGAAGATCGCCGGAAACCCCATGAACAAAATTACCACAATAAGGATGAGCCACATGTGATTGGCTTCCCAGACCGGCCCCATGGCTCGGTTGATGACCTGCTTTTGGGACTCGCGAAACCGGCCGGCCGGGAGCAGCTCAACGATGCCCGCACCGAAATCCGATCCGCCCAGCAAAACATAAAGCAGAAGTGAAGCGGCGATGAAGAGGATGAGAATATCGATCATTCAGCCTCCGAATTTTTTCTGCAGCGCCTGGATCTGCCGGTGGAAAAGCCAGATCGTGGTCGTGGCCAGCGCAAGATAGAGCGCCAGGAACAAACCGAAGTGATAACCCATGCCCGGCACAGGAGTCACCGCATCCTTCGTACGAACGATCCCGTAAATGATCCAGGGCTGGCGGCCCACCTCGGTGACGACCCAGCCGGCCTCAATAGCGATGATGCCCAGAGGCGCACACACCGCGAGTACCCACAGAAACCAGCGTGGAAACCTCCCGCGTCGCTGGAACCAGAACCATAACACTCCCACCAGTGCCAGCGCCGATCCAATCGCCACCATGAGCTGGAAGGCCACGTGCGTGATCAGCACCGGTGGCCAGTCCTCGCGCGGCACCCGATCGAGCCCGATCACCTCGGCGTCTGCATCGCGATGAGCCAGCAGACTGAGCAAGCCGGGCACGGGAATGCCCCAGCGCATCGTCCGGGTCTCCACGTCCGGCAGCCCGCCGAGGGTGAGTGGCGCATGGCGGCTGGTTTCAAAGTGTCCTTCAATGGCGGCCAGCTTGACAGGCTGGAGCCGTGCCACGCTTTCGCCCGCAAAGTGTCCGGCGAACGGCTGGATGATCGAAGCGCCGGCACCGAGGACCATGGCAATGCGCAAGGCTTTCAGATTCAGGTCCGGTGCGCGGCCATGCAGCCAAAGCCAGGCATGGATGCCACCGACGGCGAGACCCACGGCCTGCAGCGCTGCGAGTTGCATGTGCAGACTCTGGTGCGGCCAGGCGCGGTTGAACATGGCTTTCACCGGATCAATATTTCGCGCCACGCCATCGACCCAGTCGAAACCCGCCGGCGCATTCATCCACCCATTGGCCGCGACCACAAAGATGCCCGACGTAAAGCCGGTGACGCCCACCGCGAGGCCCGTGGCCCAGTGCACCCAGGGATTCATGCGATTCCAGCCGTAGAGAAAAAGTCCGATGGCGATGGCTTCGAGGAAAAACGCCGTACCTTCCCAGGAGAAAGGCATGCCGATGATCGGACCGGCATGCACCATGAAGCCTGGCCACAACAGTCCGAGCTCGAAAGAGAGCACGGTGCCCGACACCGCACCCACGGCGAAGAGAATCGCGACTCCTTTCATCCACAGCTTGGTCAGCTCGAGATAAGCCGGATCTTTCTTCCTCAGGTAGAGGCAATGGGCCGCCGACATGAGAAATGGCATCGTCATTCCGACCGCCGCGAAAATAATATGGAATCCCAGCGAGAAAGCCATCGTGGCGCGCGCGGCTACGAGATTGTCCATGGCGCACCCTACCCCGGCCCTGCAGCTCCGCAAGTGACCGTGGCGGGATTGCGACACTGATAACAGGCATTTAACCTCACCATTCGCTTCTCAATCAACCGACTCGCCCGGGCCGTCGGAAATTGGCTGCAACTTTACCGGCCCGAACCGGGTCCTTACCGCATGAAAGTCATCGGAGTTTTTTTCGTCTGGTGCCTGCTGCTGCTGATCTGCTGGCCCCTGGCACTGCTCGCCTTGGTGCTTGCTCCACTGGTTTGGCTCATCGCACTGCCCTTCCGCCTGGTGGGCATATGTGTCGGCGCCACCTTTGCCTTGATCAAGGCCCTGCTCTTTCTGCCTGCCCGTCTGCTCGGGAGTCCAGGCTAGACCGGAGCGGCCGGGAGTTTCCGGCAATAGGCGGGAACCGATTCTAACGTGGGAGGGTCCGTAGTGACATCATGAGTACTATTACCCATCCCCTCACGCCGTCTTCGCCCAAGTCCAAGCTCTCTACCTCCGCGCTCACCATTGGCATTCTGGCTCTGGCTTTGATTGCCGCCATCGTGATGTCCGTCAACAAAGTCGGCGCGGCGAACGCACGCATGAAGGACTCCCAAGCGGCGCTGGAACAAGCGTCCGCACAGAGCAACAGCTTGCAGCTACAACTCGACCAAGCCCGCACGGCCACCGCCAACATGCAAAAACAGTTCGAGGAGGCCAAGGCGCAGGCCGCAGACCTGCAGACCCAGCTCGCGGCCGCGAAGTCCAGTGAAGCGGAGCTCCAAAAGGAGATCGAGGCCAGCAAAACCGCCTCCAACAGGATCCAGACCCAACTCGATACCGTCATGGCCGGAATGGAAAAGCAGAGCACGGACAACGCAGCCGCGATGTCCGCCCTCAAAAGCGATCTCGATAAATCCAAGACGGAGCTCGCCACGCTGCAGCAGGAAGCCGACAGCGCCAAGACCCAGGCCGCGGGTCTGAAAACAAAGCTCGACGCCGCGCAGGCACAGCTGGCTGCGATTCAGAACCCAAAGTCAGGACGCAAGTAACCCTGCTTCGATTCCGGAGGGTGCCGTCGATCCGACGGTGTCCTTCGCGAGAGAGGACTTTAGTCGCCCGGCGGAGCGGCCTCGCCCGGCGCAGACCGGTTCCGCTCAAGAATACCCGGCCGAAGAACGAACCTCGACGATCATACCCCATGCATCGGGGATACGTGGACTCATTCGTGTTCCTTTGTGCTACTGTCTGTTCGAATCATCGCGCCCTCCGACGATTTCCGAGTGGCACGGGTCTGCCGCAGCAGGTCCATTCGTGATTCAACTGAATTGGGTTGGGGCCGGAGAGCGACATGTCAG
>DATCRM010000226.1:0-2256 GCA_036568985.1 Lacunisphaera sp. | reverse complement strand
CCTGTACGACATGTACGGCAATTCCTCGCCCGCCGAGACGGTCTCCGGCGTCGCCACCCTCAGGGCAGGGCTCGATCCCGTCTACCTCGAATGGACGTCTCCGGGATCTTGTGACGAAGTGCAGGTTTCGCCTCCCATCCTGGCGATGGACACCACGCAGTCCGTTCTCTTGGGCGCAACAACGCGTCTTTCCATGACCGTTCGGAATCCCGGGGATGAGCCCATGCAGGCACAACTGCAGACCCGTGCCCAAGCCCGCGTCCCCCTCGCCATCACGCCGCCGACTCAAAAGATTTCCCTCTCGCCTGGTGAACCCGTTAAGCTCGGGCTTTCGCTTCAGGCGGGGCTCGGCGACCGACCGCTCGAGCTGCCGCTCTGGTGGAAAGTCTTCGTCGACGTCGATTATACCCAACTCTCGCCGGAGCAATTTCAATCGGTGCCGGATCAGTTGCCCGGGAAAAAGGGCATGGTCCAGGGCCAATACGTTTGGGCCGAAAACAATCACATCGATGTCTCCAAGATTTCAGGCGGCGTCCACGACCGGCGGCCCGGCATGGTTTACGCCGTTCTCGATTCGCCCGAGGACATCTCGCTCGATTGCGGCGCGAGTGCTGACTGGTACATGGCGTGGTATCTGAATGGCCAAAAGGTCTTCGATGACATCCAGAAGGGCAATCTGGAAAGCGGACTCGCCGCCCACAGTTTCACGCTGCCCTTAAAGAAAGGCCGTAATGTCATCGCAGTCGCGCTGCTCAGCGGCACCTTTGGCTGGGTGCTGGATTTTGGTGGTCCGAAGGAACTGGAAATCTCGCGCACCGGCGGAACATCGCCTGACAACCTGACTGTGACCCTCGTCAGTGGAGGCAAAACCCTGACGACCCAAAACGTGCCCCTGCAGCTTCAAACTCCGGTGCCTGCGCTCGGTTCCATAACATCTTCCGATCAACTTGATCAGTGGATGACACTGCAGCCCTTCGCCGTGCTCAACGAGGAAGCCGTGAAAAACTATTGGATGAAGGAGCCCGACGCCTCGCGCTGGTACAAGGGCAAGGACGACCTTTCGGGCATCGTCTGGCTGAGAAATGGCGGGGCGAATCTCGAGGTATTCGCCGCGATCAAGGACGACGTACTGGTCCAGGCGCCTTCCGCTTCGGAACTGTCCAAGTACGACAGCCTGCGCCTTGTCCTCGCCGGCGATGAGGGCAACGTCCTCCTCGATGTCACCGGCGGACTGGTCAACGGCGCTGCTGCCCTAGTGGGAGCAAACGCGCCCGTCGTCTTCCGCGCCGCCCGTCAGGAGTCCGCGCCGTCTGCCACCACCTGCTATCATTTCACGGTGCCCCGCCGCCTCATCGGGGATGCCCCGTTTCGGATCAGCCTCGCCGTTGCCGATAACGACTCCAATTACCTGAAGCAAACTCTCCAACTGGGCAACGTAGACGTCCCTGCCGAAGGCATGCGGGAGGTCCTCGCTCCGTCGTCCTCGGCGCCCAATTCTCAGATCAAGGCGGTAAAGTCGGACGCGGCCGAGGAGGCCCGGAAATGACGCTTTCCCGGCTCGGCCTTTACGCCTTTGCCTCCTTCTTTCTCTCCGTGACATCGCGAGCCGACACCACGGACGCCATCGCAAGCACGGGACCGCGCGGCACCTATTTCACGAAGAAGACCTACACCCCCGAGCCGCTGCCGACCTTCGGGCAGGCGCGGAAGCAACTCCCCAGCCCCGTCCTCGATAGCCGCCCGGACTTGGTGGCCTTGTACTGGAAGTGCTGGGAACTGGCATTCACCCACTTGAAAACACCGCAGCCCGGTTCGCCCTACGTGTCGAACTACCTGGATGCCGCATTCAGCCGGAACATCTTTCAGTGGGATACCATCTTCATGATGATGTTTGCGCGGTACGGCCACGGCGCCTTTCCGGACATCCAGTCGCTCGACAATCTCTACTGCCGGCAACACGACAATGGTTTCATCTGCCGCGAATTGAGGCCCAACGGCGCGGACTTTTACTATGAAGGGCCCATTAACGCGGTGAATCCGCCACTGTTCAGTTGGGCAGAGGTCGAGTCGTTCCGCGTCACCGGAGACAAAAGCCGCTTTGCCGAGGTATACCCCGTGCTGGAAAAATATGTGGCATGGCTCAACACCGACGGCGATCCCACGAATTACAACGCGGATCCCGACTGGATCAATCACGGTCGTCGTGCGGCCCAGTCCGTTCATCATCTTTATTGGAATACCCCGCTAGGCAGCGGC
>DATCRM010000225.1:0-6767 GCA_036568985.1 Lacunisphaera sp. | reverse complement strand
TCCGCCACAGCTCCACGGCCTGCTGTTTGTATTCCTCACTGTAGCGGGTCTTCTCCGCCACGGGCTTCCTGATCTGCGTCTTCATGTGGACTCCTTGGGTTTGATCCCCGGTCCACTGTCCGTCAAATCAGGGCAACCCTATGCTTTACCTTTTACCTGTTGACCGTGTTGGAAGGATGCGGCTGAGTGGAGGCGATGGCACGGAAGTTACGGTTGGAGTTCCCGGGAGCGATCTACCATGTGATCAATCGTGGGAGCCGATCAACGGGGTCAGGCTCTGTGGTATGTGATCGGTGGGGAGCTTGCGGAAAAATTACGACGTGAGACTGGGCGGAAGGGAAACGTCGGTTTGAGTGGGGAGCATGGCTCGGCGAATGCGAATGGAATCAGAGGCTGGCGTCTATCACGTCCTCAACCGCGGCAACTATCGGTCGGACATCTTCAGATCAGACAAGACCAAGGCGGCATTTTTAAAATGCTTGGGTGAGGCATGTGAGCGGACCGGTTGGCAGGTGCACGCCTGGTGCATCATGTCGAATCATTACCACCTGGCCCTGTCCACCCCGCGGGCAAATCTCGTGGATGGTATGCAATGGTTGCAAGGGACGTTTGCCATTCGGTTCAATCGGTTCCGGCAAGAACGGGGGCATTTGTTTCAGGGCCGCTACAAGAGCTTGATGGTCGATCCCGACGGAGGACTGGGTCCGCTTTGCCACTACATCCATCTCAATCCCGTGCGGGCTGGCATCTGCAAGGTGCCGGATCTAAGGCGCTATGCCTGGACCAGCCTGCATTGGCTTTGGCGAGGCGGCAAAGCCGACGCCTGGTACGATCCCCGTCCCGCATTGGCGCACGCGGGCGATCTCCAGCCGAACAGGGCGGGAGTGTGCAAATATCTCGAGTATCTCGGATGGCTCGCGGAGGACGAACCTGCGCGCCAGCGGCAGCAGTTCGACGCGATGTCCAAAAGCTGGGTTATTGGGACGGTCGAGTTTGCGAAGGAAATGTTGTTGGAGCATCGGGAGCTGGCTGGCCGGGGACGCCAGCACGCGGTGGAGTTGAATCTTGCGCGGGAAGCGCTGTGGGCCGCCGAATTGAAACGGGAACTCCGACGAATGCATCGCACGCCGGAAGAGTTGCTGGCGGCGCCAAAATCCGCGGACTGGAAATTGGAACTGGCCGCCGCTCTGAAGATGCGGACGACCGTCACGAACCGTTGGCTGGGGATAAATCTTAACTTAGGCGCTCGCGACGAAGTTTGCCGAAAATTGATGGCGCGATCGCGCGCCAAACCTGCAGCCGAGGGTGAGTCCACATACCACAGAGCCTGACCCCGTTTCTGGCCCCGGATCGGGGCGTAAAGCCCCTCCTACAGTTTCGGCAGCGCTGAAGAGCCATCGGTTGGCGGCATTTCCGCGGTTGTCCTGCGCGGATTCTTCGTGGTTAACCATGGGCGCTTTCGCTGCCCATGCTTTCTCTCCTCCGCTCACGCCTGCTCTGGATCGCCGTGGCGGTCCTCGTCTTCGCGGGCCTCGCGGTGCATTTTTGGCTCGGCGGCTATGTGGTGCGTTCGGTGGTCGGCATGGCGGGCGGTTCGGAGATCCGCTTCACGCAGGTCCGGGCCACGCCGTGGCGGGTGGTGGTCGAGGGGCTGCATTTCAGCGTGCGTACGCAGGAATTCGCCGCACGCCGGGTGACCGTCGAGCGCGAGCACTGGTGGATGGCGTCGCTGGGCAACGTGCGCGTCGAGGGCGCGCAGGTGCCGGTGACGCTCGATGGCTCCGACCTCGATCCCTGGCAGTGGTCGACCTACGAGCGGGGCGGGCTGGGCGACGAGCCCGTGAATCTGCCGTTTCAGTCGCTCGATCTGGAAGGAGAGCTCATCGTGCGCATGGCCACGTTGGCCGACGTGCCGGTCGCCGTGAAACTGGAGGCGCGCCCGAAGAGCAAAGCCTCGTGGATCGGCAGCCTGGTGGCGGAAGCTCCCGGTTTCCGTCTGGCTGGGGGCGGCTCGCTGCTGCGGGCGGGGCAGGAGCTGGATTTCCAGGTGCAGAGCGCCGAACTCGATTTGGAAACTTGGTCCGGCCAGATCCAACGGCTGGTGCCGCTGCCCGGCGGACCGTGGTCCATGGGTGGCAAGCTCACCGGCGTGGCCGAGGGGAAGGTCACCGCCAAGCGCTTCGCCGCCACGGCCCGCGTCACCTTGCGCGAAGGCCGCATGCACGCCGGCACGCAGGATGTCGCGGCGACCGGTGCCAAGGCGGAACTGGAGTTTTCCGACCTGTGGAAACTGCGCACGAAGTCCGGCGAATTTCGTCTGACGGAACTGCGGGTCGGCCGGCTGCCGTTGCGGAATGTAGTCGCGGATTTTGGTCTGTGGGGTGGGCAGACGGTGATCGTCAACTCGGCGCAGTTCGAGGCGCTCGGCGGCCGGGCGACGGTGCGACCATTCCGCTACTATTTGAATCAGCGGACGGTGGCTACGACGGTGGAGGTCGAGAATCTCGAGGCGGGGACGATTCTGGCGTTAGCCGAGCAGCGGCTGCCGGTGCAGATGACCGGTCGGGTGGATGGTACGGTGCCGGTGCAGATCCACGAATTCGGCGTGCGGCTGGAGCGCGGCCAACTACGATTGCATCCGGGGACCGCGGCGGAGTTGCGGGTGAACGCGGCGTTGCTGCTGCGGTCGGGTGCCGTGATGCCGACCGAGACGCTCGGCATCCTGAAGTCGGCGGGAAGCGAGCCCCTGGCGATCCGGTTGGGGGAGCTGCAATTCGACATCCGGCCCGAGGGTATCCCGCTGGGCAGTTCGGCCCGTCTAACCGCCGCCGGCGAAACCGAGCACGGGCCGGTGTCGTTCGTCTTCAACGTCAACGGCCCGGTGGAGAAATACCTGCGCGTGCTGCCGTAGGCGATGGGGCAGCGGGAATTTCTCAGGCTCGTCTGGAGGCGGGACTATCAGTCCCGCGAGATATGCGCTGCGTGACGGGAAACCCGCGGGACTGATAGTCCCGCTTCCAGTTCAGAATATCCGGCGGCCGATGTCGCTCTTCAACCCACGGTCTTCTCGCCGACGATGGTCCAGGCTCGCGTGATCCGGCCGGCTTTCACCTCGTAGATCATGGTCAGTTCCAAGGTGCCCGGGCCCTCGGGAAAGCTGCGGGTAATCCGCTCGTGATCGATGACGATGCTGCCGGTGGCGATCCGGTTGAGCAGCGTGGCGTGGAGGTTGGGTTCACCGAAGCGGATGGCGAAACGCGCCCGCAGAGCGGCGGAGCCTTTAGCCAGCAGGGTGGAGGGATGTTCGTAGAGCTCGGCGTCCTCCGCGTAAACGGCGAGCAGCGCGTCGATATCCTTGGCGTTGTAGGCGTCGAGCTGGCGTTGTACGACGGCGGTCGGAGAGTGGGATGGCTGAATCACAGATGCATTGATCGGCGAAAGGCCAGGCGCGGCAAAATCATTCGCGGAGCGGACCGTGGCAGCGGAGAATCAATCCGGGCTGATCAGATGGGCACCACGAAATACACGAAATGAGCCGAAGACAATCTGGGCTGAGTTTTACCACAAAGGCACGAAGGCACAGAGAAAAGCCGCGGATGGGTCCGGGCGCCCTTTGTGTCTCAGTGTCTTTGTGGTTCATTTCTCTGTCGGGTGTCGTCCGAACAAGCGGCTCTATCCACATCCGTAGTGAGGAACCGTCTTTCGTGTATATGGTGTATTTCGTGGTGGTCCCACCATTCGAAATTGAATGAGGGAACTCGCCGCACACACTCCAGCATCCCCTATGCTCTCTTCGCTTTCCGACTGGCGCATAACGTTTCTCCGCCGCCTCGCGGTTGCGGCGCGGCGCCGAGCCATCCTGATACTTCTGCTCCTGATTGCGCCGGTCGCGGCCCGGGCCTTGTCGATCGAGCGGATGACGACCAACGGTCGCACCAATCCGCTGGGCATTGCTGGTGACGATGTCTCTCTGGCCTGGGCCAGCGCGGCGCAGGAGCGCGGTGCGGTCCAAAGCGCTTATCGCATTCGCGTCGGCCTGGCGGAGGGTGCGGATAATGTCTGGGATTCCGGCCGGGTGGCGTCGGACCGGCAGATCGATATTCCGGTGCCGCCCCAAGTCCCCCTGCTACCTGCGACGCGGTATTTCTGGCAGGTGGAGGTGTGGGATGGACGGGGCGTGGCGAGCGGCTGGAGTGCGCCGGCTTGGTTTGAAACCGGACTCGTTTCCGAACGCGATTGGTCCGGGGCAAAATGGATCGCGCACGCTTCGGCCCCGAACGCGCCGGCCCAATCCCTGCCTTTGTTTCGCCGCGCGCTCAACGTGAAGAAGACCGTGAAGAGCGCGCGTCTCTATGCGTCCGCACATGGTCTCTATCGACTCTCGGTAAACGGACAGAAAGTCGGTGATCAGTATCTCTCGCCCGGATGGACCGATTACACGAAGCGCATTCAAGCGCAGACCTTCGATGTGACCCCGCTGTTGCGAAAAGGCGTGAACGTGATCGGCGCGGCGCTCGCCGACGGTTGGTATCGCGGCAAGGTCGGGCTTAACTGGCATGGCGTTTACGGCGACACGCTCGCTCTCATAGCGAAGCTGCAGGTAACATACGCCGACGGCTCCACTGAGAGTTTCGTTTCGGACGGCGAATGGCGCTCGACGGAAGGACCCTTCGTTCAAGGCGACCTTCAGGACGGCGAAATCTATGACGCGCGTCTCGAGCGAACGAACTGGGATTGCGCGGATTTCGACGCATCAGCGTGGGCGCCGGCCGCGGCCTTGTCCGAGGATCTCGGGAAACTCGTGCCGCAGCCCGACGAACCCGTGAGAGAGACCCAGTTGCTCACGGCGCTGGCGCGGACCACGCCGGTTCCCGGCGAGTACGTTTACGACCTCGGACAGAACATGGTCGGCGTAGCGCGGGTCAGCCTCACGGGAAAAAAGGGCCAGACGGTTCGCCTCCGCTACGCCGAGGAACTCTACCGCAAGGGCGAGCGCAGCGGACGGCTCTACACCGATAATTTCCGCACCGCGAAGGTGACGGACACCTACACCTTCGGACGCGACGGGACCGTGATTTATCAACCGACCTTCACCCAACATGGGTTCCGGTACGTGGAGATCACCGGCGTCGACGCCCCGCCCGAGGTGAACGAGGTTCGCGGCGTTGTGATCGGCTCCGATCTGCCGGACATCGGCGATCTGCATCTTTCCCATCCGATGCTCGATCGCCTCGTGCGCAACATCCGCTGGGGGCAGCGCGGGAATTTTGTCTCGATCCCGACGGACACCCCGGCCCGCGACGAGCGGCTGGGCTGGACCGGGGACATCAGCGTTTTCTCGCCGACGGCGAGCCGTTTCCAGGATACGCGGGCGTTTCTCGGCAAGTGGATGGACGATCTCCGCGACAGCCAGCGCGTCAACGGCAACATTCCCGCTGTCGTGCCGCAGCCGCGACGGGAATTCGACGAGACGGGCGTGGGCTGGTCGGACGCGTTCATCACCGTACCCTACGCGGTGTGGCGGTCCACGGGCGATCTCCGCATCGTGCGGCGAAACTGGGAGGCGATGCGGCGTTTCTATGGATTCGTCCGCGACAGCGCCACGCATGACGGCAATCTGCTCGAGGAGGGCCGCAATTCGTGGTTCTCGGGCGATTGGCTCAATTTGGAAAACGCCGATCGCCTGGAAGAGCATCGTGTGATTGCGACGGCGTACTTTGCCGAGAACACGCGGATGATGGCCGAGATGGCCGCCGCCATGGGCGAAGCGGAACAGGCAGCGGAATGGTCGGCGCTTGCGGCCAGGATTCGCGCAGCGTTCGTCGCCGCCTACCGTCTGCCGGACGGCTCGATCTACACGGGCACGCAGACGGTCCATGCCATGACGCTCGGCATGGATCTGATCGCGGACCCGGCGTTGCGTGAAGCGACGGCCGTCCGGTTTGTGGAAAAAATCAGCCGGGATAATTTTCACCTGAGGACGGGATTTCTCGGGACGCCATGGCTTTTGCCGGCGCTGACCAGCATCGGCCGCGACGACCTGGCCATGCGGCTGCTGCTCAACGAGGATTATCCGTCGTGGGGCTTCGAGATCGGCATGGGTGCGACCACCATGTGGGAGCGGTGGAACAGCATCCGTGCCGACGGCGAGTTTGGGCCGGTGGACATGAATTCGTTCAACCACTACGCCTATGGTGCGGTGGGCGACTGGATGTTTGCGCATCTCGGCGGCCTGCAGATCGTCGAGCCGGGATATAGAAAATCCCGCATCGCCCCGCTGATCGGGCAGGGCGGCCTGAGCCACGGTCAGTGCAGCATCCGGACGCCTTACGGGTTGCTTGCCTCCGAGTGGCAGGTAACTGGTGCGCGCCAAACGCTCGCGGCCACGGTACCAGTCAACACGAGCGCGGAAATCGTGATCCGAGCGAAGAGCCCGGAATCGGTGCGCGAGGGCAAGGTCCCCGCCACCTCGGCGCCCGGGGTGAAGGGATTCGAATTCAAGAATGGCCAGCTGACGCTTAAGGTGGGCTCCGGCCGCTATGAATTCACCATTTATTCGGAGTTAACCACGAAAGCCGCGAAATGAGGCGATGGAAAACCGCGAATGGACACGGATAGACGCGAGTTCCGGAAGGTGGGTAGGGACGGACCGCCGGGCCGTCCGTGAATTTCCCTTCGGCGCGCCCGGCGGTCGCGCCCTACCTTTGAATCCGTCGCAGGTTCGCGCAGTAGAATCCGTCGGTGTTGCGTGCGCCGGGCAAGAGGAG
>DATCRM010000224.1:0-2137 GCA_036568985.1 Lacunisphaera sp. | reverse complement strand
GGCCAAACCCAATCAACCCCGCCGTCATCCTGAGTGAAACGAAGGATCCAAGACCGAGGCGGACGTCCGTCCTATCCCTTGGATCCTCCGCTGCGCTCAGGACGGCGGCGCACGAAAGTTTGAGCGAGTCACGGCAGCTTTCTGGCACGGCGACAGTTCGCTCGATCCGCATTCGGCCATCCGCGATCTTCTCACCGCCACACCGCGAGAATCGCCCCTTGCACCGCGAAGAGCACGAACTCATGACCGACGTTGATCGCGATGAGTTTCCATGAACGCTGCTCCCACACGCCATTATTTATGAATCGTGCGCCGACGATACAGAGTCCGACGAAGCCGCCCACCATCGCCCCGCCGCCCCACCACGTGGGCCGGTGCGCATTGAGAAAGGCCGCGAGACCAAATGTGCTGATGAACGTGAACAGAAACCCGAGGATGAAAAACTTCGCCATGCCCTTCTCGGCCGCAGCTTTCATGTCCTCCTCGGAAATCTTCATCTCCGCCATCCAAGGCTTGGCAAACAACACCGGCGAATGCCACAGCCAGCCAAGGAGAAAACCGGCCACGGTGACGACGAGGACATGGAGATAATTGAGGGTAAGGATCGCATGTGTCATGGGTTGGGAAGGGGTTGCCCTGATTTTGCACCTGACCTCGCCCGAGACAATCTCTCATTCTTCGCCCGTGGCCGATTGCACCCTCGAACTGAAAATCATCCCCAACGCTCCGCGCAACGAGATCGTCGGCTGGCTGGGCTCCGCTCTGAAGGTGAAGGTCCACGCGCCTGCCCTCGAAGGCCGCGCCAATGACGAACTCCTCGCCTTCCTCGCCGAACATCTCGACCTGCCTCGCCGCAGCGTCACCCTCCTGCGCGGCGACAAGTCCCGCCAAAAGATTGTGCGCATCGCCGGTCAGGATCTGTCCGAGGTAAAAGCGCGCCTCCTGGCCTGAGCCGGAAATTCACCCACATACTTCACGTGTGGGAGGGCGTTGCCGCAAAAGAAGCCAAGGGGCGCAAAGATCATCGAGTCAGATCGCGCTTCTTTGCGATCCATGAGTTCTTTCGCAGCTATCGTTCAGGTTAAACCGCTTCAGCCCAGACGGGCCCGCCGCGCCGTAGCTTCAGCGAAGGCGGGTCAGCCGATGGAACCTCCAGCCGAGCAGCACCGCCGCGCACGCCAGGCCGCTGGCCAGCCCCGTCCAGATACCCACCGGTCCGAGCGCACTGTGGAACGCCAGCATATAACCCGTCGGCAGCGACAGCACCCAGTAGGCGATGAAGGTGATCAGCGTCGGCACCTTCACGTCGGTGAGACCGCGCAACGCGCCGGCCGCAATCACCTGCCCGCCATCGAAGAGCTGGAAAATCGCCGCCACGATGAGCAGCCGGGCCGCCAGCGTGATCACCACCGGATCCCCCGTGAACCCCGCCGCCAGCAGGCCGCCCGCTGCAACGAACGTTGTCGCGAAACATACCATGATGATGCAGCCGAACCCGTAAGTCCCGAACCCGATCGCGCGCAGCACCTCACGCCGACCCTCGCCGAGCGCCCGGCTGATGCGGATGCTCACGGCCATGGATAGCCCGAGCGGAAACATGAAAGTGAACGCCGCGCAGCTGAGCGCGATCTGGTGCGCTGCGAGCGGCACTGCGCCCAGCCAGCCCATCATCAACATGGCCATGGCAAAGGCTCCCGACTCAAACAGCAGACTGCCCGCCGCCGGCACGCCCATCTGCAGCATAGCGCGGAAGCGCCCGCGTTCCAGCCGGCCCACCGGCGCCCGCTCGCGGCGCAACCACAACGCGATGGCCGACACCGCCAGCGTGCGCGCGATCAGCGTCGCCACCCCGGAGCCGGTCAGGCCCAGTGCCGGCGCTCCCAAGTGTCCCCAGATGAACATCCAGTTGAGGAGCGCGTTCAATCCGACGTCGGTCAGCATGACGCTCGTCCCCACCCAAGGCCGGCCGAGCGCATCGAGATATTGCCGCTGCACCTGGAAATAAAACACGGGGATCAGCGACAGGGAGTTCAGAAGGAAAAATGGCCGCACCACCGCCACCACCTCCGGCGGTTGCCCGAAACGGTGCAGCTGCGTTGAGAGCGCCGCCAGCAGCAGGAACGCCCCGCTGCCCGTC
>DATCRM010000223.1:0-7306 GCA_036568985.1 Lacunisphaera sp. | reverse complement strand
CCGGAGGTGACCGGGTTCAGGTCCAAGGTCGAGTTGGCCGACGGGATGATGGAGCGGGTGAAGCGATTGTCGGCCTTGGTTCCGGCATAACCCAGGCGAAGAACGAGGTTCTCCTTGATGTTATAGTTGGCTTCCAAACTCGGATAATAGCCGTCGTTTTCACCGCGACCGCGACCGCCCTTGCGGACATACCGCGCCATGTTTCCGGCCAGGGTGCCGTCCACTAAGCCGAGGTTGGTCACGTAACGTGAGCCGCGGTCGAGCGCGAAGATACCTGAGGCCTTCGCCTTTTCATAACGCACGCCGCCGATGTAGCTGAGGCGGTTGTTGAGCAGCGTGCCGGTGAACTCGATCCACGGCGCGGTTTTCTTCTCCAGCACCTCGTAGGGCTCGACCGTGGAGAAACGGTACGATTCGGCGTCCCGGTAAGCGAACCAGTCGGGATGGGCCACGTAGACGTCGAAGAGCCGGCGCATGCTGATGCGGGGCACGGCGGGAAAGTCATAATAGGCGTCGCGCCGCGGCGCGACGTTCACGGCGGCAATCTGCGCGGCGTTGTCGTCGGCGGTGCGGGCGATGTGGTCGGCGCCGACAAAGGTCCAGAGGTTCGCGTCGTATTTCTGGACGTTGCGATACAGTTCGTCGTAGTCGAAGCCCACGCGCACGTTGAACGGGTTGTTGCCGATGATGAAGCTGCGCTTGGCCCACAACCGGAGAGCGGCGATACTCTCGGTAGTCTTGCCCGGACGCGAGACGGCGCCGCCGATGGTGTAGTTGGCCAGATTCTGCCAGTCGATCGGCGCTCCGAGCGCCGTGGCTCCCGCCGTGTGGGAATAGGTGTTAAACGTGTGGGCGTTGGTGAAATCGCGGTCGAGCACGTTGAGGGTGATGAGCTGCGTGCTGGCCGTGCCGGTGCCGAGGCCGGTGTTGGGCAGCGAACTGCCGTTCATGGTCGTGCTGCCGAAGAAACCATCGTCGGTGTCGCCGAAGGTGTGCTTCGAGGTCGAATAGGAGCCCCGGGCGCTGACCACCCAGTTGCCATGGCGCCATTCGGCGTCGAGGGCGTTGGTGAGCGTGTCCTTGGTGCCGTTGCGCCAGGCCTCGCGCAGGTCGAACACGACCTTGCCGGAGCCGAGAGTGCCGTAGACGGCGTGTTCGCTGTTGGTGCCGGGTGTGCCGAGCGCGGCGTCGAGGTTGCTGCTGCTTCCAGTCGACGCGTCCCAGTTGAACCGCACATCGTCGCCGGCCTTTTCCTGGTAGCGGCCGCCGCTGATGGAATAGGAAAGCTTCAGGTCGGGAGTCGGGCGCCAGTCGAACTTCGCCGAGGCGCTGTCGGTGACGTCCTGTTTCGGGTTGTCGTGCAGGCCTTCCTGGCGGAACTGCGGGTTGTACGCGCTCACGGTCGTGAGCGGTTTGCCGGCGGCGAGGCGGGCCCGGGCGGCCGCGGCCTGGTCGGCGTTACCGAAGTTCACCGTCGGGAACGACCAGTGCACCTGGGAGAGGTTGTCGTTATGGTTTACGGTGATCGCGTAGCCGAAGGTCTTCGAAACGGGATCGGTCCAGGTGAGTTTCAGATTCGGCCGCCAGCCGAGCACCCTCGTGTCGCGCGGGCCATCGCGTTTGCCCAGGCTGAACGACTCGAAGTCGGACGAGAAGAGAGCGTTGTAGGTGAGGACGCGCTTGTTGTATTCGAAGGCGGAGCGGCGGACGAGGTTGATCGAACCGCCGAGCGCGTTGGCGCTGTTTTCGGGCGTGCGCAGCTTGTTGATCTCGACCCGGGCGATGTCGGCCGAGGAGGAGCCCAACATCTCAAAATTGCGATCACGGCTGCTCGTGCCCAGCGTGGCGGTGGAGGCGGAGGCCGTGGGCAGGCCGTCAAAGCGGATCTCGGTGTTGACGGCGTCGAGGCCGCGCACGCTGACGCCGACGATGTTGTTGGCGAAATATTCCACGCTGACGCCCGGCAGCCACTTCATGAGTTCGCCCGGGTTGGCGTCGGGAATGGTTCCAAACTGATCGGCCGAGACCACGCTCTTCTGGCCGAGCGCCATGCGCTGTTCGTTGACGGCGATGGCCGCGGCGTTCGTCTCCTTCGTCGCTTCCACGACAAATTTGTCGAGCACGACGGTCTCCGCATCCTTGCCGTAGCGAAGGGTGCTGGTGAGCTTGACGTCGGTTGTCTGGGTACCGCCGGGGGCGACGGAGACCTTGACCTCCTGCTCGTCGAGACCGGTGAAGAACACGCGGAGTGTGACGTCGCCGGCGGGTACGTTGTTTAACCGGTAATATCCTGCGGAATCGGTCAGGGTTACCAGGTTGGTGCCTTTCACGGCGACACGGGCATTGTTGAGCGAATCGCCGCTGACTGCGTTCTGCACGCGGCCTTCAACCGTGCCGGTGCCTAATTCCTGGGCGGGCAGCAGGGCAGGACTGACGCAGAGCAACATCGAGGCGAACAACAGACGACGAAGAGCGGTAACGAGGGTGGTCGGCGTACCGGCAAAGCCGGCAAGGCGATACGAGCCAACGGGGCGGTTGGGAGCGTTCATAGGCGTGGGGTGGTGGTCGGGTTCATGACGGCACAGCGCCGTCTGACGATAATCCCGCACCATACTCACGCCTCGGCCCTCTTGAAGGGCCGCCTTGTTTTTATCCTTAAATGACGGATGGGTTTACTCCCGTGGATTCATGTCTCCGAAGCTGGCGGAATTTATGCCACGCGTGAGACAGGCTGAGCCACACACTGTAAGGTCTTCGCGGCGGACCGGGCCGGTCCACCCTACCTGTTACCCTATTACGCGCGCAGGCGCACGGCCTTCTCGGGTGCGCCGCGGGCGATGGCGACGGTTTTGGCGGCTTTGGTGAGATCGCCGCCATCGACGATGATGTTGGTGCTGGCCGCGCCCTCGACCTGCAGGAAGATTCCGGCCGGAGTAAGGACGCGCGGCGCGGTGAGGAGGGCGTCGCTGGTTTCCGCGAATCGCAGGAGAGCCTCGGCGTCGGGTGTGCCTTGGACGCTGAGGCCGTTCATGGCGGCGTCGTGCACTTGGTCCAGAATCACAGCGGGCCGGAGATCCGGGCGGGTTGTCTCGAGCCGCAGGCTGTGCAGCGTGAGACCGCGGACGTTGCGGGCATAGACGCCGTAGGCCGGCGGAGTGCCGATTTCGAAATATTCGCCAGCGACCTCCGGGACTTCCGCCCGGGCTTCGGCCGCGGTGCCGCCGCCTTCGAACGTGGCGTGCACGTCCGTGAGCGAAATGTTTTCCAGCGTGCCGCCGCCCACGCCGTTGAGCACGATGCACGTGTGGCCTTCACCAGGACGATAGACCTGTTCCCACAGCATGTCGGGGAACTGCTTGCCCTCAGCGACGACGGTGGCGCGGAGCCCGTGAAAGGCGATGTTGCGCACGTAGCCCAAGGGAGGAAGCGCACTGGCGTTGTCGTCCCGGGAACGGCGCCGTCCGTCGAAGCCGATCGAGATCGGACCGGTGACGTTCTGAAGGACGAGGTTGGAGAAAAGCAGATTCTGCGCGTGCGACGTGCGCCCGAAGCGCATTTTGACCGGACAGCCAAACGTGTCGTAGATGAGGCAATTCGTGACCGTGATATTTTCCGGATCGCCGCCGCCAAAACGGAAGACCGACCAGCGGGTGCTGAAGCTGCAATTGGTGATCGTCACCCACTTGTTGCTGCCGAACAGGGCGCAGGCATCGTCCTGGCATTGCACGTCGCAATTGGCGAGGTGGAGGTACTGGTTGCTCACCAGGTGGAAGCCGTCGTTGTTCTTGTTGACGCGATTGTGGATGCGGATGCCGGTGTAGTGCACTTCGCGGCACTCGAGGGTGCGCAGGCAATGGTAGGCGCTGGCCGTCAGGTAAACGTCGCGGATGCGGAGATTGGTGCAGCGATAGAAAACGAGAAGATGCGGGCGCTGGAAGTAACCCTCGGCGGAATTCTGGCCGGGGCCGGTGTTGTCGCCTTTGCCCGTGTAGAATTTGGCGCCGTTGCCGTCGATGGTGCCGTTGCCCTCGATCGTGATGTGTTCGGCGTTGGCGGCGGAGAGGAGCACGATGTTGCCGTTGCTGGTCGGCACGCCCGCGCCGGCGCGATAGTCGGCGGGATTGCCGCTGCCGAGCAACCGCGCCGCGGCGGCGAGATGCAGGGTGACAAAACTTTTCAGCTCGAGCGTGCCCGTGACAAACACCCCCGCCGGCACGAGGACGATGCCGCCCTGGGCCGCATGACAGGCGTCGATGGCCGCCTGGATGGCGGCGGTGTTGAGCGAGACGCCGTCGCCTTTGGCGCCGAAGTCGCGGATGTTGTAGACGCGGGCCCCGGCCAGCAGGTCTTCAGTGGCTTGAGCGGCGCGGGCCGAGGTGGCGAGCAGGCCGGCGCCAACGGAGGCGGCGAGAGCGGGAGCGGAAATCTGGCCTAGCCATTGGCGGCGGGTGAGGGAGGTGGGGAGATTCATGATGATGGGGTGAGGTTGTTTTATTTCCTTCGCGTCCAGGGTGTGTTTTCAAACCCGGTTCGTCATCCTGAGCGCAGCGAAGGAACCAAGGGAATTATCGTATCACGGGAGAGCGAGGTAAGTCCGCTTGGATTCTTCGCTGCGCTCAGAATGACGGAGTTTTGGCTCCGGAGATTTTTGCGGTTGCCCGTTTGGCACAACGCTCAGCGTTCGATCTTTGCGCCTTCGTACTCGACCACGTAAACCGTGCCCATCGAGTCGTTGACCCAGCGTTCCGGATTGATGAAGCGCCGGCCGTCCGGCGCGGTTTTGACTTCGAGCGGCGCACGCTTGGCATCGGTCAACGCGTAGACGGCGGTGATCTTGTTCTTGAAGTTCGGCAGCGTGAACACACCCAGCTGATCGGCGCGTTCGACGTGGAAGAGGGTGAAGTAGAGCTTGCCGGGCTTGGCGGTGCAGCGCCAGTCGTTGAAACCAAGGAAGACCGGGTTGCCCTTCATGTCCTTCAGGTTGCCCGCGTAGTCCCCATATTCCTCGCCGAACGGCGAGCGGGCCGCGCCGTAGATCGCCTCGCCATTCGTCTTCAGCCATTTTCCGACTTCACGCAGGTTGTCCTGGCTGGGCTGGGGGATGACGCCTTCGGCGGTCGGACCGACGTTGAGCAGGTAGTTGCCGCCCTTGGAAACGATGTCCACGAGCTTGAAGATGAGTTCGCCGGGTGACTTCCAGTTGTTGTCGTCCGTGCGGTAGCCCCACGTGTGGTTGAGCGTGGCCGGCACTTCCCAGGCGTCGTCGTTGGCCTTGGCCGGGATGACATTGTCTCCCGTGCTCTGGTAGTCGCCGACGGTGCCGAGGCGGCCGTCGATCAGGGTGGCGGGTTGCAGGGTGCGAACGATATCGGTGAGACGCTTGCCGCGGTGTTCCTGGGCCGGGTCACGCATGAGCTGCGGCGTGTCGAACCAGACGAGGCAAATCGGTCCGTAATTGGTGAGGAGTTCCTTGAGCTGCGGCTCGACTTTTTCCTGGAGGTATTTGTCGAAGGAGCCGTCTTTGTCCTTCACGTCGTTGCTGGGGAAATCCCAGTCGTTGCCGGCGCCGCCGCGCTCGTGCCAGTCCTGTGACTGCGAGTAGTAAACGCCGAAGCGCAGGCCGCGCTTCGCGCAGGCCGCGGCGAGTTCCTTGATGATGTCGCGTTTGAACGGCGTGGCATCGACGACGTTGTAGGGGCTGCTGGACTTGAAGAGGGCGAAGCCGTCGTGGTGCTTCGAGGTGATGACCACGTATTTCATGCCGGCGTCCTGGGCGAGTTGGGCCCAGGCTTCGGCATCGAAGCGCACGGGATTGAACCATTGGGCGAGCTGCTCGTATTCGGCGACGGGAACCTTCATCCGGTTCATGATCCACTCGCCAATGCCGGACGAACGCTGGCCCTTCCAATAGCCGGCGGGGATCGAGTAAAGGCCCCAGTGGATGAAAAGGCCGAACTTGTCGTGGCGGAACCATTCGAGGCGCTTTTCCTTGGCCTCGCGACTTTCGGGATCGGGGGTCGCGGGTGCCGCCGCGGAGAGGAGCGATGCGCAAGTGCCGAGGAGCAGACAATACAGGACGGGGTGGAATCGGGATTTCATGGAGAACGCGGGGTTTGCCCCGGCAAACCGCCGGGCGGGGCCAAGCCAATCTCTTGCGACGGGGCGGGAAAGCCCGCCGGTGTTTAAATGGTTAAGTCAACCGGATCGTCCCGGTCGTCCGGCCCGCCGCAGCAACCAGCCGATCACGAGGACACATCCGCCGCAGGCGAGAAACGCCAGGCGGCCGGCGGGAGGATTGGGAATGAGTGCGAGCAGGCAGACGAATCCACCGTAGGCGAGCGCCAGCCCGCCGACCGCGGCGGATTGCTGGGCGTCGTTCGCCCGGTCCGCCCCTTCCTCCGCGGCAAAATCCACCGGCGTGTTCAGTCGCGTGAAAAACGCGCCGACCTCGGCTTGGTACGCGGGGGAGGTTTGCTTCCAGAAGAGCGCGGTGCCGACAAACCAGGCCGAGCCGATCGCGATGTTGCCAAAAAACTGGATGGACTGGGTCCAGTATTCGCGGGCGTTGGCATCGAGCGGGGCGGTCACATGGAAAATCCGCGCCGCCCACGAGGGCGTGAGATAGTCGCTGATCAGCAGCGAGGACAAGAAACCGACCAGAACGGTGCTCCACGCCGACCAAGTCGGGGTTCGACGGATGACCAGTCCCAGCAGCATCGGCACGAGAATCGGGATGGCGACGAGGATGCTGACATTCTGCATCAGTTTGAACAGACCCACGCCTTTCAGGGCGCTCATGCGAAGCGCCACGACAATGACGATGGCGCCCAGCGCCGCCGTGGCGAGCTTGCCGGTCCTGAGCAGATGCGCATCCGTGGCCCCGCGCTGGAAGTTGGGCTGGTAGAAATTCTTGATGAAGATGCCGGCGTTCCGATTCAGCCCGCCGTCCATGGAGGACATGGTGGCGGCAAAAATGCCGCTGACCAGCAGGCCCATCATGCCGACCGGCATGACGGTTTGAGCCATGGCGATGTAGGCGGCCTCCGCGGGATTTTTCAACGTGGGGAAAACGGCATGGAGATCGGGGTGGATGATGCGCGCCGCCATCGGCGGCACGAACCAGGTCAGGGCGCCGAGCAGGAAAAGGCCCGCGCCCAGAAACGCCGCCCAACGGGCGTGGCGACCGTCCTTCGCGCAGAGGTAGCGGCCCGAGTCGGCGAGGTTGTTGGTGCTGTTGAGTTGCTTGAGCAGCATGGCCGTGCACCACAGGCCGAGAAATTCCGACGAGAAAGCCGCGCTGAAGTCC
>DATCRM010000222.1:0-10158 GCA_036568985.1 Lacunisphaera sp. | reverse complement strand
GTGGAGGGCCGAGCTCCAGCTCGGCCGCGCCGCCCGCCGCCGGATTCTAAACGCGGAGAACATAGAAAACCGCGAAGTCCGGCAAATTCCTCTCCGCGTCCTCCGTGTCCTCCGCGTTTCAATGGCTTGCGCTTCGTCAACAAAACCGGCTTGAACTTAGGCCCCAGCCGCGAAAGCTCCCCTTCCTGCTTCCTGCGAATGTAGCACAATGGATAGTGTAGTAGCCTCCGAAGCTATTGATCCGGGTTCGACTCCCGGCATTCGCACCAGGCTCAAGGCAGAAAAAAGCCCCGCCATGATCGGCAGGGGAGAAACCAAAAGACGGACCTTCAGGCCGCGAACCGGCGGCGCAGGGCGGCGATGCCAAGGAGTGTGCTCCCGAGCAAGGCAAGCGTTGCACCGGAGTCCGGGACGGCCTTCACGCTGTCGATCGTGAAATACAGCGCGCCATAATCGTCCGAATTCGAGCGGTTATAGAGACGCAGCCCATTCGGCGCATACCATGGGTCGGCGAGCGGAACGAGAGCCGCCGGATCAGTGACCAGGCTGAGATCAGACAGGGTGCTTGTCGGCATCCCCAAAAACTGCAGGAAGAACGTGCTTGGCACCAAAGTGCCGAGGGCGGGAGCCGAGTAGCTGCCATCCTCGTTGACGATCGAAAATCCATCCCCGCCGGGACCGTCGTTGAAGATGCGGTATTGGGCTCCGCCGAAAAAATGATGTCCGTTCACGTACGCGTTGAAGCTCGCCGGGTATGATTCCAGATAGGGGAATATCACCGTTCCGCTCGCCGACGTGTCGAAACTGAAACTACCGGTGACGGAGTCCCCCACCGCAAAGTTTGCGCTAAACGTATTCGCGATATCGTCATGAATGATTGCGGAGACCTGGCCACTGAAATGGAAAGTGACCGGATCGGCTTGAGCGGATCCCAGCAGGCAAATCATCGCAACGAAGGGTAAGGCAAATCTGGCTTGGGGTTTCATGGATTGGCATTTAGCAAACGGTAAGCCATGGTTTTCATGCGAGCTGAGTGTTCATGCGAATCAACCAGATAGGTTGTTTGTAAGCGCGAAGCCACCGGCAACGCCCTCTTAAAACCAACGATTATCTGTCAAACCTACCGACGCTGCGTCGGTAATTCGCGCGCCGATCGCCAGTCGTGAAGCCGTCAGTCACCTCCCGCATTTGACGCGCAGTCCGGCGCGGCTATATCCATCTCACCCCATGGCTCCCCCGAAAGCCCCTGCCCGGCCCAAAACCGTTTCCGAATACATCGCGGCCGCGCCGAAGGAAACCCGGCCCAGGCTGCGGGAGCTGCGCAAATGTATCCGTGCCGCCGCGCCTGGCGCTGTCGAGTCCCTCAAATGGGGCATGCCGGCGTACTCCTATAAGCGTATTCTCGTGATTTATGGGGCGTTCAAGCGCCACGTCAGCTTCTTCCCCACGCCCTCCGCCGTGCGGACCTTCAAAAAAGAATTGGCGAAATACAACTGCTCCAGTGCGACGATCCAGTTCCCGTTGGACCGACCGCTCCCGCTTCCGCTGATTCGCAAAATCACGGCCTACCGCGTCCGGGAAAGCATAGAGAAAGACGGCAAATGGCGGCCCAAGTCCCGAGACTGATCGCCATGCCCCCCCTTTCCCATCTGTGTGTATCTGTGTCCATCTGCGGTTAACTCCTCTGCTTTTCGTTTCTTTCGTGTGTTTCGTAGTTAGCCCCGCCTCGATCTTATCCGTCTAAACTACATGTCCTCTCCTTCCCTCGGCTTCGCCGTCGTTGGCACCGGCATGATCGCCGGCTATCATGCCCAGGCCATCGCCCAAACGCCCGGCGCAAAACTCGTCGGCGTCGTCAGCCGCTCCGCCGAACATGGCACCGCCTTCGCCACCAAGCACGGCATCCCGGTCGTCACCCCCACCGTGGAAGAAATGGTCGCGCGCGCCGATGTCCACGTTGTCAACGTCACCACGCCCAGCGGCGCGCACTTGGATCCCGCGCTTATTTCCATCCAGGCAGGCAAGCACGTCGTCATCGAAAAACCCCTGGAGATCACGCCTGCCCGCTGTGATCAAATCGTCGCCGCGGCCGAACGCCACCGCGTGAAGGTCGCGGCCATTTTCCAAGGCCGCTTCGGCACCGGCGCCCAGACCGTCAAAGCCGCGCTCAATGCCGGCCGCCTCGGCCGGCTCGTCCTCGCCAGCGCCTACGTGAAGTGGCACCGCACCGCCGACTATTACAAGAGCGTCTGGAAAGGCACCTGGGACCTCGACGGCGGCGGCGCGCTCATGAACCAGGCCATCCATGGCGTGGACCTGCTCCAGTGGTTCGCGGGTTTGCCCACCGAAGTGTCCGGTCGCATCACCCGGCGCGTTCATACCAACATTCAAGCCGACGACACCACCGTCGCCACGCTCCAATTCCCCGACGGTGCCCTGGGCACGATCGAAGCCAGCACCGCACTCTGGCCCGGTTGGTCGCGGCGCATCGAACTCTGCGGCGAACGCGGTTCGATCTGTCTCGAGGACGATTTCATCGCCAAATGGGATTTCGCCCAAGCCGAACCCGGCGACGAGGCCATCCGCCACGCCAAGCGCAACGACGCCCTCGGCTCCGGCGCCGGCGTGCCAAGCGGCATCTCGATCGCTGGCCACCTCCGCCAGATCAGCGATCTCGTAACCGCCGTGCGCGACAACCGCCCGCCCGCCATCGATGGCCGCGAAGGCCGCAAGGCCGTGGCTCTGGTTCACGCCATCTACGAATCCGCCAAGACGGGTAAGGCGGTGCGGTTATGAGAATTTTAGTTTCAATTGGTAGGGCGCGACCGCTGGGCGCACCTAAACCCGCGGACGGACCGGCGGTCCGTCCCTACCTTGCGATCTGATGCCTACCCCAACCCAACCCTGGTGGCGCTCGTTCACCCGCGAGCACTGGTTTGTATTCACCGTCGCCTCTCTCGCGTGGCTCTTCGACTGCCTCGATCAACAGTTTTTCAACCTCGCCCGCGATGGCGCGATGGACCAGCTCCTCGCCGACAAGACCCGCGCGACCGAGTTCGGCCCGTATACGACCTCGATCTTCCTCGTGGGCTGGGCCATCGGCGGACTCATCTTCGGCGCGCTCGGCGACCGTTACGGCCGTGCGCGGGTCCTCTCCATCTGTGTGCTCCTCTACTCGCTCTGCACCGGCCTGAGTTCTTTCTCCACGGGCTTTGTGGACTTCTGTGCCTACCGATTCCTGACCGGCCTGGGCGTTGGCGGCGTTTTCGGTCTGGCCGTCGCGCTGGTGGCCGACTCCGTTCCGGACCATACCCGCGCTCCCGCGTTGGGCCTGCTGCAATCGCTATCAACCTGGGGCAACATCCTCGCCGGCCTCACAGGCATGGCTGTCGGCGCTCTGGCCACGCGACACCTGTTGCCGTTTGGGCTGAAAGCCTGGCAAACCCTCTTCATCGTCGGCGCGCTGCCGGCGTTTCTCTGCGTGTTCATTCTTGTCCGCCTGAAGGAGCCCGAAAAATGGGTGAAGGCCCGCGCCGCCGCCGGCGTCCAGGGCGTCAAATTCGGTTCCTACCGTTCGCTGCTTGGCCATCCGGTGTGGTCGAGACATGCGTGGCTCGGCCTGCTGCTGTGTCTCGCCGGCATCGTCGGTCTCTGGGGCATCGGCAATTTTCATCCGCGCATCGTCGGTTCGATCGTCACGGCCCATCTCGCCGCCTCCGGCCTGGCTCCCGACGAAGTCGCCAGCGCCCGGGCCTTCTGGTCCAGCGTGGGTCTGCTGCTGCAGAATCTCGGCGGTTTCACCGGCATGATGGTCATCTCCTGGCTCGCGCAAACCCGCGGCCGCAAGTTTGCCTTTGCGGTGGGCATCACCTGCTCATTTCTCGCCACGCTCCTCGTCTTCCAAAGCCTGCGCAGCTTCAGCCAGATGTTCTGGATGCTCCCGCTGATGGGTTTCGGCCAGCTCAGCGTGTTCGCCGTCTACGCCATCTACCTGCCCGAACTTTTTCCCACAAGCCTGCGGAGCACGGGCACCAGTTTTTGCTACAACGTCGGACGCCTTATCGCCGCCACCGCTCCCTTCACGCTCGGGCAACTCACGCGTCGCCTGGGGGGTGACATCGAAGGCTTCCGCACCGCCGGAAGCTGGGTGGCCCTCGTCCTCCTCGTCGGTCTGGTCGTGTTGCCCTTCCTGCCCGAAACGAAGGGCCGCGCCCTGCCGGAAGAATGAGCGCCGTCGGCCACCACCGCTCCGCTGTATGCCCTGGCCCGAGGTAGGGCGGACCGGCCCGGTCCGCCGCGACCGACCTCACCAAACTGTTCGAAGAATTCCCCATTGGCCTCAGCTGCGTTCAAATCCACGCTGCCATGAGCGACCGCCAGCGCCGTCTCCTCCTCCCTCTCAGCCCAAACTACTTTTCCCATGAGCCAGAAATCCGATGGCATGTACTACGCTCCCAAGGGCAAACCCAATCCCGTCGTCAAGGCCGGCGAGTTCGTCTTCGCCGCCGCCCACCTCGACCACGGCCATATCTACGGCCAGTGCAACGGCCTCACCGAGGCCGGCGCCACGCTCAAGTGGGTTTACGATCCCGACCCCAAAAAGATTGCCGCGTTCCTTGAGAAAAATCCCGGCACCAAAGTCGCCCGCTCGCTCGACGAAATCCTCGCCGACGGCGAGGTGAAGCTCGTGGCCGCCGCCGCCATTCCCAACGAGCGCGCCGCCATCGGCTGCCGCGTCTTGCAGGCCGGCAAGGATTACTTCACCGACAAAACACCCTTCACCACCCTCGATCAGCTCGCCGAAACCAAGCAGGTCGTCGCCGCCACGAAACGCAAATACATGGTCTATTTCAGCGAGCGCCTGCACGTCGAATCCGCCATGTTCGCCACCGACCTCGTCCAGCAGGGTGCTATCGGCCGCGTGATTCAGGTGCTCGGTCTCGGGCCCCACCGCGAGGGCACGGGCCGCCCCAACTGGTTCTACAAGCGCGAGCAATTCGGCGGCATTCTCTGCGATATCGGCAGCCACCAGTTCGAACAGTTCCTCACGTTCTCGGGCGCGACCGACGCCACCGTCCAGCACGCCGCCGTCGCGAACTACGCGCATCCCAACCATCCCGAATTCGAGGACTTCGGCGAGGCGAACCTGCTCGGCAACAACGGTGCGACCAACTACGTCCGCATCGACTGGTTCACACCCAAGGGCCTCAGCACGTGGGGCGACGGCCGCATGCTCATCCTGGGCGAGAAGGGCTACATCGAACTCCGCAAATACGTCGACGTCGGCCGCGAAAAGAAAGGCGACCACGTCTACATCGTCGATCAGCACGGCGAACGTTATCTCAACGTGGAAGGCCAGGTGGGCTTCCGCTTCTTTGGCGAGCTGATCCTCGACTGTCTCAACCGGACTGAGAAAGCCATGACGCAAGCCCACGCCTTCAAGGCCGCCGAGCTCTGCCTCAAAGCCCAAGCCGCCGCGAAGAAGATCGCGTAGTCCTGCCTCCTCCCCGGAGGGCCAAGCTCCCGCGCGGCCTTTCTCAATGTAGGGCGGGTTCTCCGAATCCCGCCTAGTGGTAGGGCGGACCGGCCCGCCGTTTCGACAAGCTCAAGGCCCTGAGCCTGCCGAAGGGGTCCGCCGCGAGGACGACATCGCGTTCCCGGCGCACCGGGCCGGTGCGCCCTACCATTCAAACCATAACAACAAAAAGGCCGGCGTTCTCGCCGGCCTTTGTAATCTTCGTCGCCTTCGCGAGACCCCCTGACCGGCCCTCGCTGCGCCCTAGCCCAACGGGCGCAGGCGGGTCAGATATGGATCGCCTGCCCGAGGCTCGCGAGGGCGGCTTCGCCCAGCGCTTCGGACAACGTCGGGTGCGCGTGGATCGAGTGATGGATGTCCTCGATTGTCGCTTCGAGGTTCATCGCCAGACCGTATTCGGCGATGAGCTCCGTGGCTTCGTTGCCGATGATGTGCGTGCCGTAGATCTCGCCGGTCTTCGCGTCGGCGATGACCTTCACGAAACCCTCGGTGTCGCCGGCCGCGACGGCCTTGCCGACGGCGGTGAACGGGAATTTGCCGACCTTGTAATCGAGCTTCTTTTCCTTGGCCTGCTTCTCGGTGAGACCGGTGCTTGCCACCTGCGGCTGGCAGTAGGTGCAGCCGGGAAAATTGCCGACCTGTTTCGGCTTGCTGTAACCGAACATGCCTTCGACGGCCTGGACGGCGCGGAACGAGGCAACGTGCGCGAGCCAGGGCGGTCCCTGGATGTCGCCCGCGGCATAGATGCCCGGCGTACTGGTCTGGTAATTGGCGTCCACCTTCACGAAGCCGCGGTCCAGTTCGAGCTTCACCTTGGGCGAAAGCAATCCGTCAAGTGCGGCCGTAATGCCGATGGCCACAAGGATCGTCTCGACCTCGAGCTCCGTCTTGGCGCCGTCCTTCACGAGATCCAGCTTCACGCTCGTCGCGCCGCTGCGGATGTTCTCGCACTTCGTCCCGGTGTGAATCGCGATGCCCTGCTTGGTGAAGCTGCGCTCGAGCAGCTTGCTGACTTCCTCATCCTCGACGGGCAGCACCTGCGGGAGCATCTCGATGAGCGTCACCTTCGAACCGAAGGCATTGAAGAAATACGCGAACTCCACGCCGATGGCGCCGGCGCCGATGATGGCGATGGACTTCGGCGGGGCTTTGGCCGCCAGGGCCTCGCGCGAGGTCATGACGCGCACGCCGTCAGCCGGGAGGCCGGGCAGTTGCTTGGGCTTCTGGCCGGTGCAGAGGAGAATGTTCTTCGTCTTGAAAAACTTTCCTTTGTGCTCGCCCGCGGTGACCTCGACCATGCCGGGCATCACGACGGAGCCTTTGCCGATGAAGTAGTCGACCTTGTTCTTCTTGAAGAGAAACTCGACGCCCTTCGCCATCTGGGCCGCGACGCCGCGCGAGCGCTCGACGACCTTGGGGAAATCGAACGACGCGCCGGTCACGCTCAGACCATAGGCGTCGGCCTTCTGGATCGTGCGGAAGAGCTCGGCGCTCTTGAGCAGCGCCTTGGTCGGGATGCAACCCCAGTTGAGGCAGGTGCCGCCGGCGCGTTCCATTTCGATCACGGCAACCTTCTTGCCGAGCTGCCCGGCGCGGATCGCAGCCACATAGCCGGCGGGACCGCCGCCGATGATCACCAAGTCGTAAATTGCGTCTGACATAGTTGGAATAGGAAACGGGGAAAGTCGTCCCGCCGTCCCAGCTCGTCAAACGGAAAGTCCGACATGTCCATTGACGGAAACTCCAAACGCCAAAGCTCCAAAGGCCAAGTAATGATCCCCGGAGCAAGCTCCGGGGCATTTCAGAAATGGAGGCAGGACTATCAGTCCTGCGAGGCGCAGGCCGCGCTCTTGCCGAAACGCGGGGCTGATAGCCCCGCCTCCAACCAGGTCGGAGCAAGCTCCGAGGTATTCGACCCACAGGGAATAAATCTCAAAGGTCAGGCCCAAGACTCAAAACGAGCCGACTTCAGCCTTAGCCATTGCCTAATTTATTTGGAAATTGGCCTTTGGCGTTTGGATTTTCCCGTCTCAGATATCAATCACATCGTCGCGCTTGCCGCCGTTCTTGGGTCCCGCAGGCGGCTTCGGCGGTGGTGTCATCAGGCGGCTCAGAATCATATTCGTCACGCTCACGATCAGCGCGCCGATCAGGGCCGACCCAAAGCCGGCCACATGGAATCCGTTCACCAATTTGCCCACGAAATAAAACAGCAGCGCGTTGATCAGCCAGATGCCCAGCCCCATCGACAGGATGATGAACGGCAGCGTGAAGAGCAGCAGCAGCGGCTTGAGCACGACGTTGAAGAAACTCAGCAGCAACACCACGACGGCAAGCGTCAGGCCGCTGTCGCAGCTGATGCCAGGCACCAAGCGCGTGCTCAACAGGACGCCGAGGGCCAGAATCAGCCATCGCAGCAGCAGATTGACGAACGCGTTGTTCATTGAATGATCGGGCCAACCTTTGCCGCGACTTCTCGCGGAGCAATGAAAATTCTCATCGTCCAGGACTATCTCCGCAGTGGTGGCACCGAGCGCCAATCCGTGTTCATGGCCGCAGCCTTCGCCAAGGCCGGCCACGAGGTCACCCTCCTCACTTTCCGCCCGCGCGGCGTGCTCGAACTCGACGACGAGCAGCAGCCCTTCGCCTTCCGGTCGCTGCAGTCGTTCGACACGGGCCTCGACTGGTTTGCGCCGCGCCTGCTACGCACCGCCGAGGAAGCCGCACCGGACCTGGTGCTTTGCATGGGCCGCATGGCCAACTGCTACGCCGGCTTCATCCAATCGCGCCTGCCCAAGGCCGCCGTCATCTGCACCATGCGCACGGGCAAGGCGCTCCCGACGCTCTTCGTGCGGTCCCTGCGCCTCTGCCGGCATGTCATCGCCAACAGCCACGTCGCCAAGCGCGTCCTCCATGAGGACTACGACATTCACGCCGGCAAGATCACGGTCATCCACAATTCCGTGCTCCGCTTCACCGACGAATCGGCCGCCCGCAACCTTTCGCTGCGCCGCTACCACGGAGCCAACCCGAGCACGGTCGTGCTGCTCAACGTGGCCATGTTTCGCCCCGAGAAAAACCAGCGCGAACTCATCGAACTCTGCTCGCGACTTCCCGGCTACGTGGACTGGCAGCTCTGGCTCGGCGGCGACGGTCCCACGCGCAAAAAATGCGAACGCCTCGCCCATGCGCTCGGTCTGAGCGGTCGCGTCAAATTCCTCGGCTACCAACCCGAACCCGTGCCGCTCTATCTTGCCGCGGACGTCGCGCTGCTGGCTTCCCAAAGCGAGTCGCTCTCGAACTTCCTCATCGAAGCCCAGCTGCACGGCCTCCCTGCCGTCGCCTACGACATCGTCGGCGTGGGCGAATGCTTCGCCCCGGAAAAGTCCGGCTTCCTGATCAAAAACCAGGACCAGTCCGCCTTCGTCTCCGCCCTCGACCGGCTCATCCGCGAGCCCGCCCTGCGCAAACGCTTCGCCGAGCACGCACGCCGGCACGCCCAAGCCAACTTCGTCCCCGAACGCCAGATTCAGGCCCACCTGAACCTCTTCCGGGAGCTGACAAGCCCCTGAGCCCGTGGAGGGCTCAGCTCCAGCTGAGCCGCGGCTGGAGGGCCCGCACCTGCCGGCCATAGCCTTGGCGACGGCCGGTCCCTGCGGGCCGTCTTGCACCCGTGCCAATGACGGTCCGCAGGGACGCGGACCCTCCACCTTCTAAGCGCAGCTGTCCCCGTCCTCCACGCTCGCACCTGAGGCCTTGGCGCACCGTAGCCTTGGCGGAGGCTGCTCCTGACACCCCTATGTCAGCAGTTTGGCCGCCCGTCGCACGGGGATTTGCTTTCAGCCGAAACCCACGCTTTCTCCCTGTCGTGTCCATTGCCACCCAGCCTGTCCCCGAACGCATTCGTCTCCGCGGTGTCCGCCAGAACAACCTGAAGGGTTTCGACCTCGACCTGCCCTTGGGCAAATACGTCGTCGTCACCGGCTTGAGCGGCGCGGGCAAATCTTCGCTGGTGTTCGATACTCTGCACGCAGAGGGCCAGCGGCGCTACGTCGAGACCTTCAGCGCCTACACCCGCCAGTTCCTCGATCTGCTCGACAAGCCCAAGGTCGATTCGGTGGAAAACATCCGCCCGTCCATCGCCATTGAGCAGACCAATACGGTCAAAACCTCGCGCTCCACCGTGGGCACGATGACCGAGCTGACCGATTTCTTCAAAGTCTGGTTCAGCCACGTCGCCGAATGCTTCGATCCCGAGACCGGCGAAAAAGTCGAGGACGACACCCCCGCCACCATCTGGGCGAAGACCATGCTTGCCCATCCCGCCGAGACGCTCCTGCTCTGCTTCCGCGTCGCCAAGCCCGACAACCTGACTTGGCCGGAAGTGCTCACCAGCATCAAAGGCCAGGGTTACACGCGGGTGCTGGTTGAACATCCAACACCGAACGCTGAACGTCGAACATCGAACTCAAACCTCGAGCTCCATAAGATCGACGACCTGCTGGAACTCCTGGGCTCGAAAGTTCGAAGTTCAAAGTTCGAAGTTCAAGGTTCGAAGTTCATTTTCGTCATCCAAGACCGCCTCCGCATTGCCGCCGAGAACAAGCTCCGTTTCCTCGAGG
>DATCRM010000221.1:0-2905 GCA_036568985.1 Lacunisphaera sp. | reverse complement strand
CACCCCTCTTGAGCCGGAACGATGCAATTGGCGCGCAAATTAGCTCTGAAAGTTGCGATACCGAAAGGTGGCCGCGCACGTCCCCGTGCGCGTGGCTCGATGCCCTCCGAAACGGGCACAGGGACGTGCCCGACCACCCGCCCCGACTGCATCGTTCCGGCTTCATAGAGGGGTGTATGATATCCGCAACTGAAGTCCCCTCTATGAAGAGGGGTGCCCGACAGGGCGGGGTGTGTAGTCGGCGTTCGCCACCATATGAAATATTCGTTCTAGCGGTGATAGAACGTGCAGCTGAAGGTCCGGTTCCGTCCGGCGGCGGCAATCATCTCGTCCGTCCACTTACCGTACGGTTGCTGCCGCTGGAGCGCTTCGATGCAGGTCCACACGCCTGTCCGACCGGTACCGGCGTCGTCGACGCCGACGACATCAACCTCTCCATCCGTGCTGAGAGTGAAGTGCATCGTGACGTGGGAGCCGGCAGGCGGGCGGACGCCCGACTCCTGCAGAATCGTGAACCACTCGCGCTCCACGGTGGTGGCAAATTGCTTCAGGTAGCCGGCCAGGGCGGGCGACTTGGCCTCGGTGAGAAAGGGCGCCTCGAACCGAGCGAGATCAGAGCCGGAGGTGCCGGCGCCTGCGGTTGTCAGGCACCCCAGCAGAATGCCCGATTGGACCAGACGGCGTAGGGAGGAAAGGAAGCGGGACGGCATGGCGGATCTCGGGGAAGCAGGTATCCGTCCAGAGCAATATTTTTGCCAGAATGCCCGCGGCGACGCTGCGCCAGAGGGAAGAAAAAATTATTACGGTGCGCCGGGCGCGGGCTCGACTTTGTAAATCTGTAACGGATTCCGACGGGCGAGCGGCGAGTTGAAAAACGTCGCTGACGGCGTCCGTTCCCATGGGCGTCGTTCGTTGATCCTTTGACCATGACTATTCCAACTCGAGAAGATCCGATTCCTTCCCGCTATCGCTGGGTGATCGTCGCCGCCGGCGGATTGCTGGGCTGCGTCGCGATCGGGGCGATGTTTTCACTGCCAGTTTTGCTTTTGCCCATCGCGCGCACCACGGGATGGTCCGTCACGGGCGTGTCCGCCGCCATGACGATCGGATTTCTCGCGATGTCTTTCACCAGCATGCTTTGGGGGAATCTGTCCGATCGATTTGGTCCCCGTCCGGTGGCGTTGACGGGCTCGATCCTGCTGGCCGTGAGCCTGGCCTTGGCCAGTCGGGCGAATTCGCTGATCCAGTTTCAGCTGATATTCGGCGTGTTGGTGGGTGGCGCGACTGCGGCGATTTTCGCGCCGATGATGGCCTGTGTGACCGGTTGGTTCGACACGCAACGCAGTCTCGCCGTTTCACTCGTGTCGGCGGGCATGGGTATGGCGCCCATGACGATGTCCCCCTTCGTGGCCTGGCTGTTGTCCCATCACGATTGGAGAACAACGCTGCTCATCGTCGCGGCGGTGGCGGCAATGGCGATGATTCCCGCCGCGCTGCTGGTTCGCCGGGCTCCGGCGTTTAAGGGCGGAGTTTCGACCGGTGTCGGAAAAGACGGTCCGCAGTCCGGCATGACAGTCGCTCAGGTCATCCGCTCGCCCCAGTTCGCGGTTTTGTGTCTCACCAATTTCTTCTGTTGTGCGACGCACTCCGGACCGATTTTTCACACGGTAAGCTACGCGATCAGTTGCGGAATACCCTTGGTGGCGGCGGTCTCCATTTACAGCGTGGAAGGTTTGGCTGGCATGGGCGGTCGCGTGGTTTTCGGTCTGCTCGGGGACCGCTTCGGCGCCAAGGGGGTGTTGGTGACCGGCTTGCTGCTGCAAGCTTTTGGCGCACTGGCCTACTATTTTGTGCGCGAGCTCGCGGCGTTTTACGCGGCTGCCGCGGTCTTCGGTTTCATCTACGCCGGCGTGATGCCGCTGTATGCCGTCATTGCCCGCGAGAACTTCCCGTTGCGGATAATGGGGACGGTCATTGGCGGAACCGCCATGGCCGGCAGCCTCGGCATGGCGTCCGGTCCGCTGGTGGGCGGATTACTGTACGAGCGGCTCGGAGACTATGGCTGGCTCTACCTGGGTTCGTTTGGCCTGGGGTTTGGCGCATTCGTGATCGCCCTGACTTTCAAACCGTTTCCCCGCGCCGCCCTCGAGCCAGCTCCGGTCGCGGTGAAGTGAGTCCACCGCATGGTTGGCCGGTTGAGATAAAGAATGGCTGCGTCCCGACGGCGCCATGCACGTCCTGATCCGCGCACGGGCGATACGGTCGCCGCGTTCGTCATTAGGGCGACCCCGGCTCACCACGCCGGAACGCCGACGAGGTCCTTACGCGGCACCGAGGTAAGGACAGCAAGGAATGCGGAGCTTGGGCGCATGTCAGGGTGCTATCATGGCTCATGGTTCATCACTTCCATTGGAATGTGACCCGGTATCCGGTGCGGATGTGCTGGTTCGTCGGGGCGGTGTGGCTGCTGATCCTGGCCAAGTGTGCGCTCATCTGGTGGGCCGTGACCCGCTGGCAGGTGCCGTTCCACCCGGCCTGGATCGTGGTGCCCACGCTGCTCTTCGCCGCACTGGCCACGGCGCTCTGGCTCACGGCGGACGACGATTAGCACGTCCGGGTCCGATTGGTTGTTCGACCCTGGAACACGGGGTCGAAGTACGGAGTTGTGTGGCTCTCTTTCAATCGGGCGGACCGGGAAACCGGTTCCCCTATTTTCAGACCTTGAGAAGCCTAGCCGATCGGCCCACGACAGGTGACCCATAGCGGTGGGGACCGATTTCGCGCATAATTGGGGGCGATCGACGTCATGGATGGCGTCGGTCGATCACTCGTTATGAATGCTGTTTTATTCCTTCGGTCTTATCCCTTCTGCGCTTTCGCGATGGAACGCATGTCGCGGGTGGTG
>DATCRM010000220.1:0-25717 GCA_036568985.1 Lacunisphaera sp. | reverse complement strand
CTGTAAGCACCCGAACCTCGAAGGGCTTACTCGTGACCAAGTGGGCCATTAAAGAGGTCAAAGTTAACGATCTGGCGCTCAAATAGTCTGCCCTTGCCTCGCCGTAGCCTCGCGCGAAGGCGGGTCGACGGCCGCTCTGGCGCCCGCGTCCGCGAGATCGACTTCGATCTCACGCCCGTGCCCGTCTCCCCGAGAACCTCGAAAGGCCTCCTCGTGACGAAATGGGCGATCAAGGAAGTCAAAGTGAACGATCTATCGCTAAAATAGTGAACGCTTGCCGCGCCGAAGCCTCGCGCGAACGCGGGGCCTCGCCTTGAAGCAGGACCGGTCTCCAGCCGTCGCCCAGCCTATGGCTGGCAGGCCGATCGGTCGGTTTTGAGTTTCCACGGAACACACGGACGACACGGAAGGGACCGACCGGTAGGGCGCGACCGCCTGCCTTGGGCACGTCGAATGGGCTGGGTGCACCGCTTTCATGGTAAGGGGGATTTCCAAGGCCCGCCTTCCGTCGTGGAGCCGGCGTCTCTGCGGGCCGCGTCTTGGAATGGGCGGTGCATTGCCTCAACGGGTTCTCTTTTCCCGCCTCCTCTCCTGGAGGGTCCATCTCCAGATGGACCGTGCCTTGAAGGTGGAGCGCACCGCCGCCCAGCGCGCTTGTCCGGGCTCCGCCCGGTTGTCCCGTGCCTTCCGCCTGCCGCGCCGAAGCCGCGAGCGAAGGCGGGCCTGCCGCGCCAGAGCTCATCGGGCGACGCAGTCATCCGATTTACTACCCAGGCGCACAATTGTGACTCATCGTCCGTGGTCTGATAGCCGTCATTCGGCTAAGGTTGGCAAATGCCAACCAACCCGAAGAAACTCCAAATCACCCTCAACGTCGATGACGCCGGTCAACTACTCGATGGCTTACGCCTCAGGGCCGAAGTATGGGCCAAAACCGCTGACTACCTTGATTCCGGATTCACTTCCGAGGACGCATTCATTTGCGAAGAATGCACCGACCCGCACGAAGCTCGCTGTATCGCGCAGCACTACGAGCGCATCATCACCCAAATCGAACACCAGATTGAGCGCCAAGGAGGCTTGGCATGACCACGAGACGCCAAAACCCCATATGGACCGGCTACGCGATCTTCTGCCCCACTGTTTTTCAAGGCACCATGCCCGCCTGCTATGAAGACGTCTACCTCGTCGTCTTCGCCACCGAGCGCGAGGCCCAACGCGAGATCGCCAACCACCAGATGATCCGCATTCAGCAATTCCTGGACGACGAAAGAGACTTCAACGAGGCCATTACCACCGACGAATTCGTTCTCCCCGTGGATGTCCGGTCAGACGGCAGCATCTCAATCGAAAACGACCGCGTCTTCGGCAAACAGCAATAACGATCAGGACTGTTTCGTCGCAACCGGCTTCAGCAGAAACGCCCCCGACGGAGTAACCTCAAACACCACTTTTGATCCGCCCTTGAATCCACACTTCTTCCGCAACGGCGCCGGAATCGTCACCCGCCCCAGCGTCGAAAACTTCACTCGGTAAGTCGACTTGGGTTTCGTAGTCCCGCACGCGCTCTCCGATCGGCTTTTTGAAAGATTGAACCTGGGCCGGCTTTACCGTTTAGCTAAATCCAACGGGCATGGCATTATCGGCAAAAGCTGAGGATCTGGCAGAACGTCTCCGAATATTCCGAGCGATTGCACCGCAATTCGGCAAGGTCCTGCCAGCCTCTTTCTATCAAAAGACTGCGCAGGTAGTTCCCGGTATTGAGCGAGTCCACAACCTGATCGAAGGCATCTACAAGCCCGCCGGCTCTGTCTACCCCCTCAGCGTGGCTTCGATGCTCAAGAGTCCTTATCGGGATCAAATTCACTACAACCCAGACCGGACTTGGTGGATCCATTATAGCCCGAAGGCGGGCGGAATGAATATAGCCGTAAATGCAGGTCTCGTTCGCTGCATGACTGATCGCCAGCCACTGCTCGTGCTACGTCAAGAGTCAGACAAGACGAACGCCCAAGGTGCCCATCATCGCCTTCTTGGCCTCGGTTTTGTTGAGGACTTCGATCCCAAAACTGATCTCTTCCGTATCCGCGGACTGGAATGGAGCGAAGTCTCGGCCGTCCTCGGCTTTGAAATCGACGATGAGTTGCTCGAAACAGCCCTCCGTCTCGAGGCACTCGAGAAATGGCAACCTTTCGTCGCTGAAGATCGCTCCGTCTATAAAGTGTCCCGCCAGAAACGTGATGCAGCCTTCAGTGGTGTTGTCCTCGATAATTACGGTTTCACCTGCGCGGTGACCGGTCAACGATTCCGGTCAGAGAACCGCACCGAGGCTCAAAGCGCCCATATTATCGGAAAAGAAGTTCGTGGTACTGACGACCCGCGCAACGGTGTGGCCCTTTCACGATCCGTTCACTGGGCCTTTGATTGCGGTATCTTCACCATCTCCGATCAGTACGAGGTCGTGATCAACCCCAAGGCTCGTACCGCTAGCATCGCTAACTTTCCGCTGCTCGAAATGGACCGCCGCAAGATCGAGTTACCCAAAGACTCCTACTACTGGCCCCACCGCGAAGCCCTCGCGTGGCATAAGACGGAAGTCTTTGATCGTTTCGCACTCTAGGCATTGCTTAAAAGCTTAAGTCAAGGAGGCAGCCGGCCCTGCACCGAACCCAAACAGGCCCAGGATTATCATCGCAATCGTTACTTTCATCCTGACTGACGAGCTGTAGCTAAACGTTACTTTAGTTCCGAGTTTCATATTTTCTCCTTTTGTTGAGGTTTCGATTCCAACGGATATCTCTAGACTTTCGTCTTTCTCTACAATTGGGTCCGACATGAGTTCGGAATGCAGACAGGGAATTGAACCCTGTTCCACTACTCCATTGGCTTAAGTCTTCGACGGAAGGCTGTGACTATAGCATCCCTGAGCCAAGCATCATCTAATCTTGTCTACGGCTGCTTCTGGCACGGCTGCCCCAAACATGCGACCTGGCCCAAGGCCCGTGCTGCGTTCTGGCTGGCCAAGCTCACCGGCAACAAGGCGCGGGACCGCCGCGTAAACCGCGCCCTGCGCGGACGCGGCTGGATCGTAATTCGCATTTGGGAGCATGAATTGAGTCGTAAGAACGAATCTCGCCTGCTCCGCAGATTGGCAGTCGTGGGTGAGACTAAGCCCGGCAGGGCGTAGATGATGGTGCCCGCCGCGAAGGGGTGACCGGGCCGGGTGCCCACCGGGCAGGAACGGTCACAACACGAACTCACGCACCGCGACGAAGCGACGCTCATCCGCCGTTTGCAGAAATACATTTAACCCAGAGGTCGCTGAGTTCGCGGAGAGGAGGTCGTTGGCCGTGCCAAATGGGCAACGCACGTCCTTGCCTCATCCATCCAGAATCGCATTTGCCAAACCGGCAATCGTTCGCCTCCATCTCGCACGCCGGGCCGCCAATTCTATGAAGAAGCGCGCCCCCATTGTCCCAACCGACTCCGTCGAATCCCGCATCCTCACCCTCCGCGGCCGGAAGGTGATATTGGATGCCGACCTCGCCACCATCTACGGCGTCACGACCAAACGCCTCAACGAGCAGGTCAAACGTAACGCCAAGCGGTTCCCGCCAGACTTCCTCTTTCAACTGACCCGTGACGAAGCCGAGTCTGTCATGCGTTCAAGGTCGCAAAATGGGACCTTGGATGCGTACAAGAACCGGTCGCAAATTGCGACCGGTTCCCAGAAGCATCGTGATCCACGTTTTCTCCCCTACGCTTTCACGGAGAACGGTGCCGTCATGGCCGCCAACGTACTCAACAGTCCGCAAGCGGTGCGGATGAGCGTCCACGTTGTCAGAGCCTTCATCCAGATGCGGGCGTTGCTGTCCGGCTCAAAGGAACTGGCTGCGGAACTGAAGAAGCTCGAGGCCAAGCTCACCTCCCGGCTCGATGTGCATGAAGCAGCAATCACAGAAGTCCTGCGGCGCATCATGCGATTGCTCGACCCTCCTCACGCCCCGCCTCTGCCAGAGAAATCCATGGGGTTCCATACGACCATGAAAAAAACTGCCGGAAGGAAGTGACGCTCGGTTTCTGTGCTTCTTTTTTGCGGTCGGTCCATCCGGGCCCATCCATCAAATCTTGGGTCAAACCTTCAGCGCTTGGACTCCTTCAGCAGCGGATGAATCCCGCTCTTCTTTTGGGTCTTCCGTGCCTTTTCGTGGCTAACAATCCGGCCACCCCGATCGTCGCGTCAACGGCCCGGCATACCCAGTTCCCGGCGGCTCAGATAACCATCGCGGTTGGTGTCCAACCGGCGGAAAAACGTCGAGCGATCCGGCCGGCCTTCGCTGTCGCGCAGGCCCAAGCCGCCCGTAGGACCGCCGGTGCCATCCTGCTTCCCTTCCGCTATCCGGTCCAACGAGCTCCGCGGCGACGCCGAGTATTCCGCCGCCGAGACCCGTCCATCGTGGTCGGTGTCCATTTGCGCGAATTCGTCCTTCGCGGATGCACGCGGTTTCTCCGCGGGATCATCCGCCTGTCCCGGCTCGCGAATCGCGTAGGGCAGACGATCGCGCTGCACGTCCGATGGCGTGGATTCGTCCCGAACCGAACCTGATGGTGCATCAATACCGCTCTCGGCCGCGAGCGGAAGAGGAACCGCCAAAAGAAGCAGGACGAGAGCGCCGGGGAGTAAAGATCCTCGGGGCCAGCCCCGAGGCATTTCAGAAATGGAGGCAGGACTATCAGTCCTGCGAGGCGCAGGCCGAGCTCTTTCCCAAACGCGGGGCTGATAGCCCCGCCTCCAACCAAGTCGGAGCAAACTCCGAGGTGTTCGACCCACAGGGAATAAAGGCTGCGAATTCATTCCTCACCATAGTCATCGGGTCCGCGCAGTACCATCGGGCAGGTTCCTCGGCGTTCACCCGTGGAAAATCCGGTACGTTACCCACATTAAGGTAAACAAAAAGCCCGCGACCCATTGAGTCGCGGGCCAGGATACGTGCAGATGCCGGCGCTTACGGCTTGGGCCGACCGACGTTGTTACTCGATGCCGATTCCAGTTCACTCCGACTGAGGTAGCCGTCGTGATTGACGTCGAGCTGGCGGAAAATATCGGCCGAATTGTTGGGTTCGGATTGTCCGGCGCCAGTTTTCGGCGAGGTGGTTTCACTGCTGCGACTAACGGGGCGGTCGGCGGAATTGATGTCCGGGGATGACCGCCCGGAGTTCAGCAGAGAGGCACGGGTGTATTCTGTCAGCGACACGCGACCATCGCCGTCCGCATCGACCTCCTCGAAACGCACGCTTCTTTGGGCGCCCGAGTGAATATCATGGTTCAAGCCCGAGCGGTCGGTTGTCCCGCTGGAATCCATGGTCGCGCCGGACGACCGGCCGGGATTCTCCGTGGGAGCACCCATGCTGTTGCTCGCTGTGCCAGCCGTGGAAGGGCCCGTGCGCTCCGGCGGCGGTACGTAGGGGTCGGAACTTGCGCCCGGCCTTGGCCCGGGACTCGCACTGGGGCCCGAACTCTGAGCGAGGACAGGGACCGTGAAAAGGGAAAGCCCGACAAGAACCGCGGCGACACTTTGGTTGGATCGTTTCATGATTTTATGAGGGTTGAGGGTTGATCATGAGTTGGCGGCCAACTTACCCCGCCACCCGGCCGTCCGCTATCGGAGAGCCTGAGTTCCGCGCTGCCCGAGCGCCCCGACCCAACCTCTAGGGAAAACAACACCCCGGCTTGGGGAATCGTCCTATTGGCCGCTATCCAGCAGGTGAAAACCGAAGAGCACCCTGCCCAACCGACCGGATTTTGGTGACGACCGGTCGCCGCACTTCAATCGCTGCGGCGATTCAATTTAACCCGACCCGAGCCCGTCTCCTTTCGCAGACTGCGCACTTCATCGCGCAGTTGCTCGATCTCGCGGAACAGCCGGGCGGTCACCTGCAAGGCCGCGAGATCCATGTGATAGTCGTCGCGCAGCCATTCGAGCTGCCGGAGCATGCGAATCGTCGCCGGATCGAACCACCACCCGTCCCGCTCGGGGGCGCTGACCGGCGCGATGAGCCCGTGACGGCAGTAAACCGCAATTTGATGCCGGGAAACCTGCGCGAGGTGCGTGACGGTTTCGATGGGATAGATTTCATCTCCGTCCATTTCGAATCTTTGCAGAACGGTCGTGGCGCTGTAGGCGGGTTCATTCATGGCGTTCTCCTGGATTGGCATTGGAAGGACCCGGGGCAGCCCGGGCCTTATGCTGGTTTGAACCGCGATTTCGCAATAGGTTCGGCCAAAGTTTCCGCTCCTGCCGGACGGTCGATCCGACGGCATCGATTCCGGCGCAGCTCGCCGAAACGGCGCCGTCACCGGCTCCGATGTGACGGCCTTGTAACATTGCGCGGCTTGCCGGACCCAAGCGATGTTCTACGGTCAACACCCCCAATGCATCTTTACCTGATCCGTCACGCCCATGCCCTCGATGGCGACAACGACGCCGTCCGCCCCCTCAGTCCAAAGGGCCGCAAACAAATTCGTGCGTTGGCCCGCACCCTGCGCAAAAGCGGCAGCTTCGATGCGGCGGAAATCTGGCACAGTCCCCTGCGCCGGGCCGGTGAAACCGCCGCTTTCCTCGCTTCGCGGCTGAAAACCAAGGCGCGTCTCGTCGAGATGGGCGGCCTCCGTCCCGACGACGCCGGCGATTCGATCCTGAAAAAACTCAACGAGCTCCGCCGCCCGATCGCCGTGGTGGGTCATGAGCCACACCTGAGCGCACTGGCCTCGCTGCTGGTCGCCGGCAAAGCCGCGCCTCCGCGCTTCATCCTGAAAAAATGCGCCGCGCTCCGGTTGGACAAGGCCGACGGCGTCTGGGCCGTGCGCTGGCAGGTCTCCCCCGAGCTAATCTGAATGGGGATTGTCTCCTCGAATGTCCCGCGGTGAGCCGTTTCGTTCGCAAGGCGGTCTGAGCCTGCCAAATGGCCGAAGAGCGCGTAGAGGAGAAATCGACGGCATAGTTCCTCGAATATTTCACCAAGCCTCCGGTCAAGGTCGGATGATTGCGCGGAACAGTTTCAATCTCCGACGAACCCCTCCCGGTGGCGGCGGTCCAATCCCTTCTGTGTAAAAAACCCTGGAAGCAAGCCCCGGGGCATTTGATCAATCCCACCATGGCCGCCAATCACACCACTTTTTGCAGGAGCCTGCTTGCATGCGATTCGAAACGCGCACCTACCGCGCACGTGCCGCCTCGCCGGCAAGCAGGCTCCTACTTCCCAACCAAGCCGGAGCACCTGTCCGCCATAAACCCGGCGACGGCGGAAGCTCCGGGGCATCAGATCCACCGCGAATGAACCTGACCGACGAACTGCAGAAACTCGCCGCGTTACACCGCGACGGGCAGCTGACGGACCGGGAATTCGCGTCCGCCAAGAGCCGTCTGCTGGGAGGTGACGCGCCAACTTCGGCCGCGGATGTGCCGGAGCCTTCACCGCCGGATGCGGAGGAAAGCCCGGTGGTCTTTCGTTCCAGCCGGTGGTCTTCGGGTAATCTGTTCTTTCCGGACCAACTCACGCTGGCCGCCGACGGGTTGCACTTCCGCAAAGGCGCACTTTTCGGCGCGCATGAAGAGCATATCGCTTATCGGGCCATCGCCTCGCTCCGTGTCGAAAGCGGAATTTTTCTAGCGGACCTGACGGTCGAAACCTCCGGCGGCAGCCAGCCAATCTACATCAATGGCCTGTGGAAATCCGCCGCCCGCAAAGTCCAGACCGCCGTTCAACTCGCGCAAAGCGCGGGAACGGGATAAGAAAGCGCGGTGGTCAACGCCGGGGTGCGCGACCCGGCCATAGCGGAACGGAACCGCCTCACGTGGGTCGCTGGATGGGTTAAGTTAACCTCAACCCAATCGGAAATCATGAAAGCCAGTACAACCAACATGGCTCGCGGCGCCGGCAATGTAGCCGGCGGCAAAAGCCGTCAGGCGATCGGTCGGGCCGTCCGCAGCCGTCGTATGCACGGCAAAGGCGTCGCCCAGGAAGTCGGCGGCCGGATCCAACGAGCCGTGGGCAAAAGTCAGCGTGCCCGCGGCTATTAAGCCGGATTCCGGGCCATCGAGGTGGGCGCGTTGAGCCTTAACGTACTCGCGAGTCGCGTTCGAGGCATCGCGCACCACCTTTGGGACGACTGCAAAGGCCGAATGCATCACGGGAATCCTGTCCCGCCGAAGCGCGACCCCGCGAAGCAAAAAAACCCGCGCTCCACCGAGCGCGGGTTGGTTCTTTTCAGGGCCTGAAGGATTGTCCACGGCCGGATCGGCCGCACGACGACTTTCAATCCTTCATCTCTTTCTTCATCGCCTTGTAAGCGGATTCAAATTCGTCCTCCGTGAGGAGCCCGTCGTTATTTTTGTCGGCGCGGGCAAAGGAGGTTTTTTCGTACGCGCTGTTCTCCTTCGCACTGATTTGACCGTCGCTGTCGGTATCGACTTGGCGCAGATGCACCTCGGTCGCCTTCTTATCGACCTTCATCTTTTTGTCGTGCGTCACTTGCGCGGCTTCGCATTCCGCCGCGCTCACTTTGCCGTCGTGATCGGCGTCACTCTGCTGAAAGGACAGCTCGGCAAATTGCGCGTGTTCCGCCGGCGTGACCTTTTTGTCACCGTTGAGATCCATGCGCTTGAACATGTCCTCCGCCTCGCCGGCAAAGGCCGTTGAACCCGCGACGATCAAGAGACCGCTAAGAACGATGATGGATTTGAGGTATTGGTTTTTCATGGGATTGACTGGGGTTGGGCCAGGCATCATTGCCCGGCTTATGGTCAACGACCATGGGGCCGGACCGCGGTTCGTCGGGGAAAGACCCCATTCCCAATCGTGCACCCGCAATCGGATCACCAGCGAACGGTTGGGCGCCTCGCATGGGGTCACCGCTCGCGTGTCTTTTCCTTATCCTCTTTATCCTTTTCCGCTTCCTCCGCCGCCTTGGCTTTGGCGCGAGCTGCCTGATCTGCCTTTGAATTGTCGTCCGCGTCCCGGGCACGCCTGCCGCCATCCGGCGATTCCTTTCCTGACGGTGGTTGAACCTTCTGGGACTCTGCGCGGGCTCTCGCCGCATTCTCGTTCGCCCGTTCCTCTGCCTGGCGCTGCGCCCGCGCCTCGTCCGCGGGCTCCTTCTCGCGGGCGGGCTGCGCTTTTCGAGCATCTTCCCGGGCTCTTGCCGCGGCCTCGGCGGCCCGCTCTTCCGCCTGGCGTTGCGCGCGGGCGGCCGCCTCAGCTTCGGAATTGCGCCGCGATTCGTCTGGTTGCGCTTTCTCGCGAGCGAGCTGCTCTTTCCTTTGCGATTCTTCCGACGCGCGTTTGGCGGCGGCCCGCTCCTCCGCTTGTTGCTGCGCCCGGACCGCTCCCGCCGATTTGTCGTCCCGTTCCTTGTCGCGTGCTTCCGTTTCCCGCGCTTTGCCCTGCGGCTCCTCGCGTGCCCGCATCCGCTCATCGCCTGCCCGCGGTTCGGCTGTGGGTGGAACGTTGGCGTCTCGCACCGCATCCGACCGCCGGTCCGGAGCGTCCCGTTTTTCTCGCTCGGGTTTGCGTGAATCACCCGGGGTCGCGCGTGAGGTCGCGTCTGGCCGGCCAGACGTTTCAGCCCCGGGCTGGCGCCCCGAATCGGGCTTGGAGGCTCGCGGGGGATCGGGCGGGACTTGGCTTCTTTCCTTGGCCGGTTTGCCCACAATCGGAGTCCGTGGCGCAGGCACCTTGGCCGGCTCGATGGTTCCGGTTGCGCCTTTGACGTTCGCGACGGCGGCGGCCTCAACGGTGCGCCGCTCCTCGCGCGATCGCTGCACTTCCCGGCCGCGCTGGGTGAACTTCTGCCGTTCGCCTTCGTCCACCGGCTTGAACCGCACCGGGCCATCCTTCCGCTTGACCACCTGTTCAATCGGTTCAGCCAGCGGCGCGCGGCTCTGGCCGCCGACGACGGTGGTGTTAACGGTCGTCTGCGCTGCCCAGGTGCGCGGCGGACGTGCGGCTTCATTTTCGCGACGATGCTGGTAAGAGGCGCGGTAACGATTGTCCCAATCCCGGTCTTCGCGGTGCTCCCAACGCCGGTGCGAGTAAAACGGATCGTAGCCGCGCCGGCTGGATTGAAATGAAAACGACATGTAGAACCCGCTCCGGTCGTAGTGCGGATCATAGTAGTCGCCGAAGTAGTAATGGTGGTAAGCCGGCCGCAGGAAAAGACAGTCATCGAAAATCGACAGGCTGATCACGATCCGGGGCTCGTAATGATAGTCACGGCGGATGCGGCGGGGTGATCGGTAATAAACCGGCGCAAAGAGCAGGCCGCGTCGTTCCACTACATAATCCCAGTAACCGGGCACAAAAATGTAACCCCGCGGAGTCCAGACAAAGCACGACGGAACCCACACCCAATCCGCCCGGCCGGGCGACCAATAACCGGCGCGCCAGACGTAGCGGCTTTCCCGCCATTCCCAGCAACCGGGTGTCCAGCCATAGTCCAGCGAAGGCGGATCGATGTTCGGGCCGACTTCCAAGCTCTCGGGCGGTGGCGGCAGGTAAGTGATGTCGCGCATCTCGGAATCCGCCCAATAACCTGAAATCCACTGATATCCTCCCCTCTCCTCCCGCCAGTATCCCGCAATCCATTCGCGGCCCGGAGGCAGCGCCCGCCACGTGCCGCTGATCCACAGGTAGTCGTTCCGTTCGTCATCCCATGCCCAATAACCGGGAATCCACGCGACGTCATCCCCGTCCGGTTTTTCCTCGGGAGGGATTTCCTCGATGGGATCCGGAGGCGCGGTTTTCACCACGACCCCGGGTTCGGGATTATAGCTGACGACTCCCGCAAAGGCTTCATGTACCGGCCCGCGAGTCAGCACTTCGCTTTCAGCGTCTCCCGACCCAGATGGCTGCGCCTTGGTTGTCACCACGGGCCAGCTGAACGCCATGACGCCCGCCAACACGGCGACGAGTCCCCGGGATGCGGAACTCACCGCATGACATTTTGCTGAAGCTATCGGAGAGCTTTTCATAACATGACGGCGATTCTTGGGGCAGCCGTCATCAATAAGACCGCCAACACGGCGCCAAGAGTCCGGCCACTTATCCGGTGTTCACCGGGGCTCGGGCGCCTGAACGGTTGCGCATCCACCCTTTGTAGGAGCCTGCTTGCAGGCGATTCGGAACACGCACCTACTGCGCAAGTGCTGCGTCGCCTGCAAGTAGGCACCTACATCCCAACCAAGCCGGAGCACCCGGCCCCATAGGTCCGGCGACGGCGGAAGCTCCGGGGCATCAAACCCACCGCGAATGAAAAAGCCCGCGGTTCGACCGAACCGCGGGCTCCTACTCATTCATAACCAATACGAATAACCTATGACTGCGACCTAAAGCGTTCTATGGCGTGGCCGTCGAGCCTGCCTCCAGCTCGTTTGCGCTGACGGCGCCGTCGTTGTCGGTGTCCATCGCATCAAAATGAGCCTCGGCATCGGCCTGATTTTCGGCCCGCGAAATCTGTCCGTCGCCGTTGCGGTCCGCTTGACCGAGTTTCCCCGCCGGAGAGCCCGGGGCACCGCCGGCTTCAGCTCTCGCTCCGGGCCTCATCTGGCCCGACTTTAGCGGATCCGGAATGGAATACAATTCGGCGGGGGCAATGACTCCATCGCCATTGGTATCCAGTTTGTTGAATCGGGCGTCCGCCGCGGCGGTGTATTCCGAACGGGAGATGCGGCCATCGCCATCGCGGTCCATTTGTTTGAGCTGCACGTCAGTCTCGGCGAATACGGAGGGCAGAGCCGTCAGCGCAATGCTGCCGGCAAAAAGCAGGAGGATTCTGGTATTCATAGGAAATGAAGGGTTCTGGGTTTCTCGGGCTGCTGCCTGGTGCCTCTTCCCTTTGGTTACAGCGAAGCGGGAAAAGGTTCCCACGCGGAACATAATTTTGCAGTTCGCGACCGTGCGTGCCCGAATCTGAAGTGAAGCCGACGGTAGGTAAAAACCCCATGCAGCCGGGGTCCCGCACCGCCTTCCATTAAAGTCGATTCACGCGCAATCCCTGTTCAACGTTGCTCATCATGGCAAAGAGCAACCTGAAGCGACTCCCGCCCAAAAAACGTCCCAGGAAAGCCAAGGCCGGTACGCGCGGAGCCGAAGCATCGGACTCCCTGCTGCCCGAGCTTTCGGGCATCGCCCTGGAAACCAAGGCCGCCGTCGAACGCGCCGGCGGAGTGGTGGTCGGCCAGTATTCCGACCCGATCGGCAAGCAGCCTCTGCTGCTCGCCGTGCTGCCCGTCGCCGCGATGGAGCCAACGCCCTTTCAGCGCGATGTCTCCGACATGCATCATAAAAAACTGGCCGATGTCATCGACCGCACGGGCATGTTTCTCGATCCCATCATCGCCATCACGGCGCCACAGAACGGATTTTGGACCCCCAACGGCGGCCATCGCCTCGCTGCCATGCGGCGCCTGGGCGCAAAATCCATTACCGCACTGGTCGTCCCGAAGCGCGAAGTCGCCTGGCAGATTCTCGCGCTCAACACCGAGAAGGCCCACAACCTGAAGGACAAATCCCTCGAGGTGATCCGCATTTTCCGCAACCTGCTTGAAGACCAGGCGGCCAGGGCCGAAAAGGATTTCGCCTACTATTTCGAGGAGGCCTCGCTCATCACGATGGGCCTCTGCTACGAAAAGCACCCCCGTTTCAGCGGCGGCGTCTACAACTCCTTCGTCCGACGGCTCACCTCGTTCAGTGAGGAATCGCTGACGAAATCGCTCAAGGGCCACGAGCGTCACGCGGAGTTACTGCTCGAACTCGACGCCAAAGTCGGCGAGGCCGTCGCGAAGCTGAAGGCCAAGGGCTTTGTCAGTCCGTATCTGAAGACTTTCGTGGTCGCCCGCTCGAATCCGCTGCGCTTCATGAAGGAGCCGCCGCAGCTGGAGGAACTCATTGCGACGATCCGCGGCAAAGTCGAACGGATGAATGTGGACAAGATCAGGCAGGAAGACATCACGGCTTCCGGCGGCGGCGCCGCGGACGACGAATAGGCACCGCCGGCGTCATCGCGCGATCCCCGTTTGAGAGGGAAGACCCAAACCCCGCCACCGTCATCCTGAGCCGTGCGAATGATCCACGAGCTCGGCTCAGGTCCGTCCTTACCCTTGGATCCTTCGCTGCGCTCAGGGTGACGGTAGCGGGGACTTGAGTTTTTCGCGAGTGGTCCGGCTACGAGTTTATTTAAAACGCTGGAGTTGCCTCCTGGCCGTTTCCAAATGCTGCCGCAGCATCGGCAGCGTATTGCGCGCAAAGACGGCGATGTCGGGATCGCTCGATTTCACCGCTTGCTCGAAAAGCTCCACCGCCTCCCGGTGATCATCGGCCATTTACTTCAGGTAGTCTTCATCCACCTGCGTGCCGGCGTCGCTCCACTTGCGCGTGAACTCAGTGTCGGGCGCGGGCAGTGTTACATTTTTTCGGGCGGCGAGGGCCATCAGTTCGCGATTGGCCGTGGAGTCGTCCGCGATGATACTCCGCGCAAAATCACGGTCGGACGGGGAGCTGAGTTTTCCCATGACGGTTTCGGAGATGGCGACGGCCTTTAACGCGGTCTTCGCTGCCTTTTCGAGGAACTGACGATCGGTGCGGTCAGGTTGATGATCCGCCGCCTGGATGACGGCGGCCACAGTCAGCGCCGTCGCCGTGACAATGGCCCGGAGCATTGGGGTGTTTTTCATTGGGCTGAAGGGATGACATCTTCCCTGTCATCCCCGGACACTGAAGGGTTCCAGGCGGCTGCGGTGGAAAGCCCTCGTCGACCCCGGTAAATATCCGGCTCTTCCCATCAGGCAAAGGCCGCGGGGAATCGGCTTCAGGCGAAGGTCAGCGTTATCAGCGCGCAAATCACTACCATCAGCAACAGGCCGAAGAAAAACAACGCATCGGCGGTCTGCCGCAGACGATGCCGCATTGCGCCGTGTCTGATGCGAAACGAGAGAAAGGCCGTCAGGCAACAGCCGAGGAAGAAAAGCGCATTCACCGCCAGCAACTCGTCCGCCAGCGTCGTGATCCGGCGCATCGCGTTGGCCACGTGCAGAAGGCCGATGCCTGTCAGGCAGACGCCAATCATGCCGGCGGCCACGGAAAACACCGCGACCATCACGTTATGTTCCTGAGGATCCTCGGTCGTGCCTGAAGCCGGCGTATGCGGTATCATCGGTGGCGTAGAGACGCCATGGCCGCCCGCAGGTTGCGTTTTCCCGGCTCAATTATGATCCAATCCGCCCCCGGAAATCCGCACGCGAGATTTAATCACGTTACATTCAGGTGAGCGCGTCACCGACATGTTACAAGGCGGCACCTGACAAAATCACCGCAGCGGGGCTACATGGCGCGCCCATGAAAAATCCAACCTTCCTCCTCGGCGCGGCCAGCCTGGTGCTCGCCGCCCTTCCCGCGTTCGCGCAACTCGACCCCACCACCGGCATCGTGACCGGCACGAATGTCTCCACCATCAACGGCGCCGTCGATGTCACGCTCAACGACGTGACGGTCGTCAACCACGGCCTCGTCGGCGTCGGCCGGCTCGATGCCAACGCCGTCGACCAATGGGGCGAATCCCTCGGCTCGGTGTCCGGCCTCCAAATCACCGGCTGGCGAAGCATTGGTCCCCGGAAATACGCCGGATCGTTCATCACCCTGCCCGACCGCGGCTACAACAGCGCGCCCTATTTCTCGAACTACGCCAGCCGGATCCAGAAAATAGACTTCACGTTCGAACCGGTTCAAGGCGGCGGTTTCAAGGGCCCGGCGGCCGGCCAGGGGCAGCTGCAACTTTCCTACGACGCAACCGGTTCATTCAAATTCACAGTCGAGACCGGCGACGGCGTCAACACCACCACCGGTCTCGTCCCGGACGGCAAAACCCTGCTCGCCGGACGGATCGTGCCGTTTGTGACGGTCTCCGACGGCACCGCCACCTTCCCTCCCGCGAACGGCGTCACGATCAATAAAATGCCCGTCGACGCCGAGGCCCTGGTCCTTCTGCCGGACGGTTCCGGCTACATCGGCGACGAATACGCCGCGGCCATCTATCATTTCAATGCCGCGAAACAGATCGACGGCGTTATCACGCCGCCCGCAGCCGTGCAGCCCCATCGTCCGGCCGGCGTACTTAATTTCAGCAGCGAGGTGAGCAACGTCAAGGGCCGCCGCGGCAACCAGGGCATGGAGGGCGTGGCGCTCTCGCCCGACGGCACGCGTCTCTTCGGCATGTTGCAGAGCGCGACGATTCAGGATTCCGGCTCCGGCAACCAAGGCCGTCGTCAGACGCGCGTATTTGTTTACGATCTCTCCGCCTCGGCCGTGCCCGCCGCACCCATCGCGGAATATGTCGTCACCCTGCCGATCCTCAACGACACCGGGAGCGGCGCGCCGAACAAGACCGCCGCGCAGAGCGAGATCGTCGCTCTCGACAACAGTCACCTGCTGGTCCTCGCCCGCGATGGCAACGGCAAGGGCGTCACCACCGTCTTCGGTCCGGTGTTCAAGAGCGTGCTGCTCGTCGACCTCGCCGGGGCCACCGACATCTCGAAGCTCAACGGCGGAGCCTTCGACGCCGAGGGTGGCGACATCACCCCGTCGGGCACCACGCTCGCTGCCGGCATCACGCCCGCCCGCTGGGTCGAAGCCGTCAATCTCCTCAATTCCCTGCAGCTCGCCAAATTCGGCCTGAACCTTCACGGCGGCGCCACCGCGGACGCCAACAGTCTCTCCGAGAAGTGGGAGGGCATGGCGCTCGTCCCTGCCAAGGAGCCAGGCAATCCGAACAGCTTCTACCTCTTTGTCGCCAATGACAACGACTTCACCTCCACCGAGACGAAAATGCGCAGCCTGGACGAGACCACCATCACGACCGTGGATGCCGTCGCTCAAAATGGAATTCCGGTCAAAAACGATACGATGTTCCTCGTCTATCGTCTGACGATCAACGGTCTCAACGCCGGCGAATAATCCCGCTGTCTTCGCATAGCAGCCATCGTCAGATGGCTGTTCAACAAAGGTCCTCGGGACAAGCTCCGGGGGCATTCTGGAAATTGGAGGCGGGTTATCAGCTCCACGAGGCAATGCGTTGCGCAACCGATAACTCGCGGGACTGATAGTCCCGCCTCCATCCAAGCCGAAGCCATTCGACCGGGCTCACGGTCCGAGACAAGCTTCGAGGTCCCAGATCCACCGCGAGTAAAATTCCGCCTCCGCACGAGCGATCGCGGAACTTATCCTGTCGCCAAGGTTCCAGAAGCTATCCCAAGAGACCCTGTTGACCTGCCCGCTGGGTTCGCGCATCAAACCATCGGGCCATCGCGGTACCGAGAGTGCTGCGTTTCGTTGGAAAACTCCTCCTCACCTCCAAATCGCACGACCATGAGCCGCATCACCATTCGCAGCTACAATTCCGACGGACCGCACTACGTTAATGCGGAGATTGTCTGGAACCCCTCCGACCCCGACTTCAAGCCGATCTCGGTCACCCGGGACGTGGTCGACGGTGGAATCGCCTCCGTCACCGTCATTCCCTCGTCCGACATCGACGGATACATCACCGTGGAGATCTTTCCGGACGACGTGCCGGAAGCGGATGTTTTCAGCCTTCCCATTAATCTGGTGGACCCGTTGCGGCCGCTCCTGGTTGGTGCGCAGCTTCCCTCCATTTACTATTCTACGCCCTACGCGATCAGCGCGCTTCCCGATACTCCGTTGGGTTTCAGATTGGCCGCCGGAGTACAACCCACGAAGGGTTAGGCGTGGGTTGTGGCGAAAGCGCGTCCATGTCGGCGCGCCTGCTTGGGCCTTCGATCGTCACGGCGCTAGCCTGAATATTTCACGGGCCGGCGGGTATCCCACCACACCCCGCCCTGCGGGCACCCCTCTCCAGAGGGGACTTTTGGCTGCGATGGTTTATGTCCTCTCTATGAAGCCCGAACCATTCAATTGAACCACGAATGGACACGAAGGAACACGAATGAAACAGATGCCTCCATGGGGTTGGGAGCCCGTCACCACACAGTGACATCTGCTCTCGGGTTTTGGATCGGGCCTGCTACCTCAGGAATTCGTGTCTATTTGTGTCCATTCGTGGTTTCCTACTGCATCGATCCGGATGAAGAGGGGTGGCGCGAAGCGACGGGGTGTGTGGGCCGGACATCGCTGCAGGTTAAACGCACCGCGCAAAGTCAGCTCTTTTGCGCCGCGATCCAGCGGTCCACCGCCGCTTCGAGGACGCTCAGCGGAACCGACCCGTGAGCCAATACCTCGTCGTGGAAAGCGCGGATGTCGAACTTTGGCCCGAGCGCCTTTTCCGCCCGGCTCCGTAGCTCGCGGAGTTTGAGCTCGCCCATTTTGTAACTGAGCGCCTGCCCGGGAATGGCGATATAACGCTCGACCTCCTGGGTGGCGACCAGCTCGCCCTGCGGCACATTGTCGAGGAAGTAGGCGATGCTCTGCTCGCGCGTCCAGCCCTTGGCATGCAAGCCGGTGTCGATCACGAGCCGCGCCGCGCGCCAGATCTCGGCGGAGAGCCGGCCAATCCACTGCCAGGAATCGTCGTAGAGGCCCATCTCGCGACCGAGCATCTCGCTGTAGAGCCCCCATCCCTCGCTATACGCGGTTGTGCCGCCAAACCGCCGGAACGCAGGCAACGAGCCGTGCTCCTGTGCGAGGCTGATCTCAAAGTGGTGGCCGGGCACGGCTTCGTGCACGAAGTAGGCCGTCACGGTAAAGCGGGTGCGGGTCTCGGGGCGATAGGCGTTGTAATAGAAAATACCCGGACGCGATCCATCGGGCAGTCCCTGGAAATAATGTGCCGGCGGCGCACTGACTTCCCGGAAACCCTCGATCGGCCTGATCTCATATGGCGTTTTGGGTGTCCGGCCGAAGAAGGCCGGTACCTTCGCCTCGACCTTGCCGCGCAAGCCCTCGTAAGCCGCCTGGATTTCCTCGCGCGTGGTGAAGCGCAATTCCGGAGCCGTGTTGAGGTGGGTAAAAAACTCCTTGAGCGAGCCCTTGAAGCCGACGCGTTCCTTCGCCTCTTCGAACTGCGCGCGGATGCGCGCCACTTCGCGCAAGCCGATCGCGTGGATTTCCTCGGGGCTCAGGTCCGTGGTCGTCTGGCTGCGCGCGAGGAAGGCATACCATTCCTTGCCGCCCGGCAGGTCGCCCAGCGACACCGTGTCGCGACAGGCCGGCAGGTAGGTGTCGCGCATGAATCCGAGCAGCCGCTGGTAGGCGGGCACAAGGCTGTCCTTCACCAAGGCGGTGTAGGCGGAGGTGAGACGGGCCTGGTCCGCGGCGCTGATTCCCTGCGGAAATTTTTTGATTGGCGCGAGGAAGACGTTTTTCTCCAGGTCGGTCGCGCCGAGATTTTCCAGCTGCGGGATCACCGGCCTCGCCAGCGCCTTCGGAAGCACGATGCCCTTGGCGATACCCTCGCGCATGTCGGCGATGATGCCGTCCACGTACGGACCGAAGCCCGCGGCACGAGCCAGCCAGTTGTCGTAGTCCTGCACGGTATCGAACGGTTGCGCGAGCCGCCCGGAGCCGAGCTGGGCGAGCAACAGGTGCATGCTATCCATCTGATTTACCGGAATCAGGTGCGAGGGGAACTTCAGGCCGTCGAGCGACAGCTGGAGCTGGTAACGCAGGAGATCGTAGCTGATGCGATCCTCGGGTGGCAGGCCGGCAGGATCGAACCCGGCGGAGCGCGCCAGGTATTTTTCGGCCAGTTGCCGCGTCGCCGCGATGGATTCGGCGGAGGTGACCGGACCGAAGCGGTCGTTGTAGCGATTGTCGCCGTTGAAGGTCGCGGTGATCGGATTGTCCCGCAGGTAATCCTCCCAGTAATCCGCGTAGAGCTTGTTCATGATTTCCGGAGTGGCGGGGGTGGCCGCGAGGCCGACGATGGGCACCAATCCAACCAGCATGGCGTGGAACAGACGGGGGATGATTCGCATGCCTCAACTCACCATGGCCTCCCGGCGGATTCAAGCCGGGTTTGGACGAGCGGTCCGGGCCTGAAGCTTGGATTGAATCTCCCCGGCACTCTGCTTTCATCACCGCATGCCGAAGCGCTTCCCCGCCCTGCTCGCCCTCGCTGTCGTTCTCGCGCTGCCCGTCACCCAGTTCGCCGTTCCACCCACGAATCTCTCCACGGCGAAGCGGGCGGTCGCCGAGTATGTGAGCTCGGGGGAATACGGCCGCGAGGTGGCGGCGGTCGCGCTCAAGGCCAACAAATATCTGGCCAAGCGCATCGCCAAACCGGCGAAGCCAAACGAAAAGCGCGCCATCGTCTTCGATATCGACGAGACCACTCTTTCCAATCTGCCGCATATCATGGCGCACGACTATGGTTATGTCCCCGGCGTCTGGCGGCGCTGGGTCGCGGAAGGCCAGGCCCGCGCCATCGTGCCCGTGCAACTCGTCTACGATCTGGCGGTGAAGAACGGCGTGACCGTGTTCTTCATCACCGGACGCAACCCCGTGGACGCCCCCGCCACCGAGCGCAATCTCCGCGAAGTCGGGTACGAAAGCTGGAGCAAAATCTACTACAAACCCGAGGGCGACGAGATCAGCACCGCCGCATTCAAACGCGACACCCGACGCCAGCTCATCGCCGAAGGCTACACCATCATCGCCAACATCGGGGATCAGGACAGCGATTTGACCGGAGACGCCGCGGAGCGGATCTTCAAGCTCCCGAATCCATTTTATATCGTGAAGTAAGCCGGCCGGCGACCCGCCTCAGAGCGTGCGGAAATTGCCGGGCGAGAGTGGGAAGATCGGATGGCCCAGTCGCTTCGAGCTCACGCGCTCCAGTTCGAGCGCCACGGAGTAATTGTGCGCGACGAAGCGCAGGAACTCCCGCCGCGGGATGCACAGGCAGCGCGTCCCGTCCTGCGCGACGACGCGCGCGGTCGAATTGCTGTTCTGCAAAAGGCCGATTTCTCCAAAATAACTGCCGCGCCCAATCACCGCCACCTTCCGGGGCCCGATGAATACCTGCGCGTCGCCTTCGAGCAGGAGAAAGAAGTTTTCGCTGTAGAAGCCCTGCTGCAGGATGGCCTCGTTCTCGGCGTAGCCCTTGATCAGCGACAATTCCGCGAACCGGTGGATGGCCTGGCGATGCCAGTTCTGACACAAGCCGATGCGGGACAGAAAGGGAATCTTGTGGACTTGGTTGGCGAGTGCGGCCGGCGTCAATTTGGCCATGAGCAACTGCTCCGCCTCCGCCCATTCCACCTGCAGGAGTACCACGGGCGTCAACGTCCGGTACAGGTAGTCGGGCCGATCCGGATCAACCAGGGCATGGAGGCCGGCCAGATCTCCTTCGCAGAGCACGTGCACGAGCATGCGTCGTCCGCTGCGGGCTTGGCGGTAAACACCGACTTGGCCGGAAACAATGAGCGAAACATGGCTGACGGGCCGATCCATCGGCTGAAGTTCCTTCCACGGCCCGAGCCGGTGGGGCTTCATGGCCGTGGCGAGAAGCTGCTGATCAGCCGCAGCCAGCAACCGCAGCGGAGGACTCTGCAGCACGGCACGCATCCGGGCGCTGTCATCGGTGGCCACCTTTTTGTGACCCAGCCACCGCTGATACAACTGCCGCAGCGTCTCATGCCGCGCGAGCGCGCGATCGCGGACGTACACGTAAACTTCGAGGCCAACATAGATCAGGCCCAACAACGCGAGCGAACCGACGGCCGCCAGAGCCAGGCGCGGTCCCTGCACCCGCCAAAAAGCCAGCGTCCAAGGTGAGACGTCCGAGAGCCCGCCGAGAAAATAAACCAGCGCCAGGGTCCAGACCATGCCGTAGCCGATTTCCGCCCAGGTCCCCGCGCTGCCCAGGCTGTGACAAAGCAACCGCCACCGCCGGCCCACCGTGCGGTTGGGCGCGAAAATATAATGCTGCTCCGCATCGCTGACCCGATTCGTCGCGCCCACCCGGATCATCGCGTTGACCGCCCCGCCTAAAATCGGACGCAACTGGAACAGCAAGCCGATCAACGGAAGGAAAGCCCATTCGGGCCGGCGCCACGCCAGCAAACCTGTGACAAACGAAAGCACCGCCAGCGGAGCCACAGCCACGAGCCGCTGTTCCGCAGGCGGCAGCATGCATGCATCCGCCGTGCAGATGCGCCGGCGCTTGAAATACACCTCTGCTCCGGCGCCGCGCAAAAGCGACGCCGCCAAGGCCGAACCCACCGCGATGGCCAGAACCAGGAAGCCGGCGCCGATCGCCGCATCCTGCCAGCCCAGTGGCCGCATGGCTCCCCGCATGATGGTCGCGATGAGCCCGAGCACGAACAACGTCCAGAGCACCTGCGGCCAGCGCCCCGGCTTGAAGGCGACCGGCCAGCTCGCGGCCGGAATCGGAAACACCGTCTGCCCCGGCTCAACCAGGATGCGGGCGCGCACCGCCTTCAGGATGAGCTCATAAAATTCGCCGAGTTCGGGGCAGATGCGATCCTCGATCGCCGCCTCCAACACCTGCGGCACGGTGCGGGCCTCCTTGAAACGCGTCAGCACCACCCACTGTTTTGCGGTGATCCCGAGATAGGTGCGCTCCGGGATGTTCTTCACCAATTGCACCCCGCCGTGCGCCTTGGTGCGTTCGAGCTGCGAAGCGAGCTCCCACTTTTTCGCCGTGAGGATGAGGTTGATTTCCATGGCTCGGGCTCAGCGCTCGCGCCGGGAACCGGCTCTGGCGGCCGTCACGATGGACATGATCTCGGCCAGCCGGAAAGGTTTGGCCACGAAGAGGACTTCCCTCAGGTCCACGGGCCACCATGAAAGATCGGTCATGTGTCCGCTGATGATCACCAGGACACTGGACTTGAGACGGGAGCGCAATTTCCGCGCGAGCGTGAGCCCGTCCATGCCTGGCATCAGCACGTCAATAAACACCACCAAAGGTTCGCTGGATCGGCTGGCTAGAAGCTGCAAGGCCGCCTCCCCGCTTTCCGCCCCCACGAACTCGGCTCCGACATCGGCCAGGAAACTGCCCATCACCGTCCGGATGGGCGCTTCGTCGTCGACCATGAGGATCCAGTCACTCGCGGATTTCGCGGCGGTTTGATTCGGCGTGGAGGCGGACATGATGGCAGTGGCTTTAAAGTACGAGACTCGGGAACCCGTCAAATCGTTCGTCCGATCGAATACTTAAACGTTTTCTCTATTGAAAACTCTTCGCGTCTACACGCTTACGCAGAATAGGCGCATTTTCAACCCGAGCGTGCCCGGCCTGTACCTCTTCACGTCGTCCGCGAGCCGCCGGCACGGATTTATCGTTCATCAATCCGCACAATTCCGACCGCTCACTTCGCCGGCGCTGCGACCGCCGGCGCGGGCGCGGGAGCAGGCAGAGGCGGCGGGTCCTGCCAGAAATAATGGCCGCGCTGCTTGTGGTCCCATAGGACGTATGCAGCGGCGGCGATCAACACGATAAACAGCGCGGTAACGAGCCGGCGATGACGCACCGCTTCCTTGTCTTCGTACGGATCCTCGAGCGAACGCTTCGCCCCGGCGGGCAGGACGGCGACATCGGTAAGCTTGGTGCCAAAGGGAATGTTGATGGACACGCGGCCGTTCACCGCCCAGCCGTTGGCCTCGAGGAGAGGGCCCAGCGTGCGCTGGCGCAGCTTGATCCAGGCAATGATCATCGACGGCAGCGAAATCACCAGCATCAGGCCCACGACGACCAGCGGATATTGCCATGCTTTCAACTGGAAGATGTAGCCAAGGATCAGCGTCAGTGCGCTGATGGCGCCGGTGATGGCCACCCCGATGGCGGCGACCGCGCCCACGTCGACCTTCTTGGGCGGCTCGACCTTCGCCTTGTCGGCGTTGGCGGCGGCGTCGGCGGCACCGGCCAGCTTCGCGTTCGAAGTCGCTTCCGCGGCGGCGGCCCGTTTGGCCACCTGCTCCTCGATCATGCGAATGAATTTCTTGTAGGGCGACCAGAACGCCTGTCGGATGCTGATCGGATTGTCCACGATGCTGGTGATGACCGCGTCCCAGTCGTTCCCCGCCCGATCATAGAACACGCCATGGCGGCCCACGAAGAGATAGTCGCTGTCGCCCTGCGTGATGCATGCGGCGATATTCATCGTCTTGCCCCCGGCCCGGGTGCAGGCGCAGTAGGCGATGTAGGCCTTGCTCATCGCGGCCAGCGGGCTGGCGGCATCGACTCGTATGCACAGCTCCGTGCTGCGGCTGTCGAGATAGAGCGTACCGGATTGGAAAATCGCCCAGCGATCACGCGAGTAGAAATCGGCGAAGTTGACGAAATTGTGCAGCAGTGCGCGCAGGTCCCGGTGGTAATGCGTGAGGCGGTCCACATCACTGATCGCCTTGAATTCCGGTTCGAGCGCCCGGTCGCGGGCCACGAGGGCGGCGAGCGCCTCCTGCCCGGGACCAGCGAGAATTTCCCGAATGCGCGCCAGCCCGAGCTTTTCAACCGCACTGCCGGCCTTGCGACCGAGCCAGGTCTCGTACGGGGCAAATCGGGCGTTGAGCGCAATCCAGTCGGACTCGGACAAGCTCGTTTTGGCGCTGCCAAACTCGGGCGCCACCGCGGTCTTGTGCAGCATGGCGAGCGCCGCCGCCCATGCGGGGTTGACCCCTTCGAACAGTGGCAACGCGCGCCCACCCTCGATGCGCGCCAGCGGGAAACCCGCCACTTCGTCCGCGGTGATCTTCAGATCCTTGGCGGCAATGGTGAGGTATTCGTTTTCCGCGCGATTGAGCGCCTCGGTGGCGCGTGCATCGAAAGCCGCGAGCCGGCAGCGGCCGAAATAATCCTCCACTTTGGGTCGCACCGCTTTGAGGGCGGCAACCGCGGCCTCGGTGGCCTCGCCCAGAACCGCGATATCCTTCGCCGCGCTGTTCTCCACCCAGAGGACGTAGGCGTTGAGGTCGGAAAAAAATGTGGAAATCTGCGCCGACGTGATTCCGATCGCGCCGGTGCGATCGGCGGTGCCACCGAGGCAGGCCACGACGTCCTTGATCAAGGCCTGCACCAGCGGGTCCTCGGTCGCCTCGGGCGGGATCACACCGTCGCCGTTGAGCGCACTGGCCGAAAAAATCTGCGCCGTGTTGCTGGAATCGGCGACCGTGATGGCGCTGGCATCCTTCTTGCCGAGGGTGGCGAGAATCTGCCGGGCGGAAGCAAGCGCAGCCTTTCCCTCGGGCGTGGCATCATTGATGTCGCTGAGGGCCAGGCCGTCGGTGCCGCGCAAAAGGACGCCAAGATCCTTCAGGCGCGGAGCCGCCCATTTGATCGCGGCCAATACTTCGGGCACGCGGATGCGGCCGTCGCCATCGAGATCGATGAGCTTGAGCGTGGCCTCGTCGAGCTCGAGCCCCTTCACCGGACAGCTCAGCGCCACCCACAGCTTCTGGTCGAGATGCTCGAGATTGAGCAGGTCGGAGCCGCTTTCAAGGGTCACCTGGTCAAGCCCGCCGGTCCGGAAGAATTTCCAAGTATGCATGCGTGTGAAGGATGTCCGGCCATCTTCCGTCTTAACGGCGCGCAAGCAAACGCGAAGTAACGGAGGCAACGCCGACCCGGGCAGGAAGTATCTCGCCGCAAGGCGGAGCTTCCGCTCCGTCGCCAAGGCTGTGGCTGGCGGGTCATGCGACTTGAATCCCAAACAAATCCACGACCAAAAAGTGCGCAGCCTTGACCAAGGTCTGCCACCTTGGTCCGCCGAAACCGTGCTATAGTAATGTCATGAAAACGTTCCTTGTCCCCGTTGATCTGTCCCCGGTCACCGACAAGGTGATCGAAACCGCCCTTGATTTTGCGCGGGCATTCCAAGGCCGCGTCGCCCTGCTCCACATCATCCAGCCTCCCGTCGTGGCAGGCGGGGAATATACCCTACCCGCCCAAATCGTGGAGGAAACCGTCGGCTATAGTCGCAAGAATGCGGAAGTACGGCTGGCCCGGCATCAGGAAAGCTTGAGCCGCGCAGGTGTCGAATCGACCCTGAACATCACCGTCGGCGCACCCGTTCCGCTTATCCTGGCAGAAGCCGCCCGGACGGGAGCCGATTACGTGATCATGGGATCACACGGCCATGGCAAACTCTACGACTTCCTTGTCGGCAGCACCGCCAGCGGCGTCCTCAAGAAGGCTCCCTGCGGCGTGATCGTGATCCCTCCCGCGGACAAACAGGGATAAGGCTCCCTTCTGGTATCGGAGTCCGTGCCCGCCAGACATTGGCGGGCCGAGCTCTCGAGCAGAAACCCAAATCCTGGCTACCGTCATCCTGCCGAGTCCGCCGAAGCCTTGGCGAAGGCGGAAGCCGTGCGAAGGATCCAAGGGTAAGGACGAACCTGCACCGACCTCGTGGATGCCTCGCACGGCTCAGGATAAAGGTAGCAGGGGCTTCGAGTTTTTCGTGAGTGTTCCGGCTGTGAGTTTATTCCCTTTGGGTCGAATACCTCGGAGCTTGCTCCGACTTGGTTGGAGGCGGGGCTATCAGCCCCGCGTTTGGGAAAGAGCGCGGCCTGCGCCTCGCAGGACTGATAATCCTGCCTCCATTTCTGGAAGGCCCCGGAGCTTGCTCCGGGGATCTTTACTTAAAACGCTGTAGCCGCAACGATGCAGTCGACGCGGGTGGTCGGGCACGTCCCTGTGCCCGTTTCGGAGGGTATCGAGCCACGCGCA
>DATCRM010000219.1:0-20461 GCA_036568985.1 Lacunisphaera sp. | reverse complement strand
GTGGTGAAGGGCACCGGGTTTCACCTCGATGCCAATACGTCCGGCGGCAGCGTGCGGGCTTCGGGAGTCACGATCACCCTGGAGCAGGGCGCCAGCGGCAAAAACAAGCTGGTCGGCAGCGTCAACGGCGGCGGCCCGCGCCTGAAACTGCGTACTTCGGGCGGAGATATTACGGTTCGCTCGAAATGAGCCGATAACCCTTTGTCAGTGTGTGTGTGTGTGTGGAAGCCGGCGCGAAAGCGCCGGCTTTCTAGTTTTTGGCAGTCGCGACTTGAGACAGGGGACAAGGGCGGCGAGAATGCGGACATGAAAACGCCGGCCGGCCCATCGTTTACCCGTCGCGAAGCTCTCGGCCATCTGGCCGCGTTGCTCGCGGCGGGTCTTTGGCCGGGCGCTCTGCGTGCGGCGGTTATGGGTGGTCGGGCCGAGGAGTTCACCTTTGTTGTGGCGAATGATTTCCATCATTTTGAGGCGGCGTGCGATCCTTGGTTCACCGCACTCTTCCATCAGATCGCCGCCCATGAGAACGTCGAGTTCTGCCTCGGTCTGGGGGATCTGGCGCACAAGGGCGCGCCGGCCAGTATCGCGGCCGTGGCCCGGCTGGCCGAGGAGGCGGAGGTGCGCTTCCTCGCCACTCCGGGCAATCACGACAACGACTTGGAGGAAAGCACGGCAATCTTCGACCGAACGTTGCCCGGGCAAATCAACTACCATTTCGAGCACCGGGGCTGGCAGTTTGTCGTGATCGATTCGACCGAAGGGAAAAAATGGGGCAAGACGAACGTGCAGCCTGCGACCCTGGCCTGGCTAGACGCCGAGATTCCCAAGCTCGACCGGGCGAAGCCGCTGGTGCTGGCGACTCATTTTCCGCTGGCCAGCGCCACTCCGCTGTGCCCGTTGAACGCCGAGGATGTGCTGGCGCGATTCACGAATCACAATTTGCGGCTCGTGCTCGGCGGGCACCATCATGGTCGCACCGAGGTGATGCATGGCGAATACGCGCTCGTGACGAACGCCTGCTGCAGCCGGGTGGCCGCCAACCACGACGGCACGAAGACCAAGGGCTACTGGCTGTGCCGGACGCAGGCCGATGGCAAAGTTCGGCGGGATTTTGTGGAGTTCGCGGGACCGGCCTGAGCAGGAATTTCTGGAGCCACGGCGATCCCGCCGTGGTTGATTGAAGACCGCAGCGAGGTCGCTGCGGCTCCAGTGAGAATGGCCGGGGAAAGCGCTGGCTTCCTGAATTTGCCGGGTTTCAATCCGGTGGCATGGGCCTGATCGATACGCATACCCACCTCGAATCCTTCCACAAGCGCGGCGAGCTGTCGGCGGCCCTGCAGCGGGCGCAAGAGGCGGGGCTGGAGGCGATGATCACCATCGGCACGGATACGGATGATTGGACGGTCTATCGCGATCTGGCGGGTGCGCATAAGGGCCTGGTGCATTACACGGCAGGCTTGCATCCGTGCAGTGTGGGTGAGGATTGGGCGGAGCGCGTGGCGCAGCTGGAGGGGTTTTGGGGTGGAGCGCGACCGCCCGGCGCGTCGAAGGACTCGATCGGAGCGGCGGGCCCAGCGATCCCGCCCTACCTGTCCCCTGTCGCGCTCGGCGAGACGGGGCTTGATCGTTTTCATCTGCCCAAGGACAACGCGGCCGAGGCAGAGAGGATTTTCATGTGGCAGAAGCTGGCGTTCATGGAGCAGCTTGCTTTGGCGAAGCGGCTGGGGTGTCCGCTGGTGGTTCATTCGCGCGGGGCGTTTGCCGAATGCGTGGCCATGATCGATGCCTCGGGGATGGATTGGCGCAAGGTGGTGTTTCACTGCTTCACAGAGGGCCCGGCGGAGATGGCCGAGCTGACAAAGCGCGGAGGTTATGGGTCCTTCACGGGCGTGATTACCTACAAGAACGCCGATGCGGTGCGGGCTGCGGCGCTGGCGCAGGGGCTGGATCGGCTGATGATCGAAACGGACGCCCCGTACCTGACCCCCATGCCACATCGCGGAAAACCGAACGAACCAGCCTACCTGCGGCATACGGCGGAATTCTGCGCCGGCTTGTTCGGCGTGAGCTACGAACGCCTGGCGGAGGTCACCACGGCGAATGCGAAGAAGTTTTTCGGAGTTTAGCTCACCACGAAATACACGAACCACAAGAAAAGTGGGAACCGCGGGGTACCGATTCGTGTGCACGGACTGTAGCGGCGGTCTGTGACCGCCGACTCAGGGAAGCGACGCTCACAGAGCGCGCTACAGCAAACACCTCCTGCTCCAAAAACGCAAAAGGCCGATCCAAGACCGGCCTGTTCAGTTTTCGTGTATTTGGGTGTATCTCGTGGTGGACCAATCTCAGGCCTCGTCGAATTTCTTTGCGAAGAGGGCTTCGAGGTCGGTCAGCATTTGCTCGGCGTCGGGGCCGGTGGCGACAAACTTGACCGTCGAGCCCTTGGCGGCGGCCAACATCATCAGCCCCATGATGCTCTTGCCGTTCACCTGTTCCTCGTCCTTTTCGACGTAGACCTCGGCTTTGAACTTGTTGGTCACGCGAACGATCATGGCCGCAGGACGGGCATGAATGCCCATCTTGTTCTGCACGAGGAGCTCTTTCGTGAGAGTTTTGGCGGCTGGTGTGGCGTTCTTTTCCATTGCGGACGAGTCGATCGGTCGGATTAAAGGTTAACGCAAAAGCCGGTCCTGCCCCGGCTTGCAATCCCAAAGACCCTCGCATGCCCGCCTTCGCCATCATCGTGCCGTGTCGTCTGGAGTCCACGCGCTTCCCACGCAAGCTCTTGCATCCGATTAAGGACAAGCCGCTTGTGTTGTGGGTCGCCGAACGCATTACGGCCCAAGCGCCCGATTATCCTTTGTGGTTTGCGGTGGATCATGAGTTGTTGGCCGAATGCATCGAAGGAGCAGGATACAGGGCAATAATGACCGATGCCGGGCATCAAAGTGGCACGGATCGCATCGCCGAGGCAAACCGCACTGTCCGTGCCAGCTATGTGCTGAATGTGCAGGCCGATGAGCCGCTGGTCACCGGCACCCAACTGCAAACGCTGGCAAAGCTCGTGCAGGGGGATTGTCCCGTGGCCACGCTATGCACGCCGTTCAAGCGGGTGGTGGATTTTTACAACAGCAACCAAGTCAAGGTCGTCATGAGTCAGACGGGACGGGCGCTGTATTTTTCGCGCTCGCGAATGCCGTACTCCCGGGACTTGGGCCTGACGATCGACGATGCGTGGGTAGCGGCCAATCCCTGCCACAAGCATCTGGGGCTTTATGCCTACAAGGCCGATTTTCTCGAAAAGTTCGTACGCATGGCTCCCGGCCAGCTCGAGCAGATCGAGAAACTCGAGCAGCTGCGTGTGCTGGAGAATGGCTACCCGATCGCGATCGGGGTCACCGACGACCCGACCATCGGCGTGGACACGCCGGAGGATGCGAAGCGTTTCGAGCAGCTGCTCGAAGCGAAGTAACAGGGTTCAAGGGACCAGTAACAAGGGAGCATCCGGCTACCGGGTTCTTGATGCTTTGACTTTGCTACTTGTCACGTGCCGCGTTTGGCGGCCCTAGATCTTCCCGGCCTTGCGCTTTTCGACCAGCTTGTAGAAATCCTCGAAGAGCGGGTCGGCGTCGTTGGGTCCGGGGGCGGCCTCCGGGTGGTATTGTACGGAGAAGACGGGGAGCTCCTTGTGGCGAAGGCCCTCGACGGTCTGATCGTTCAGGTTGATCTCTGTGACGATCGCGCCGCGGGTTTCGAGTGATTTGGGGTCGGTGGCGAAGCCGTGATTCTGCGCGGTGATCGAGACCTTGCCGGTCTCGAGGTTCTTGACCGGCTGGTTGCCCCCGCGATGGCCGAACTTGAGCTTGTAGGTGCTGCCGCCGAGGGCATGCGTCACCATCTGATGACCGAGGCAGATGCCGAAGGTCGGGTAGTCCGGCAGGAGGGCCGTGACGGTTTTGTGGATGTAGGGCAGGGCGGACGGATCGCCGGGTCCGTTGGACAGGAAAAGGCAATCCACGCCGGCCTCGCGCACCTGCTCATGGGTGGCGGTGGCGGGAAACACATTCACCTCGAAGCCATGGCGCACGAGCTTGCGGAAAATGGTGTATTTGGCGCCGTAGTCGAAGGCGGCGACCTTGAATTTTTTCGCCGGGGTGTGCGTGGCGCCGCCGGTGGTGCCGACCGGGAGGTACTGGGCGTTGTAGCGCGAAGGATCGGCCCCCCAGATGTACGGAGCGGCGCACGTGGTGTCTTTCACGTAATCGCTGCCGGCCATGTCGTGCCAGGCGCGAGCACGCGCCACCGCGTCGGCGTCGGTGAGCGGCAGGGTGGAAAGGCAGCACTTCATGGCACCCTTGACGCGCAATTTCTTCGTCAGGGCGCGGGTGTCCACCTCGCTGATGCCGGGAATGCCATATTTCTTCAGATAGGCGTCGAGCGACATCGAGCTGCGCCAGTTGCTGACGACCGGCGAAACCTCGCGCACGACGAAGCCGGAGCACTTGGGCGCGGAGGACTCCTCATCCTCGAGATTGATGCCGTAGTTGCCGATCTGCACGGCGGTCATGGTGACAATCTGGCCGAAATAGGAGGGATCGGTGAGGATTTCCTGGTAGCCGGTCATCGAGGTGTTGAAGACACACTCGCCGGCAATGGTGGCCGAGGCGCCGAAAGCGATCCCGCGAAACACGGAACCGTCTTCAAGGGCGAGAATTGCGGGCTGGGGAGCGGACATTAAAGACGCACGAAAAAGTGTTAGTGCGCCGCTGCCAAGCGGTTTCCGAGCAATTCTGCGTCCAGCGGCGCAACCGCTGCCTAGGCAGGAGATTGCGGTGCCCCGGGACTGGTCATGATGACGCGGACGATCTCGGGCGATTGAATGGGTTTGGTGAGGTAATCATCCATGCCCGCTTCCAGGCAGCGTTCGCGGTCGCCCGCCATGGCCGCGGCGGTCAGGGCGATGATGCGGATTTTCCGGTTGTGATCCCCGGCTTCGCCCTGGCGAATGCGGGCGGTCGCCTCGTAACCGTCCATCTCGGGCATCTGGCAATCCATCAGCACGAGGTCGTAACGGTCGCGATTCAAGGCTTCGAGGCAAGCCGCACCATGGCTCACAATCTGCGCCTGGTAGCCGAGGCGGCGGAGCAACCCGGTAATGAGTTTCTGGTTAACGGCATTGTCCTCGGCGACGAGGATGCGCAACGGCACGAGTTTGCCGAGGGAGGAATCGAGCTGCGCGCTGGCGCGGACCGTGGGCACCTGGGGCTGGCTGCCGGAGGTGGCGCGTTTGCCGGTTACGGCAAGCGTCTTGTTTATCGCCTCAAGCAGGAGCGTCTGCCGCAGGGGTTTGGTGAGCACGACGCGAAACTGCTCCATCGGATTGAATGCACGCAGATCCTCGCGGCTGATGGAGGAGAGCAGAATGAGCGGGAGACTTTCCCGGCCGGCCAGCTGGTGAAGGCGCTCGGCGAGCTCCACCCCGTTCATCTCAGGCATCATCATGTCGAGCACGCCGAGGTCGAAGTCTCCGTGGGTGCGCACGAACTCGATGGCGGCCACCGGATGCTCGAAGGCGACGCACGTGAGCCCCCAGCGTTGCAGGAGGCTCGTGAGAATACGGCGGTTCGCCTCGTTATCGTCGACGACCAGCGCGCGACGGCCTTCCAAGGCCACAGCGGGTTGAATGGGAGCGGGCCCGTCAATGGCGTCGGCGGGAGCGACGGTGGCATTCGCCGCCAGCGTGAAGCTGAAACACGAGCCGCGGTCGGAACTGCTGGCCAGAACGATGTCACCGCCCAGCAGATGTGCCAGGTTGCGGCTGATGGCCAGGCCCAGGCCGGAGCCGCCGTATTTGCGCGTGGTGGAGGAATCGGCCTGGCTGAAAGGCTTGAACAGGCGGCTGACGCGGTCCTGCGGAATGCCTTCGCCCGTGTCGCGTACGTTGATCACGAGCAGGGGAGACTGATGTTCGCCCAGCGGCGGCCGCAGGCTGACGCGCACCTCGACTTCGCCCTTGGACGTGAACTTGATGGCGTTGCCGATGAGATTCACGAGCACCTGCCGCATGCGGGTGCCGTCGGTCAGGATCCATTCCGGCACATCGCTTTCGATCCAGTGGAGCAATTCGATTTTTTTCTCGCTGGCCTTGCTCCACAGGAGATCGAGGACCTCCTCGATGGTGCGACGGACGGACACGGGATGCTGGTCGAACTCCATGTTGCCCGACTCGATCTTGGAGAAGTCGAGAATGTCGTTGATAAGCGTGAGGAGGGATTCGCCGCTGGAACGAATGGTTGACAGCCAGTCCCGCTGTTCGGAGTTGAGCGGGGTGTCGAGGAGGAGGTTGGTGAAGCCGAGCACGCCGTTCATGGGTGTGCGGATCTCGTGACTCATGACCGCGAGGAACTCGCTCTTGGCGCGGTCGGCGGCCTCCGCGGAATCCTTGGCCTGACGGAGCTCGGCCTCGGCTTCCTTTTGCCGGGTAATGTCGGTCTGGGTACCGACCATGCGGCGGGCGAGGCCGTCCGAGCCGAAGAGGGCCTTGCCGCGCACAAGTCCCCAGATCCAGCCCCCGTCCTTGTGCGCCAGGCGATACTCGCAGTGGAATATGGGCGTCTTTTGCTGGAGGTGGGCGTCAAGCGCACTCTCGAGGACCGAGCGGTCATCGGGATGGACCCGGTCAAGCCAGACCTCGCGGCGGTTGGGCAACTCGTGATCGGCGAAACCCAGGAGATCCTTCCAGCGCGGGGAGAACCAAATGGTGTCCTCCTCGATGTTCCAATCCCACACGCCCTCGTTGCTGCCGGCGACCGCAAGATGCCAGCGTTCCTCGCTGGCTCGCAGGGCTTGTTCGGCCAGCTTGCGGGCCGTGGCGTCGCGGTCCATGCCGATGACGAATTCCTGGCCGTCGACCACGATGAGGCTGGTGAAATATTCGATCCAGAAAATCGTGCCGTCTTTGCGCCGGTGTTCGGCCTCGCCCTCGAACCGGTGCTGACGGCGGAATTGTTCAACCCAATTGGGCGCGGTGTGGGTCCAAGGGACAGCCTCAAGAACATCGATCGACTGCCCGATCAGCTCCTCGCGGGTGTAGCCATGCATTTCGCAGGCTCGCGGGTTGCAGTCGACAATCTTGACCCGCACGTGCGGGTCGTGGGGATCGAAGAGAACAATGCTGAGTGGCGCATTGTCCCAGATGGCTTTGAGCTGCGCCAACGTGGTATGGAGGCGCTGATCATGGGTCTTTTTTTCGACCGCCATCCAAGACTGCCAGCCGATAAAGCCCAGCGCGCCGAGGGCCAGGCCGGCGCAAAGCAGCACGTAAAATGCGGTGCGATCGTTCAGGTCCGACCAGACCAAGCCTAAGCCGCCCAACACGACAATCGCCGCGAAGACAAGGGTCGTCAGAACGACCTTGAGATTTGCGACTGCCGGCTCGGCCGGCTTGATGGAATGGGGGATGGGGGGCATTGGGGCAACCGGGGGTTTTACTCTATCGGCGCAAACGGAGCGCACTCAACCGCGCGTTTGCGTCGATATTATTGAGGTTGGACCGATTTTAAACCATGGGGGAAATGCCGTAAAGACATGCTTTTGGGCAAGTCGCTGGACGCCGGGCTAAACGGCTCAACGGCATCCCGCCATTTGACAGCGGGCGCGAACGCATTACTTGAGCTTCACGCAAATGGCATATCACGAAGATCGCTCCGTTTGGTTCGAGGGCCAGGGGCTCTGGTCCCATATCCCCGAGGCGGACTGGAAGGACTGGACCTGGCAGCTCAAGAACCGGATCACCACCGTCGAGCAACTGGAGCGCCACATGACGCTCACGCCGGCCGAGCGGGCCGGTTGCCTCTTTGCCAACCAGAAGCTCGCGCTTGCGATCACGCCTTATTTTTTCAACCTCATCGACCGCGACGATCCGGACTGCCCGATTCGCAAGCAAGTGATCCCGCGGAGCGACGAGATGGTGGTGTCTTCCGGTGAGATGCTTGATTCGCTGGGCGAGGACGAGCATTCCCCGGTGCCGGGCCTCGTTCATCGTTATCCGGATCGCGTGCTTTTCCTCGTGACCGACCGTTGCGCCGCGTACTGCCGCTATTGTACGCGCAGCCGGCTGGTGAGCAACGCGCAGGACTACAACTTTCACCCCGAATACGAGCAGGCGCTCCGATACATCGAGGCGCATCCCGAGATTCGCGACGTGTTGCTGTCGGGCGGCGATCCGTTGCTGCTCTCCGACAAGAAGCTCGAGCATCTGCTCGGCCGTTTGCGCGCGATCAAGCACGTCGAGTTCATCCGCATCGGTTCGCGCATCCCGGTGTTCCTGCCGCAGCGCATCACGCCGGAACTCTGCGAGATTTTCAAAAAGCACGGGCCGGTCTGGATGAGCATCCACACCAATCACCCGCGCGAGGCGACGCAGGAATTGAAGGACGCATGTGAGCGGCTGGCGTTCGCTGGCGTTCCGCTCGGCAACCAGAGCGTGCTGCTCCGCGGCGTGAATGACGACCCCGAGGTCATGAAGGCGCTCGTGCACCGTCTCCTTCGCATGCGGGTGCGGCCTTACTACATTTACCAGATGGATCTCATCACCGGTGGCGCCCACTTCAAGGCGGACGTCCGCAAGGGCATCGAGATCGTCAAGGCGCTGCGCGGCCACACCACCGGCTACGCCGTGCCGCAATACGTGATCGACGCTCCGGGTGGCGGCGGCAAGGTCCCGATCAATCCCGACTACGTCGAACACCTCACCGACGACGAGGTCGTCTTCCGCAATTTCGAGGGCCGGCAGTTCCGCTATCCGCTGAAGGCGGTGCCGGTGCCGGAGAAATCCGCCGGCACGGTGATGCCGGCGGAAATACACCTTTAACGGGCCAAGGCAGATCGCGTCGTTCCCGATGCGTTCTGAAAACGAGTGTGGCCGGCCGTCCACGGCCGGCCACACTCACCTCATCGCAAAAGTTGTCGTCACCGTGGCGATGATCGTTTTGTCGAGCGCGCTGGTGTCGTTGTTGCCCTCCCAGCTGGTCGTCGAGGAGTAGAGTGGATTGATCTGTACCACGCCCATCTTCGCGTTGCGCAGCTCCTTGATGGTGCGGCCGCCCTGCAGCGCGATCTGGTCGGCGCGGGCGCGCGCATCCTTGGTCGCCTCGGCCATCATCTCCACCTTGGCGTCGCCCGCCTTGGTGTAGATGAACTCGAAGCCCTCCGAGACGAACGCCACGCCCTGTTGCAAAAGCTCGCTCGAGTCGCCGGCGAGCCGCGGCACTCCCTCGACGTCGGGCGAGCGCACCTCGATGGACTGGCTCAACCGGTAACCCACGCGCATCGCGGTGACCGTGTCGTCATCCTCGTTGCGTTGCTTGGCGGTGATTTCTCGGATCTGCACCGGCGAAGCGGCGAAGCCTTCGATGCCGCGGGTGAGGAAGAACGCGGCAACCTTGCCGTGGTCTTCGCGCAGCTTTTGCTGGGTCTCGAGGAGGGTCGGAGCCTCGGCGGAAAAATTGGCGCGCCACACGACGAGGTCGGAGCGGACATTTTTGCGGGCGGACCCGGTGACGTTGATGACTTGGGACTCGGCTATGCGGGTCCACGCGTTGGCGAAGACAAGGGCGGTGAAAACCAGCCCCGCGGCGAGCGCGAGACCGGCGAGCACCCCAAAGAGATGGGGGCGGGAAACGTTCGAGGGATTCATGATTTCGTAAGTTTATAACAAGGCGGAGCACGCCATCGTGCCCTGAAATCGGAACCTTCCCTTGGCTGTAACCAACTGCGGCCCAGTGCTAAGCACCAGCCAATTCCTGAAAAACTTATTCACACGAAATACTTCGGGAAAGATTCAACGTTTTCGAATGAGGTGCGTCTATCTTAACGACATCAGTGCGCGTTCACAGAAACGAACATTGTTTGTAGTTCTTACGGTTTGCTTGGTGTTAGGTCATGCAGGGCGTCCCGCAAGGGGCGCCCTTCATGTTTATGGGGTGAAAGCAGGCCGGAAAGCGGCGGAACCGTACGGCGCGAGAAGAGCACTATGCCTGCAGACACCCGGTGGACGGAGCGGGTGGCAGCTCGCCCATGAACCCGCATCGCGCCCTGATGATTGTCGATGTCCAGCAGGCGTTTTCACCTCCTGCGCGTTTTCTGCGGAGGCTCGAGCGGTATTCGCGGCGTTTCCCCTGTCGCATTTTCACGCGGTATATCAACCCCGCGGGTTCGATGTTCCGAAGGACGCTTGGCCAGAAATGCTGCGCGCCGGGCTCACCCGACACTCAGCTCCTGCTGGCTCCCGCGCCGGGCGATCTTATCATCGACAAAAAATCCTACGGCTTGAAACCCCGGGACATCCAGCGACTGAAACGGCGCCGAATCCGCAGTGTGACCGTTTGCGGCCTGGACACAGACGCGTGCGTTCTCGGCGTGATGTTTTCACTCTTTGATGCGGGCATCACGTGCCATCTCAAGGAAGGCCTCTGTTGGAGCTCGACCGGCCTTCATCGGGCGGCCGTCGCGATCGCTCGCGAGCAATTTCCCGAACCGCGCTGACCATGCCGGACATCCGCATCGGCATCTCCGGCTGGACTTACGCCCCGTGGCGCGGGACGTTCTTTCCGCATGGTTTGAGGCAGAGCGAGGAACTGGCCTATGCGTCCCAACGAGTGCGATCCATCGAGATCAACGGCACCTTCTACTCGCTGCAAACACCGGCGAGTTTCGCGCGTTGGGCCCAAAGTACACCGGATGACTTCATTTTCTCCGTCAAAGCCCCGCGCTTCATCACGCATATTACCCGGCTGAAGGGCGGGAGGGTTCCTCTCGCCAACTTTTTCGCGTCCGGGGTGCTTCGTCTTGGCGAGAAACTTGGGCCGATTTTATGGCAGCTCCCGCCGAGTCTCCGTTTCGATCCGCCGGTAATTGAGTCATTCTTGAAATCGCTGCCTCATGACACGGCGGCTGCGGCGCGACTGGGTCGGCATCACGACGCCCATGTGCGGCAGCCCTGGCTCAAGCCGGGTTCCCACCGGGCGCTGCGACATGCGCTTGAGGTGCGCCACGCGTCTTTCGCGACACCGGAATTCATCCAGATGCTGCGCCGTCACGAGGTCGCAGTCGTGGTGGCTGATACAGCAGGCAAATGGCCGCTGATCGAGGATGTCACCGCCGATTTTATCTACATCCGGTTGCATGGTGACGAAAAGCTCTACGTGAGCGGCTACACACCGACCGCGTTACGGAGGTGGGCCGCCAAAATTCGGGGATGGACCGAGGGCCGAACGCCCCGGGATGCGGCGCTGGTGGCCACGCGGCCTCCCGCGGGTCCGTCACGCGATCTCTATGTCTACTTCGACAACGATGTGAAAACACGCGCGCCCTACGACGCGATGAATCTGGCATATCTCTTGAAGCTCGGCCCCAAGCCATCGCGTGGTCCCTCGATGCGTTCCATCAAGGAACTGCCTCGCACTGACTGGCCGGGTTACCCATCGCGCGCACGAACTCCGGTGCGTGCTCCCTCAGCCTCGCAGTCACGGCGCGCCGCGAAGAAAAAATGATCACGCCCTTGCCGCGTCCCGTGGGCGTGCCACGGCGAATTCAACTCAGTCGTCGCAAAGGATGGAAGATTCCCGCTGGCACGATCGTGGTGTCCCGGCCGAGCCGGTGGGGAAATCCCTACCGCGCTCGCACACCGGACGAGCGTCGCGTCGCCGTCGCAAAATACGCCCGCTTCATTCAGAGCCCGCGCGGGCGCATCCTGCGGCAGAACGCCATCAAGTATTTGCGCGGTTATAACCTCGCGTGTTGGTGTCCGCTCGACGGTCCCTGTCATGGCGATGTGTTGCTCGAGCTCGTGAACGCGTAGCCCCGTTCCGCCGGGGGAAGGCCAGCCATGCTGGAACCGTAGCCGCTGGGCGTCCTCTATCCTTACAGTCATGAAGCACCGGATAGTCCGCTTGCTCGGTTGGTTTCTCATCGTTCTTGTCGCGGTGCTGCTGGTGGTGCGTTTTGTCGGCTCGCCGGTCGTGACGCACATCGCCAATCGGAAACTGGCGGCACTCGACGACTACGTCGGGCACGTGGGCGGCATTCATCTCGCGCTCTGGCGCTTCACGGTGACGGCGACCGATTTCACGCTTGCGTCGCGACATGCGCCGGCGGCTGAACCGCTCGTCCACATCAAACAGGCTTCGCTCGCTGTCGCGTTCGGGTCGCTGATGAAAGGCAAGCTCGGGGGACATGGCACGGTGGACGGCATGGATTTGGCCGTGGTGAAGAAGCAGACCGACGATCTGAAACGCGACGCGAAGGAAAAGGCGCCGGAAGCGCGGGCATGGATCGCGGTTATCCGGGAAACCTTTCCGCTCGAGATCACGCGTTTCGAGATGGAGAACATGCGCATCAGTTTCAGCGATCAGAGCACGCCATCCGCGGGAAAGCTGGTGGTTGACCAGCTCAAGCTGGTGGCAACGGAGGTGACCAACCGATCCGACGGCGGAGAGTTGCCGACGCACGTTGCAATTCAGGGAAGGGTCGGTGGCACAGGCTCACTTGCGCTGGATCTCCGGGCGGATCCTTCCGCTGAGCTGCCGCGCTTCGAGGCGCGAATGGAAATCAAAAACCTGACGCTGGTCCCAATCCGGGATTTTTTAATCAGCTACGCCCTGATCGATCCGTCCGGTGGCACCTTCGAGCTCTTCAGCGAGATCAGTGCGACCGGTGGCCATTACGACGGCTATGTGAAGCCCTTCTTCAAGGACCTGAAGTTCAAGGCCGTGCCAGATCCGCAGAAGAACCTGCTGCAACGGGCGGCGACCAGGATCGCCGCGGCGGTCACCGATGCGTTGAAAAACGACCAGGGTGCCGTCGCCACGAAAGTGCCGTTCAAGGGCGACTTCGCCGTCAACGAAGTGGATTTGTGGACCACCGTCCAGAATCTGCTTCGCAACGCCTTTATTCAATCGTTGCGCGAAGGCCTCGAGGGTCGCACTCCCGCCCCGTAGGTCCGACGGGGGATTTTCCCGTACGGCATCACCAGAGGAAGTCGCGAACCGGCTTTCCCATTCCCGGTCTGTTTCCCTTGCACCCCTCCTCTCATCATGCGCGCCATCTGGAAAGGCACCATCAGCTTCGGCCTCGTCAACATTCCGGTCGCCCTGCACAACGCGACCCGCGTCGAGGAGCTGAAATTCCGCCTGCTGCGCAGCAGCGACCTGAGCCCGGTGAACTATAAACGCGTGGCCGAAACCGATGGCAAGGAGGTGCCGTGGGCGCAGATCGTCAAAGGCTACGAGTACGAGAAGGGCCGATTTGTCGTGCTCAAGGAGGAGGATTTCAAACGCGTGGATCTCGAGGCCACCGATACGATCGACATCATGGACTTTGTGGATCTCGCCGAGATTAACCCGATGTTTTTCCACAAACCGTACTTCCTCGAACCGCTCAAGGGCGGAAGCAGCGCCTACGAGCTTTTGCGGGACGTGCTCGCCGACACCAACAAGGCCGGCATCGCCAAGGTCGTGATCCGCACCCGGCAGCATCTCGCCGCCGTGAAGTTCAATGGCCGCCTGTTGGTGCTCGAGTTGATGCGGTTCGAGCACGAGCTGCTTTCGCCGAGCGCCATCAAGATTCCCGCGGCGAAAAAACCCAGTTCACGCGAGGTCTCGATGGCGCGCACCCTCGTCGATCAGATGACGGAGAAATGGGATCCTGCTCGCTACACGGATGACTACCAGTCGGCGCTGATGAAGCTCATCGATCGGAAGATCAAGGCCGGCGGCAAAAATCTGCCGACCGCCGAGAAACGTCCGAAAGGCGCGACCAATGTCATCGACCTCGCCGCCGTCCTCCAAGAAAGCCTGGCCGAGGCCTCGGGCGGAAAAAAGCGTGCGACCCGGAAGTCCCCCAAAAAGGGCCGCCGCCAGGCGGCATAAACCGGACGCACCGACGAGGCGACCATGGTCCGGAAATCAAAGGTGCCCGAGGTCAAGTTCACCAACCTCGGCAAGGTTTTCTTCCCCAAGGCAGGATTCACCAAGGGCGAGATGATCAAATATTACGTGGATGTGGCGCCCTACATCCTGCCCCACCTGCGCAACCGGCCGGTCACCTTGATCCGTTTCCCGGACGGGATCGAGGGGGAACGGTTCTACGAAAAAAACGCGCCGCACTTTGCCCCGGACTGGATCAAGACTGTCCGCGTGCCGCGGCGCCGTGAAAGCGGGGAGATCAACTATATCGTGATCAACGACGCGGCGACGCTGGCTTGGTGCGCGAATCTCGCGGCGTTGGAGCTTCATCCGTTCCTGCACCACGCTTCCAAGCTCGATCAACCCACCCATCTCGCCTTCGACTTCGATCCCGGGGAAGGCGCGGATCTGGTACATTGCGCGCGCGTGGCGCTCCACGTGAAGGAGGTTCTTGACGAGCTGAAGCTGGAGGCGCTGCCGAAGGTATCCGGCTCGAAAGGCCTGCAACTCTATGTCCCGCTCAATACCAAAACGACCTACGCTGCGACCGGATCGTTTGCGAAAGCCATGGCGGAACTGCTGGAACGCCAACATCCGGATCTCGTCGTCAGCAACATGGACAAGGCCCGCCGGCGCGGAAAGGTGCTGATCGACTGGAGCCAGAACTCCCCGTCGAAGACGACGGTCGCCGTCTATTCCATGCGCGGGAAGCGCGATCATCCGTTTGTGTCGATGCCGGTCACTTGGGAGGAATTGAAGAAACTCGTGCGCACCAGGAAGACGTCCGCGCTCTCCTTCAGCCCGGCCGACGCGCTCAAACGCCTGAAGCAAAAGGGCGACCTCTTCGCGCCGGTACTCACATTGAAGCAATCGCTCCCCAAAGCGTTCGGCCAGATCGCCGCGCCGGCCGATCCGCTGCAACGTTACCGCGAGAAACGCGATTTCACGCGGACGCGCGAGCCGGCCCCGAAGAAGCCGGCGAAGGGCGGGGGAAAAGCGGCGCGCTTCGTCATCCAGAAACACGCGGCGTCGCACCTGCACTATGACTTCCGCCTGGAAATGGACGGGACGCTCAAATCATGGGCCGTACCCAAGGGGCTCTCCACCGAGCCGGGCGTCAAACGATCCGCCTTCGAGGTCGAGGACCACCCGGTCGCCTACATGAAATTCGAAGGCACGATTCCCAAGGGCCAGTACGGCGGCGGCACGGTGATGGTGTGGGACCTTGGCACCTACGAATTGCTCGGCGGCAGCCACGCGGAAGGAAATCTCAAGCTGCGTTTGCGCGGCAAGAAGCTCAAAGGCGAATGGCATCTCTTTCGCATCCGGTCGGAGGACGAAAAGAAACCGGTATGGTTGATCGCCAAATCAGGCGCCGCGGCCCGCCCGATCACCGCGCGGCAGGACGACTCCTCGGTTCTGACGCGCCGTTCGATGGCCCGCATTGCCCGCGACAACAATGCGCAGTGGCAAAGCAATCGTTGAACATGGGTCGAACCGTCCAAACCCGCCGCGAGACGCTGACGCCGGCGCGCTTCATTCCTCCGATGAAGGCTCTGGGGGTCAATGCGGTCCCCGCCGCGGACGCGTGGCATTGCGAGATCAAGTTCGACGGTTATCGCGCCGTTGTGCTGTTGAACGACGGGCGGCCCGAGCTTTGGTCGCGAAACCAGAAACCGCTCGATTATCCCGAGCTGCTGCCCGCGCTCGCCAAGATCAAGTGTCGCAACGCCGTGCTCGACGGCGAAATCGTCGCGCTCGATGCCAAGGGTCACTCTGACTTCCAGACGCTGCAGGGCCGCGCGCTCGGCGAACGGCCGGCCATCGTGCTTTTCCTGTTCGATATTCTCCAGCTCAACGGGCGACGGTTGACCGCCGAACCCTTCGAACGTCGCAGGGAAATACTGGAAAAGCTGCTGGGCAAGGGGAGCGGGCCCTTACGCCTGTCACCCTCGTTCGACGTGGCTCCGGCTAAATTCCTGGCCGAAACCCGCAAGCAGGGACTCGAAGGCATGATTCTCAAGCGCCACGGTTCGCCCTACGAACCGGATCGCCGCTCCGGCGCTTGGTTGAAGGTGAAAAATATCAACGAGCAGGAATTCGTGATCGGCGGATTCACGCCGCCGCGGAACAGCCGCCTGTATTTTGGTTCGATCCTCATCGGCTACTTCGATCGGGGAAAACTGCTTTACTGCGGCAAGGTGGGTTCGGGTTTTGACGGGCGGTTGCTCGCCACGCTCCACGCGAAATTTCTGAAAATAGCGGTTCCCGACTCGCCCTTCGCCAACCTGCCCCTGGCGCGGCGTCCGCGCTTCGGACAGGGCATGACCCCGGCGGTCATGCGAATGGTCACGTGGCTGAAGCCGCAGCTGGTGGCTCAGATCAAATTCGCCGAGTGGACGCAGGATGGCATCCTGCGGCAGCCCGTGTTCCTTGGCTTGCGGGCGGACAAGTCCGCCAAACAGGTTCGGCGCGAGGTGGCCGTGATAGGACAATAGAACTGGCGTGTTGCGAAAGGTAGGGCGGACCGGCCCGGTCCACCGCGATTTACCCGCAACGTCATTCAATGATCGGCGCACCGGGCCGGTACGCCCTACCTGTCGAGCTCAGAAGCTCCAGGTGGCGGTCAGCTTGCCTTCGGCCGGAGGGGCTTTCGTCACGAGGTCATTGTGCGAAAAGTTGGGATCGGCGCCGATAAAGTAGTCCTCACTGAAAATATTCTCCACGCTCAAGCGCAACTCCAGCGGGCCGTGCCGCCAGTGGGCGCTGCCGCGCCAGACGATCGACTCGGGCAGCACCAGGGTCCGCTCGAAGTTGTGGTAGAAGGCATGGCTCCAGACGGCGCCGACCGAAAAGCCCCAAGCTGGCGTGGGCTGCCAGGCGACGTCGAGCTTGGCCTGCGTCTCCGGCGTGCCGGGGTAAATGAGCTGCGGATTGAGCGCGGGCGTTGGGGTGACGCCGGCGTCGAACGAGCCCGACTCCAGCGCGATGCGGTTCGCCGTGCCGTAGCGGGCGCGGAAGCCGAGCGGATCGAGCCGGAACACGCGCTGTGAGCCAGCGGAGGCGATGATGCTGAGCTGGGCGATCGGGGCCCAGGTGAGTTCCAATTCCGCCCCGCGGCCCCGCAGCCGTTCGGCCCGGTTTTCCCGATCGTTGAAGCGGGCATTCTCCCACTGGTAGCCGGCCACGCCGGCGAAGAGCCGGCCGCTGAGCAGCGAGAGCTTCGCGCCGAGTTCCTTCAGTTCGGCCGAGGCAAAGTTGCTTTTGCTGTTCACGGTGCCGCCTTGGCCCGGCTGAAGCGCGGTGCCCTTTTGGTAGGTGGCGTAAAGATTGATCGCCGGCAGCGCGTGCCACAAGACGCTAAGTGAACCGGAGCCATGGTCGCGGCCACCCTCGCGCTCGGCTGCCAGGCGCTGGGCGGCGGTTGCGCGACCCACTTCGACGGGGAGGTCGGCTTCATAGCTCACCGCCTCGGCGCGAAGTGCCAGCGTGGTTTCAATCTTGTCCTTCCACGTGGTCCGGGCTTGGGCGAAAAGCGCACCCTGCCACAGATCGGACTCCGTGCTGCCGCCGATGGTCGTGGACCAGAGATTGCGCCCGTTGGCGTCGAGATCGGAGCCGGCGGGCACGCGGCTGTTGGCGGAGATGGTGGAAAGCGAAATGTCGCGGCGGTTGAACGGCTCTGCGGCAAAATCCTGCACCGTCCAACCGTAGCTATAACGAACCGAGGCGCCATAGGAGAGGGTGGTGTCGGCCGGATGCAGGTCGCGGTGCTCGACCACCAGTTTGTTTTCCAAGACCAGCTGGTCGGTGGCGACCGCGTAGCCGTAACTCGAGTGCTTGTCGGTTGTCAGCTTTTCAACGAGCGATTTCCAAGTTACGGTCCGGTCGGAGCTGCCAGTCGAAACGAGATCGAGAAACCATAGAAAGTCCCGGGCGTTCGCGAAATCGTCCGGGTCGGAGAGGACTTGGGCGCCGTCGATCTTTGCCGTAAGCGCTTTGCCGCCGGCGTCGAAATAGGCCTGGGTGTAGCGGTAGCCGCCGTCGGTGGCACGGCGGTCCTCCATCAAGGCGAGCAGATTGGGCGCAATGCGGGCCTGCGCCGTGGCGGCGGGAAGAATGAGCGCGCGGAAATTTGCGGGCTGGCCGACGGTCGAGCCGGGAAAGGTGATCAGCGATTGGTTGGCCATTCCGCCCCAGGCGGCGCTCACGATGTTCTGCGGTTCGCCGATGATGTAGTCGCCGTGATCGATCAGTTCCTGGGTCACGCGATTCCAGCCGGGGTTTTCGTTGCTGTGGAAATCGTAGTATTCGGCTCCGGTGAAAAGTTTCAGCTCCTGAGCGAGCTGCACCTTGAGGGCGCCATAGGCGGAGACGTAGTCGTTGCCGACATTATGCCAATAGCTGTCGGCGTTCTGCGCCGTGAGCGACACGCGATAGGCGGCGGGCCGGCGGCCCAGCAAGACGGGACTTCCGTAGTCGAGTTGCGCCCGCCACAAATCATTCGAGCCCGCGGTCAGGGCGAGCGAGCCGCGTGCGCGGTCGAAGTAGGGCGACTTGGGAATGAAATTGGCGTAACCGCCTTCAGGCACTGGCCCGAGGTGCGAGGGCGCGAGGCCCTTGACCAGATCGAGCGCCTCGAGCGAACCAAACGAGACGGGCATCTCGTTCCGCTGGTAGGCGCGGGCCATGCCATTGAAAAAGACGCTGGCCTTCACGCCGCGCAGATAGGGCGTGCCCGCGATGCCAAAGTAGTTCGCAGGCTGGGTGCCGGCGCCGATGCGGCCGAGGTCGGCGAGTCCCTGCAGGTCGAAACGACGCATCAGCTCGGGCGTCAGCACCGTGACGGATCGCGGCAGATCGAGCACTGACTGGCCAGTGCCGAATACCGAGTCCACGGGCCGGGAGGTGGGCAATACCTCGCCGGCGCGATAGGCGGCGCTTTCGGTGACGATGAATTTGTCCAGGACCGTCACGGCGTCGGCTGCGGGCGAAGTTTGCTGGGCTTGGGACATACCCGCGACCCACAGGGCCGCGGTCGCTGTCATTAAAGGAGAAATCCTCATTGGAAAAAACCGCATGTGGCCACGAGGCCCCAGCGTTGTCCATGCGCAACTTCGGCGAAGTGTATGATACGGATCGCACTCACCGACAGCAGCTTTGCAGTCAGCGCGTTGCGCACCTGCGCTTTCCGCGGCCGCTGTGCGCGCTAGCCGTGGATAGAAGCGGCACCATGAACGGCCGCGGCTGGCTCCTTGTCTCGCTGGCGGCGATCTTGCGCCAGGAGCGTGTAGAAGGCCGGCACCACGAACAAGGTGAACATCGTCCCGATGCTCATGCCGGTGGCCACGACGAGGCCGATGCTGAAGCGGCTTTCGGCGCCCGCTCCGCTCGCACGCAGCAGCGGCAGCACGCCGAGCACCATGGCGGCGGTCGTCATCAGGATGGGGCGCAAACGAACGGCGGCGGCGTGCTCGGCCGCTTGGCGGATAGTCATGCCTCGTTCCTCCTGGAGTTTGTTGGCGAATTCCACGATCAGGATGCCGTGTTTGGTGATGAGGCCCACCAGGGTGATGAGTCCGACCTGGGTATAGATGTTCAGCGTGGCGAAGCCGAAAAACAGGAACACCATCGCGCCGGCGATGGAGAGCGGCACCGACATCATGATGATGAAAGGATCACGCCAGCTTTCATACTGCGCGGCCAGCACGAGGAAGATGACGATCACGGCGAACACGAAGGTGGCCATGAGCGAACTCCCTTCCTGGGTGAAGACCCGGGAGTCGCCGTTGTAGTCGATGGTGAAGCCCTGCGGGAAAAACGTGGCGGCCTCGGCGCGCAACCAGTCGAGCGCCTCGCCTTGGGCCACGCCGGGGGCCGGCGCGAACGACAGCGTGGCGCTGTTCAGTTGCTGGAAGCGGCGCAGCTCGCGCGGCTGGACGACATTTTCCTCTGTGGCGATGGCGGAAAGGGGCACGAGTTCGCCCTTCGTCGTGGAAATGTAGAAATCGCCCAGCTGGTCGGGATTCAGGCGGGCGAGGCGGGTGACCTGCGGCACGACCTTGTAGGCCCGGCCCTCGATGGCGAAACGGTTCACGTAGCCGCCGCCCAGCATGGAACCGAGATCGGCACCGAGCTGCTGCATGTTGACGCCGAGCGCGGCCGCTTTTTCGCGGTCGATGACAAGATTCACCTGGGGCTGGTCGAATTTGAGGTTGGTGTCGCCGAAGACGAACAGGCCGCTTTTCATGGCGCGCTGAAGCAGCTCGCCCGACACCTCAGCCACGCGGGCATGGGCTTCGGTGGAGCCGATGACGATCTGCACCGGCAGGCCGCCGGCGGATCCGGGCAGGGAAGGCCGCAGGAAAGACGAAACGCGCGCACCGGCGATGCGGCCGAGCTTGCCCTGAATTTCCTGCTGCAGCGCTTGGGCGCTGCGCTTGCGCTGACTCCACGGTTTCAGGCGCCAGCCCACGAACGCGGAGTTGGGCGTGCCG
>DATCRM010000218.1:0-8113 GCA_036568985.1 Lacunisphaera sp. | reverse complement strand
CCGGAACGATGCAACTGGCGCGCAAATTAGCTCTGAAAGTTGCGATACCGAAAGGTGGACGCGCACGTCCCCGTGCGCGTGGCTCGATACCATCCGAAACGGGCACAGGGACGTGCCCGACCACCCGCGCCGATTGCATCGTTGCGAATGAAGAGGGTGCCCGACAGGGCGGGGTGTGTTAGCGTCGATTTCGGACGTGAAATGTCCCGCCTCAGGCGGCTTGGGGGAGGATGCGCGCGGCCGGGCGGGCGCCGTGCAGATGATCGCGATAAGCCGTGGGCGACTCGCCGGCGATCCGCCGGAAGATCCGGTTGAACTGCGAGAGGGACTGGAAGCCCGCGGCGTAGGCCGCTTCGCTGATCCGCATGTGGGGATTGAGCAGCATCTCCTTCACCCGTTCGATCCGGTGGCGGGCCAGATATTCCGTGAAGGTGAGGCCCGTGGTCTTTTTAAAGATCTTGCAGAAGTAAAATACGCTCATGTTGACGGCTCGGGCTACGTCCCGCAGATCGAGCCGCTCGCTGTGATGCTCGGCGATATAGGCCCGGGCCCGCGTCACCACGGGCAGTTCGACCGCGGCTTCCTGCACCATGATCTGGTTGCTGATGGCGGAAAGATGCTGGGCAAAGATCGCGAGCAGATTCACGACCGACGCATATTGCCGCCGGGCGAGAACGCGGGTTGCAAAATAGGCGGTCTTGAGCTGGCGGAGATCGGCCGTGGGATTCCATGCGAGCAGTTGCCGCGCGATGCCGCGGAAGCGATGATTGGTCGGGGCGTGGAGGAGCACCTGGCCGGTCTGGAGGTAGCCCAGCACGTTTTCGCCTACCCGCACCGGCACAGCCGATTCGCTGAGGCCCGCGAAGCACTGGAGGGTTTTGGCTTCGGTGGTCGCACACTGCTCGGTGCGTTGTTGCAGCTGGAGGCAGGCGGCGCAGGTTTTGTTCGTGCCCGCCATCAGCGCGCAGAATGCGTTGACCTTCTTCGAGCCCTGCAGCGGTGTCTGAAACGAGCCAGCGGCGCGCAAGGCGAGCGGCAGTCCGGTGGCGGCTTCGAAGGCTTGGTGGTAATCGCGGTAAATCGGCGAACGCTGCAGATGCGACACGACCTTGGCGGCATTGGAACAGGGCGTGGCAGCGGGAACGGGAGCGGGCGTGGAAGTGCTCGGTTGCATGGGATCAGATTAGCACGTTCCTCAGGCGGGCGTAATTGGAGTCGCGGCGGTATTTCGCTAAAGGTTTTCCCTAGATCGGTGCCTGCCTCCGGCCTTGCCAGTCTGAGGGCCCGTGCAAAAGATGCCGCTGTGTCCGCTGCCGACTATTCCACGATGTCCCGGGACGAACTCATCGCGCGCCTGCAGGCGCTGGAGCATGAGCATGCCGGCTTTGCGCGCGACTTGTTCGCCGCCACCAAGGAGCTGCGCGACGTCAAGGCCGCGCTGGATGAACATTCCATCGTGGTTATCACCGACGCCGCCGGCCGGATCACCTATGTGAACGACAAGTTCTGCTCCATCTCCCAGTACACCCGGGAGGAGCTGATCGGTCAGGACCACCGGATCATCAATTCACGGCACCATCCGAAGGAATTCTTCCACGAATTGTGGAGCACCATTGGTCACGGACGGGTCTGGCATGGCGAGATCAAGAATCGTGCGAAGGACGGTTCCTTTTACTGGGTCGACACGACCATTTATCCCTTTCTGAACACCGCCGGCAAGCCGGTGCAGTACGTCGCCATCCGCACCGACATCACGCGGCGCAAGGCTGACGAAGCGCAGCTGCAGCAGACCGCCGCGGACTTGGCGGAAAAGAACAAGGAGATGGAGACGATCGTTTACACGGTATCCCACGATCTGCGTTCACCCCTGGTGAACGTCCAGGGTTTCGGCCGGCAGCTCAGCCGCGCGTGCGAGAAACTTTCGACGTCGGTCGCGGCGGCCCGGGACGGGGTGGTGCCGGTGACCGAGCTGAAGGCGCCGGTCGAAACCACCATTCCCCAGGCACTGCGTTTCATCAATGCCGGCGTGACCAAGATGGATTCGCTGCTGACGGGCCTGTTGCACTATTCGCGGCTGGGCCGCGTCGCCCTGACCATCCGGCCGCTCGACATGAACGCCCAGGTGGCGGAAATCCTCGCGGCCATGAAATTCCAGCTCGATGAGGCGAAGGCCGAGGTGCAGATCGGGCCGCTGCCCGCCTGCCTGGGCGACGCGACGCATACGAGCCGGGTCTTTGCCAATCTGATGGACAATGCTCTGAAGTATCGCTCGCCCGCGCGACCGCTGCGAGTGGCGATCACCGGCCGGGTGGAAAACGGCCAGGCCCTCTACACCGTGAGCGACAATGGCATCGGCATCGCGCCTGAGCACCAGGGTAAGATTTTCGAGATCTTTCATCGCCTCGATCCCTCGGCGACCGGCGGCGAAGGGCTGGGCCTGACCATTGCCCAACGCGTGCTCGAGCGTCAGCGCGGCCGGATTTGGGTTGAGAGCCGGGTCGAAAGCGGCTCGACTTTCCACGTTTCATTGCCGGCGGCTTGATCGCCGGAACCACGCCATGAACAATGCTCCTACGATACTCATCGTCGATGACGATGAAGGCCATGCCATCCTCATCCGGGAAAACCTGGAGATGGCCGGCTTGAAGAATGCCACCCGGCACTTCCGCGACGGCCAGGCTATCCTGGACTTCTTTTTCGATCGCGACGGGCGCGCCGTCGCCACTTCCGAAGGACCGTATCTGGTGCTTCTCGATATCCGCATGCCCAAAGTCGACGGCATCGAGGTGCTCCGCCGCCTCAAGACGGATCCCGAGCTGCGCAAGCTGCCGGTCGTCATGCTGACGACGACCGACGACACCCGCGAGGTCGATCGCTGCCACGCGCTCGGCTGCAACGTCTACATCCAGAAACCCGTGGATTACGACAAATTCGCCGAAGCCATCCGCCGGCTCGGGCTCTTCGTGACCCTGCTGCTGATCCCGCAGGTCGGCGGCCATTGATCCTGTGGCGGCTCCGGACCCACGCGCCCGGATCCTGGTCGTCGACGATGACGAGGGTCTGCTCATTCTGATGGCCGAGGCCTTGCGCGCCGAGGGCCACGACGTCGCCACCGCCGGCTCGGGACAAGCGGCGGTGCAATGGCTCACTACGCAAACGCCGGACTTGATGCTGCTTGATCTGAAGCTTCGGGACATCGACGGCCCGGCCCTCCTGGAGAAACTCCAGCGCACCGATACCCGCATTCCTTTTCTGGTCGTCACCGGTCAAGGCGACGAGAAAGCCGCCGTCGAAGTCATGAAACGCGGTGCGCTTGACTATGTGATGAAAGACACGGCGCTCCTCGATCTGCTGCCGACCATCGTCCAGCGGACCCTGGCCACGCTGGCCCGCGAGCGGGAGCTGGCCGCCGCCCAAGCCGAAACCCGGCGGCTCGAACACGAGGTGCTGGCGGCGAGCGAACGCGAGCGGCGCACCATCGGCGCCGATTTGCACGACGGGCTAGGGCAACTGCTCACCGCCGTGGAGTTCATGTGTGCCGCCTTGAAGGCCGACACTCCATCGACCCAGCCGGATACCGTCGCGCGTCTCGACCAGATGGGGGCGCTGCTGCGCGAGGCGGTGGTCCAGACACGCTTTCTCGCGCGCGGTCTGGTGCCGCTGGAAAGCGGTCCCGCCGCGCTCCAGACCGGCCTGGCCGAGCTGGCCAGCCGCATGAATTCCCTGCGCAAAGTCCGTTGTGACTTCGATTGTCCCGCGCCGGTGCTGCTGCCGGACACCGCCGCCACCGGCCACCTCTATCGCATCGCCCAGGAGGCGGTGAACAACGCCCTGAAACATGCCGGCGCGACCCGGGTCGTGATCCGCCTGCAGGTGTACGGCAATTGCCTGGAGCTCCAGGTCGCCGACGACGGCGCCGGCCTGGCCGGCCGGAATCCGGCATCCGGAGGAGTCGGATTGGGGGTGATGCGGCACCGGGCGAAGGTTATCGGTGCGGAGCTGCTTATCGATTCCAAGCCGCGCGGCGGGGTCACGATCGTCTGCCGTCTGCCGTTGCCCGCATGAAACCAGATTCGGAAGATGGACAGGGTCACAGAGATCACCGAGTTGAACGCAGAGTTCACGGAGAGCGAACTGCCAGATCTGAGGCCATGCACGCGGCGCAAGTTCGGCGGGTGAACGCGAAGCAGCCGCGCAATTTCGACCAGCCCTGCGTATTTCTCCGGTTTGCCTCCGTGACCTCTGTGTCCAACTGAATTTTTCCAAGATGAAACCGAACCGGAAATCCCCGCCTGCCCCATCCGCTCCGCTCCGCCGGCGGGTTCTGGTGGTTGATGACCACCCGTTCATGCGCGCGGGGATCGCGCAGTTGATCAACCAGCAGGTGGATCTCGAGGTATGCGGAGAAGCCGGCAACACGGCCGACGCGGTGCGCGCCGTGGCGCAGCTACGGCCCGATCTCGTGCTCAGCGACTTGACGATGTCCGACCGAGGTGGACTCGAGTTTATCAAGGACCTCCAAGCCGCCGGGGCCAGTCCGCCGGTGCTCGTCGTGTCGATGCACGACGAGGCGATCTATGCCGAGCGGGTGCTGCGGGCGGGTGCCCGGGGCTACATCATGAAGGAAGCCGGCGGGGAGAGTCTGCTGGGCGCCATCCGGCAGGTGCTCCGGGGCGAGGTTTACGTCAGCCCGAAGCTGGCCGCGGGTCTGCTGGAAAATCTTTCGGCCCGCCGACCGCGCGGATCGGATTCGCCGATCAAGCAGCTGACCGACCGGGAATTCGAGGTCTTCCAACTGATCGGTCAGGGGAAAAGCACGCAGGACATTTCAACCCAGCTGCGCCTGAGCCCGAAGACGGTCGACGTGCACCGGGGCAACATCAAGACGAAGCTCGCGTTGAAGGATGCCACGGCGCTCGTGCGCCACGCGGTGCGTTGGGTGGAAACGCAAGGGCGCGAGCCGTTGTAGGGCGGGTCGCCGATCCTTCTTCGCTTGCCTTGGCGTTGGAGGGCCCGCGTCCCTGCGGGCCGGCTCGCAGGAACGCGAGCCCTCCAAAAAATCATTTTGTCAGCGCTTCGAGCACCGTGCTGGGCGTCAGCAGTTCGGGCAGGATTACAGGCTCGGCGGCGCCGTGGTAAACGAGATTGAAAGGCACGGCGGAGCGATGCCATTTCGCGAGTTCGGCGGTGATGGCCGGGTCTTTGCTGGTCCAGTCGGCTTTGAGCAGGAGAACGTTGCGCTTTTCCAGTTCGGCGAGCACGGCGGTGGAGGTGAAAACCGCCGCCTTGTTCGTCTGGCAGGTGGCGCACCAGCGGGCGGTGAAGTCCACATAGACCGTGCGGCCGGCGGCGCGGGCGGCCTCGAGCGCGGCCGGGCTCCAGTGCTCCCATTTCACGGCGTAGCCTGCGTTCGCCGCGGGAGCGGTTTCGGCGGTCTTGGGCCAGCCGAACCAGAGGGCGCCGAGCAGCAGCACGGCCGCCGCCATGCGGCCGGCGGGCTTCGGCCAGCGGCCGTAGACCCAGGCGGCCATCGCGATGATCACGAGAGCGAAGACGATCAACAGAAACGCGTAGTCGTCGTCCTTCGTTTGCGCGGCGAGGACCCAGAGCAACCACCCGACGGACGCGTAGAGCGGGAAGGCCATGAGCTGCTTGAAAGTTTCCATCCACGCACCCGGGCGCGGAAGCAGTTTCACGGCGGCTGGAAAGAGGGAGAGCAGCAAATAGGGCGAGGCGAGCCCGAGCGCGATCATGGTGAAGATCAGCATCGATTCACCGGCGGAGAAAGCGGTGGAGAAGGCTGCTCCGAGCGCGGGGGCAAGAAACGGCGCGCTGCAAGGGGTCGAGACCAGCACGGCAAGAATTCCGGAGAAAAATGAACCGGCGTAACCCTGCTTCATCTGCAACTTCCCGCCCACCGCGGTGGCCGAGAGACCGACCTCAAAAAGCCCGCTGAGATTGAGAGAGAAGATCAACAGGAACACCGCCATGCCGAAAACGAAGCCCGGCACCTGGAGCTGCGCACCCCAGCCGATTTCCTGGCCGGTGGCGCGCAGGGCGAGAATCACCCCGGCGAGAATCCAGAATGAAAGCAGCACGCCGAAGGTGTACACGAGGCCGTGCGCGATCACCTTGCGCCGGTCGCTGCCGGCTTGGTTGACGAATCCGAGAACCTTGATGCCGAGGACCGGAAAGACGCAGGGCATCAGGTTGAGGATGAGGCCACCGATCAGTGCCAGCGTCAGCGTGCCGAGCAAACTGCCAGAGGCGATCTGCTGGTTATTGGTTATTGGTTCCTGGTTATGAGTCGATGCAGGCGTGGCTGCCGAACCCAACTCCACGTCAAACGAGGCTCCATGGGCGGGAATGGCGGGTCCCCAGCCGTTGGCGGAGGAGAGCACGCCGGTGAGGCGGTTGGCATCGGCGGGGGCATCTTTCGCGACGGTGAGCATGAGAACGATCGTTCCCTTATCCTCGGTGATCGTTTGCGGGGCCGCATAGTCCACGAGCCCGGCGGTGTCGAAAAGGTGGAGATTCTGCGGACGGTGCGTGGTGCCACTCGTGGGGGTGAGGCGTACGGTGATGGTCTGCTCCTTCCGGGTGGCAGTGACGGTCCAGCCCGCCAGCGGTTTGGGCAGATCGGCTTGGGCGTTGTTGAAGAGGCGCGCCACGGTCAGGTTGGGCGCGGGAGGCTCGGTTTTCACCGGCAAGGTAAGTTCGAGCTGGGCGTCGCCGGGCATGCACACATCCTTGCACATGAGCCAGTCGGCCTTGGCGCGGAGAGTCACCTCGGTGCCGGGTGCGAGATTCGCCGGGGGAGTGATCGCGACGAAGAGAAAGACTTCGCCTTCGTAGCCGTGGCCGGTGACGATGCCCTTGGTGTCCTTCACGACATGCGGGGTGGGCCAGATGATGGGGCCGGCGGTGAAGCCTTCGGGCAGTTTCCAGTCGAGCGACGTGGGATAGCCGGTGCCGGCGTTGATCCAGTAGCTGTGCCAGTGTTCGTCGTGGTTGAGTCGCAGGGCGACGAGGAATGGCTGGCCCGGTTGAATCGAGGCATCGCGCGCCACGAGCTCGGCGCTCACGGCGCCTTTTTTCACGGCTCCCGGGGCGGCCAGGAGCATATTCGGCAGGCTCAGGACCGGGAAAAGGCAAAGAGTGAGAAGCAGCCCATTCGACGGCCTCAGAATTTTCAGCGCGCGCAGGAGAAACATTGTGGTGAGAGTAGGCTGGCGAGGATTTATTTCAAACGCCGAGATGTAACGGCACCGTCAGGATTGTCCGGGCCGAGAATCACGATCCTTGGTGCGAAACCGGGGGATACCCGATTCTGTCAACGCGGGGTCATTTTGCTCCCTCAGCTGCGACGGCGGCGTGATGGTGATGGTGCTCCGACGGATTTCCGGATACCGGCCAGGCGAAAGTCTTGAGCGCGATCTCGCGCGCCGTGGTTTCGCCCTCCCGGATGGCATAGCAGCGGTCCATCTCCAGCCCACCGATGACCTGAGTTTTTCCCGTCGCCGGCCAAAAAATCTCCACGCGAGCGATGGCGGTGGCTTGGCCGAGTCCGATTTCCTGCCGCAAAGGCGAGCCCCCGAAGTTTGCGCCGGTGCCGACGGTGCGGTGGATCTCGCGTTCTCCCGCGGCGGTGTTGGCCACCACCTTGATGCGGGCGCCGAACGCGGCGCGATTCGATTGCACGCCTTCCAGTTTGAGCTTCAGCCAATGATTGCCGTGGCCGGGGTTGGCGAAGAGCTGGCTTGGGTAATGGTCGCCCGTGAGGGCGCCGCCGAGGTGGGAGTAGATGTCCTGGGTGCCGTCATGGTTCATGTCGCCGAACGCGATGCCGTGGCCCTTCTGCAGCTGGCCGAATCCGCCGGCGGTGGTCACATCCTGAAAACGCCGGCCGCCATCGTTGCGGAACATCCGGTTCGGAATAAGCGTGCCGAGCGCCGGATCGCCCGTGCCGACATAGAAGTCCAGCCAGCCGTCATTGTCGAGGTCGCCGAAATTTGCGCCCATGGCATGCAGGATTTTGTGCAAGCCCATCCGCGTGGTCACATCGGCGAAAGTGCCGTCATGATTGTTGTGGAACAGGCGTGCGGTCTCGGCC
>DATCRM010000217.1:0-6029 GCA_036568985.1 Lacunisphaera sp. | reverse complement strand
ATCAGCAGTTTCGCTCCGGGGGAAGCAGACGGGAGGGACATGATGATCCCTTACATCGACACCGGAACGGACGCGCTTGAGGAGTTTGTGACCGATTCGTGACTGCAACTCCCCAATCGGCGCCCGTTTTAACCCCTTAACCCTCATTCCGCCTCAATGTCATGAAAATCGGCACAAAAATCATCGGCGCCGCCATCCTCGCCATCGGACTCAGCGTCAGCGTCGCCCTCGTCGTTCAGAAATTCATCATCCATCGTCAGGGCGTCAATCTGACGATCGAGACCATGCGGGCCGCGATCGTCGAAGCCGAAAACGTCCGGGAAAGCATCTCCGCCCTCGGTCAGCGCGGCGCCTTTGACCGCAAGAAACTCTTCGCCGAATACCAGGCCTCGGGCGATCTCCGCGGGTCCACCCTCTACCGCACCATTCCGGTGGTTGCGGCTTGGAATGCCATCGAAAGGGCCGCCACCCAATCCGGTTACCAGTTCAGCGTGCCCAAAAACCAGGCCCGCAATTCCAAGAACAACCCCACCCCCGAGGAGGCCGAGATCCTCAAGCTGCTCGAGGACGGCACCCTGCCCGAATACATCCGCGTGGACGAATCCGCCAACCTCCTGGTCTTCGCCCGCCCCATCAAGCTGACCCAGGACTGCCTGACCTGCCACGGAGACCCGGCCAACAGCCCGACCAACGACGGCAAGGACATGCTTGGCTTCACCATGGAAAATTGGAAAGCCGGCGAAGTGCACGGCGCGTTCGTGCTCAAAACCACGCTCGATCACGTCAACGCCGTGGCGTGGGAAGGCATGCTCAAGAGCATCGGCTGGGTTCTGCCCGTGACCCTGCTCGTCTCCGTCGGATTCTTCTTTCTCAACCGCCACCTCATCGTCCGGCCGCTCAGCCGCTCGATTGACGACATTGCCTCCGCGAGCCAGGAGACCAGCAGCGCCTCCAACCAGATTTCCTCCGCCAGCAACGCCCTCGCAAGAGGTGCCAGCGAGCAGGCCGCCGCCCTCGAGGAAACGTCCGCGTCGCTGGAGGAAATGTCCTCCATGACCCAGCGCAACGCCGACCACGCCACCGAAGCCCGGCAGACCGCCAGCCAGGCCCGCGCCAGTGCCGACACCGGCACCGAGCGCATGCAGCAGATGCAGGCCGCCATGAAATCCATCGAGTCCGCCAGCCAGGACATCACCAAAATCCTCAAGACCATCGACGAAATCGCCTTTCAGACCAATATCCTCGCGCTCAACGCCGCCGTCGAAGCCGCCCGCGCTGGCGAGGCCGGCGCCGGTTTCGCCGTGGTCGCCGACGAGGTGCGTGCCCTCGCGCAACGCTGCGCCACCGCCGCCAAGGAAACCGCCACCAAGATCGACGATTGCGTGCAGAAGAGCCAGCACGGCGTCCGCATCAGCGCCGAGGCCGCCGGCAGCTTCCACGAGATCCAGACGCAAATCGTCCGCCTCGATCAGCTCGTGACCGAAATCGCCACCGCTTCTTCCGAACAGAGCACCGGCATCGGCCAGGTGAACACCGCCGTCGGCTCGATGGACAAGGTCACGCAGGAGAACGCGGCCCACGCCGAGGAAACCGCCGCGGCCTCCGCCGAACTCAATGCCCAGGCCAGCGCGCTCAACGATGCCGTCGGCGCCCTGCGGCAGCTCATCGGCAGCGCGAACGTCGTTTACCCGACGGTCGGTCCCGACCATCCGCAGGGCGGCTCCCCATCCGGACACCGGCCAGCTCCCGCGCTCACGCCGCGTTCCGTTTCGCGCGTCGGCTGACCGCCTTCCCTGTTTTCTCCGAGGATCCCGGCACCGGGACCTTCGCCAGCTTCTCGTCGCGGCATCGCGCCGGACGACTATACCGGGGTAATCCTCCGGCCGGAACCACCTGGCCGGAGGCAACTTCAGGCTCGATTCAAACGGGCAAAAACATAGCTTGGTTTTACCCCTAAGCGCCTGCGCAAAATCACCCCCGCGCATGGCTCGAAATTCCACGGTTTCTAGGGTTTCTAGAAAGCCATGCCCCGCGCTGCGATGAAGCCCAAAACCCAGCCCCGATCTGCCAACCTGGAGGCGAAGGTGGAGGCTCGCACCCGCGAGCTGCAGCATAGCCATGAGCAGACGCACCAACTGAATCGCAAGCTCCGGACCATCGGCGCCTGCAACCGGATCCTGATGCGCGCCGTGGAAGAGTCGGCCCTGCTCAACGACATCTGCCGCCTCGTCTGTGATCAAGCCGCCTACCGTCTGGCGTGGGTCGGTTACGCGGTGAACGATGCCGCCCGGACCGTACGGCTCGAGGCGCATGCCGGCGACGACGGCGGTTTTCTCGCCGCCGCTCCCCTCTCTTGGGAAGATTCGGAGCAGGGGCGCAGCCCCACCGGCTGCGCGATCCGGACCGGACTTACCTGCGGCATTGGCGATTTTTCGACCGATCGTTCGGCCCCCCCCTGGAGCCGGCAGGCCCTGGCGTGCGGTTTCCGTTCCGGCCTCGCCCTGCCCCTGAAGGACGAGGGCAACCGGGTATTCGGCGCGCTCACCATCTTTTCCACCGAGCCGGCTGCTTTCACCCCGGAGGAAACCGGGTTCCTGGAGGAGCTGGCCGGCGACCTGGCCTTTGGCCTCACCGTCCTCCGTGACCGCCACGAACACCGGCGCGCCGAGGAGGAACTGCGCCGCAGCGAGCGCGGCCTGAGCGAGGCGCAGCGCCTCATGCATCTCGGCAACTGGGAGCTCGACCTCGTCCACAACGTGCTCACCTGGTCCGACGAGATCTACCGCATCTTCGAGATCGATCGCGAGAAATTCGCCGCCTCCTACGAAGCCTTCCTCAGCGCAATCCATCCCGAGGACCGCGACCGCGTGAATCGGGCCTATACCGACTCACTCAAGCACAAAGCCCCCTACGAGATCGCGCACCGCCTGCTGATGCCTGACGGCCGGATCAAACACGTCAGCGAACGCTGCGAGACGTATTATGACGAAACCGGCCGCCCCGTGCGCTCCGTCGGCACGGTGCACGACATCACGGAACGCAAGCTCGCCGAGGCCGCGTTGCACGAAAGCGAGGAACGCTACCGGACCCTGATCCAAAAGCTCCAGACCGCGGTCGTCGTCCATGCCGAGGACACCCGCATCCTCACCTGCAACCCCATCGCCCAGTCGCTGCTCGGCCTCACCGAGGACCAGCTGCTGGGCAAAACCGCCCTCGACCCGGCATGGCATTTCTTCCGCGAAGACGGCACGCCGATGCCGCCGGAGGAATACCCGGTCGCCCGCGTGCGAGCCACGCGGCAGCCGGTGCGGAACCAGGTGCTGGGCGTACACCGCCCGGACTCCGCGACGGACCTTTGGGCCATGGTGAACGCCAACCCCGTCTTCGGCCCGGATGGGCGGATCACGGAGATCATCGTCGCCTTCATCGACATCACCGAGCGCAAGCAGGCGCAGGAGCGGCTCGACCATCTTGCCGCCATCGTCGATTCCACCGACGACGCCATCATCGGCAAGACCCTGGATGCACGCATCCTCAGCTGGAATCACGGCGCCGAGCGCATCTACGGCTACATCGCCGCGGAGATCGTGGGCCGCTCCATCTCGACCCTCCTTTCCCCCGGCCGCCAGCCGGAACTGGACCGGATCATGGCAGGGCTGAAAAACGGCGAACGGATCGAACACCTCGAAACCGAGCGGGTGCGCCGGGACGGACAGATCATCCAGGTCGCGCTGACCATCTCCCCCATCCGCAACGCCCGCGGCCAGATCGTGGGAGCCTCCACCATCGCGCGGGACATCACCGGCCGCAAGCAGGCGGAGTCCGCGCTGCGCCGCTACGCAGAGGAGGTGCAGGATCTCTACGATCACGCGCCCTGCGGCTACCACAGCCTCGCGGAGGACGGCACCTTCCTCCGCATCAACGACACCGAGCTGGCCTGGCTCGGCTACACCCGGGAGGAGGTCCTCGGCAAAATGAAGTTTGCCGACGTGCTCACGCCACCGAGCCGGGCCGTGTTCGAGCAGGGGTTCCCCGGTTACAAGAACCGCGGTTGGGTGCGCGACGTGGACTTCGAGCTGGTGCGCAAGAACGGCACGACCTTCCCCGTGCTGCTGAACTCCACGGCGATCAAGGACGCGAAGGATCGCTTCATAATGGGCCGTTCCGTGCTGCATGACATCACCGAGCGCAAACACACCGAGGCCATCAACGCGGCGCGCCTGCACCTGATGCAGTTCGCGACGTCGCACTCGTCCGACGAACTGCTCGAGGCCACGCTGGACGAGGCGGAGAAGCTCACCGGCAGCCGCATCGGCTTCTATCATTTTGTCGACGACGACCAGCAGTCGCTCAACCTCCAGAACTGGTCCACGCAAACCAAGGCGGAGTTCTGCCGGGCGGAGGGCAAGGGCCGGCACTACCCCATCGATCAGGCCGGCGTCTGGGTCGATTGCATCCGTCAACGCGGGCCGGTCATCCACAACGACTACGCCTCCCTTCCCCATCGCAAGGGCCTGCCGCCGGGGCATGCCGCGGTGATCCGCGAGCTGGTGGTGCCAGTGCTGCGCGGCGACAAAATCCGGGCCATTCTCGGCGTGGGCAACAAACCCGCCGACTACACGGAGGAGAACGTCAAGACGGTGTCCCTCCTTGCCGACCTCGCCTGGGAAATCGCCGAGCGCAAACGCGCCGAAGAGCGGGTCCTGCAACTCAACACCGAACTGGAGCACCGGGTCGAGGCGCGCACGCGCCAGCTGCAGGAGGCCAACCGCGAACTCGTGGAATTCAGCTACTCCATGTCCCACGACCTGCGCACCCCGCTCCGCAGCATCGACGGTTTCAGCCAGGCGTTGCTGGAAGACTACGCCGGCCAGCTCGACGACGCGGGCAAGGAACACCTGCAAACCGTCCGGGCGGCCAGCCAGCGCATGGGCCAGGTCCTCGACGCCATGGTGGCTCTCCTACGGCTCAATCGCAGTGAAATGCACATCGCCACCGTCAACCTGAGCGAACTGGCGGCCCAGGTGGCTGCCTCGCTGCAAAAGATGGAACCCGGCCGGGACGCGGTGTTCGTCATTGCCCCGGGCTGCGAGGCACTTGGCGACGCCGGCCTTCTGAAGGTCGCCCTCGAAAGCCTCCTGGACAATGCCTGGAAATATACGGGCCGGACGCATCCCGCGAAGATCGAGTTCGGCCGGACCCAGATGGAGGGCGCACCGGCCTACTTCGTGCGGGACAACGGCGAGGGCTTCGACATGCAATATGCGGGTAACCTCTTCGGCGCCTTCCAGCGCCTGCATTCCAGCGGGGAGTTCCCCGGCACCGGTGTGGGCCTCGCCTACGTCCAACGCATCATCCGCCGCCACGGCGGCCGCGTGTGGGCGGAGGGCCGCCCCGGTCACGGCGCCACCTTCTATTTCGCCCTGCCCGATCCATCCCACGCAACGCCATGAACCATCGGTCTATCTCCTCCCACGCCATCGCTTGGGCGATCCTGGCGCTGCTGGGCAGCCTCCTGACCCCCACGCCCGGATGGGCCCTCGATCCGGCACGGGAAATCCACCAATACATTTTCCAGACGTGGAGGCGCCAAAACGGTCTGCCCGCAGCCGGCATCAGCTCGATCGCCCAGACCGGGGACGGCTACCTCTGGCTTGGCACACAGAGCGGGCTCGTCCGGTTTGACGGCGTTCGGTTTTCTGCCATCGCCCTGCCCGACGATTCCCGCTTTCCGAGGCAAATGATTGCCAGCCTGGCCAGCTCCCGGACCGGCGGTTTGTGGTTCGGCCTCGCCGCCGCCGGAGGGTTCGGCTTCCGCGATGAACAGGGGGAGTTCTTCCGGCCAACCGGTCCCGCGTGGTTGAACACACCCGCCAACGCCGTCTCCCTTTGGGAAGCGAGCGACGGATCGCTGTGGGCCGGCACGAACAGCGGCCTGATCCGCTACGACCCAAGAAACCCCACCGCCTCCGCCCTGAATGCCCAGCTGCCCGCGGTGCGAACGATGGTAAAGGATGCCCGCGAGCGCG
>DATCRM010000216.1:0-6326 GCA_036568985.1 Lacunisphaera sp. | reverse complement strand
CGGTGCGTGACGCCGGATACCGAGGCGACGGTTCTCCTCAGTGCGGCGGATCTGAAACTCCTGCATGCGTTGGAAGAGTCCGAGCATCTGGTCGGGTTGGGAGTAGGTGTCGAGCCCGGCTCGGTCGAGGGCGACGAGCAGCTCGTGCGCGGCCTCGAGCGTCGAAAGACAGCCCGGCTCCGGCTGGCGCTTGATAATGTACCGGCTCGGCGCGGCGCCTGAAAACATGATCCGCGGGAGTCGCCGCAGGCTGAGGCTTGTCCGCAGCATGGGTCGCACCAGACGCCATGTGGCGTCGAGGAGGAACACCACGAGCCGGCGGCCGGAGAATTCACTCGCGGCCAGCTCGCCCTTGGACAGATCGCGCGCCTCCCGGCCGGGATAAAGCAGCACGGGATAATTCTTCGGATCATTGATCAACGCCTGCACCGGCTCGTGATGGTCGAAGGTTTCGGCAATGTGCAGCTCACTGTCAGCCAGGCAGAGATGCGTGAGCCGCCCGGTGTTCGCCTTGATCCGCTTGAACTCATACGGGTGCATGAGAATCACGAACTTCGTGCGGGTCGGCATGGGTGTGATCGATCCGCACCAGCAATTCTGCCGGGGCAAATGGCACTTGTAACACATCACGCGACTCATACCGACGCACCCTTGCGCGCTCCTCGTGGCGTGGCCAGAGGCAATTTGCGTCAACCGGGCGTTGGCAACTCGATCAGGCGTGGGGCCGGCGATGGTGTCGGCGAGGCAGGCTCCTGAGGAAGGGCACTTTCCCCTTCCACCAGCTCCTGCAGCGTGCACACGGTCTCGCGAAGACGCAGCGCATCCTCGCGCAACGCAGCCGTGGAGGTCGCAACATGGTCCGCGGAATTCGCGTTGTTTCCGGTCATCTCCCGCAGTTCATCGCAGGCGGTCCGGAGACTGCCGATGCCGGATGCCTGCTCGCGACTGTCGGCAGCCACCTCCGCGGCCAGGGTGTCGAGCTTCTGATTGCAGTCCACGATATGGCGCAGACGCTCGGTTGCGCGTGCCGCCAGGTCCACGCCGTGTCTCGATTTTCCGGCGGCAATTTCTATTTTGTCCGTCATCGCCCGGGCGGAGTCGGCACTGCGCCGGGCGAGTGCATGGACTTCACGGGCCACCACGCCAAACCCCTGACCCGCTTCCCCTGCCCGCGCTGCTTCGATCGCGGCATTCAGTGCCAGCAGGTTGGTTTGAAAGGCGATGTCGTCGATCACGCCGGTGATCCGGGCCACCTCTTCACCGCTCGCCTGGATTTCCCGCATCGCTTTGGCCAGGGCCTCGATTTCACCGGCGCCCGCGTCAACCAACTGCCGGGCTTCGCCCGCCAGTTGCTTCGCCGTTTCCGCACTGCTGGCGTTGCGGGCCGTGATGCCGGAAAGCTGTTCGATCGTGCGCCGTGTCTCCTCGATGGTCGCTGCCGCTTGCGTGGAGTTGCCGGCGAGATGTTGGCTGTGCCCCGAAAGGGTATGGACCGACCCGAGCATGTGCCCGGAGAACTCCTGCAACGACATCCCGACGGTCCGGAGTACGCGTCCCAGTGTGGACCACACCCACCAAATGCAGCCACAGGACGCCACCGTGCCGGCCGCACCGATCGCGACGATCAGCCAATAACCGCGCCGGATCAGCTCTCGGATCGGTGCACCTGTCTCTACGCTCATCAGGTGATCGAGTTGCCGCTCCATATGCCAGAGCCAGCCCAGGGCCGCGGCGGCGAGCACGGCCGCGGCGGTCATGACCAAGGCGAATCCCAGAAGTATTTTGTGATGGGAAGAAAGCTTCATGAAATGGAGATCCGCGTCGGCTACGAATGGTTTGGGCGAAGCCTGACGCGGACTTCGCTGCATCGGCCGGGCGGTCTCCCACTTGAGTCCGGTCCGATCAGTCCGCAATCCGTGCACAGCGATCCGCAAATACTGCGCGCCCCGGCGCCAGCCGTCTTCAGGACGCGGCCATTGTTCCGCCCGGCGAGCTCCCGGGTGCGGACCCTTGACTTTCCCTCTTGGCATCGAGGCGTGCAGTCTGAAGAGTCCGCGGCATGAACTACCGGACGAAGGCGGAATATTTCATTCAGGGAATAACCCAGGGGTTCGTCGAGGCCGCCGAAGTCATCGCGTGGTCCGACGAAGTCGTGGTTACCGCGCCCATGACCGAAGACTGGATGCTTGAAATCTCCAGCTGCGGTCCCGACGACCGTATGGTCATCTTGAGCCACCTGAACACCGTGAAGGGCGTGGCCGATCCGGTCGAACTCGCCGCCCTGCTCAAGGCCAAGGGCATCGGGTAACGGAACGCCCCAGGAAATATTTTTTATGAACAAGCTCATCATCGCCGTGGTTCTGATTGGACTCGGGATTGCGCTCATCGTCGCGGGCTCGCGTCGCGCCGATTCCATAGAAGGCATCTCCGATGAAATAGGCGCCAAGATAGCCAACAAATGGGACGGCAAGGCGCGTCAACCCGAGCACGTCTGGTATTACGTCGGTGGCGGCGCCCTCATCCTCGCCGGCCTGGGGGTCGGATTGCGCAAGCGTTCCTGAGGTTAAGCTGATACTTTTTCAGAACCTGCCCTTCAGCGTTGGGGTTAAAACCAAACGCTTAACGATGTGACGTCCGGCTCGGTTGCCGGCGGGATGCCGCCCGGCCAGACTGCGGTCTGACTCATGAAACTATTTATCCGGCTGGCCTGGTGGTTGGGAATTGGTTTGTCGGGATTGGGCATATCGCGAGCGGAGCTGACGACAACGTCCGGCCGCGCCGATTGGATGCGGACCGCCCGCTGGGGAGTGATGACGCATTATCTCGCCGACTGGCGGGCTCAGGTGGACGGGGGAGAAATGACCGTGGAACGCTGGAACCGCCTGATTGACGGTTTCGATGTCGAGACGTTGGCCGCCCAATTGCAGTCCGTGGGTGCTGGCTACTATCTTATCAGTCTCGGGCAGAATTCGGGTTATTACCTCGCACCCAATGCCACGTATGACCGGCTGACGGGAGCATCGCCAAGCAAATGTGCACGACGTGACCTGGTGGCCGACCTGGCCACCGCCCTTGGCCGCCGCGGCATTAGGCTGCTCGTTTATCTGCCTTCCGGAGCCCCCGCCGGCGACATGGCCGCGCGCACGGCGCTCGAATGGGAAAACGGTCCGCATCGGAATGCGGCCTTCCAACAAAAATGGGAGGCGGTCATCACCGACTGGTCCCGGCGCTGGGGTTCGGTGGTGAGCGGCTGGTGGTTCGACGGCTGCTATTGGCCTAACCACATGTACCGCGCCTCAGGCGCGCCGGACTTCGCCTCGTTTGCCGCAGCCGCTCGCGCAGGCAATCCACGCGCTGTCGTGGCTTTCAATCCCGGCGTAATGTACCGACCCATCTCCATGACGCCCGAAGACGACTACCTGGCCGGTGAGGTCGACAAACCCGAACGTTGGGAACCACGGCGCGCCATGGACGGACGGGTGGACGGCGCACAGATCCACGTCCTAAGTTATCTGGGAGAAAAATGGGGCAAAGGCGACAAACCGCGATTCTCCACCGCGGAGGCCGTCACCCAGAGCCTGCGAGTCGCCAGCGCCGGTGGTGTGATCACGTGGGATGCGCCGGTGAAATCGGACGGCACGCTCGCGCCGGAATTCGTCACTCAACTGAAGGAGATTGGAGCGGCCCTGAGATCCCAAGCAAACGGAGCCGGTACGGCCAAACCCGAATGATCAATGCAGCGCGGCGAGAAAACGGTCGGTTCGCGGCAGATAGCTATCGTTGATATCGAGTGAAACGAGAATCCCTTCCGCCTTGCCGAGGACCGCATCGCGAGAGGCGAAGCCAAATTCGCGTGAGTCGAAACTGTTGTCCCGGGAATCCCCCATGAGGAAGTATTTTCCTTCCGGCACCGTCAGCGGAGCAAAAGTGCGCATCGTGGCATTGATCGCCTTCAGGCCCATGACCGGATGCACGACGCCGTCGAGATTCTCCTCCGCAAAAAAAGCGAAGCGCCGCAGTTTGCTCGCGATGGCCGTTTGGTAGTCGTCGCCGGCTTGGCTATACGCGAGCGGATGTCCGTTTAACTCAAGAAGGTTGTCCGTCATCGACAGGACATCGCCCGGCACGCCAACGATGCGCTTCACCAACCGGGTGCCATCCTTGGGCGACAGCACGACCACGATGTCTCCGCGTCGCGGCTCGGACCATCGGGTAAGATAAAGGTGGGTCAGCGGCACCCGCAGGCCGTAAGCGAGCTTGTTCACCCAAACGACGTCGCCCTCGAGAATCGTGGGATTCATCGAGCCGGTCGGCACCGGGCTGTAATCGATCACGGCCGAGCGCAACGGCACCCAGACAAAGCAGAAAAAGAAAGCATACCAGCGCCACTCCTGCCATTGGTTCACCAACCAGTTCAGCGTGCGGTCGCGCCACGCCGGAGAAGCCGAGGATTTCATGCGCCCCACGGTGCACTTCCTTTGCCGGGAGGCAGGCCCAGGAACGATGAACGGCGTTACTGGGGTTTGAATGGTTCCGCCTATAGGCTTGCGACCGGCCGTCCCCATCGGTGTAACAGCGCATGCGATCCATCCGGCAGTGGTCCAGCCTCGCAATCGCCCTGCTGGCCTGCCTGACAAGCCTCCGAGCGCAGGAAGTGATCGGAAGCGACGCGACAGTTCCCCCCGCTGGTTTTCGCAGTTACGGCGACATCCGAGCGGTCAACGTCGAGGAAGAGCTGGCTGCCTTGCGCAGCAGCAACGAGGGCCTGGTCGGCGGGGTGACGCAACAGCCGGTGACCTTTGCCGCCGCGCTGGCGAAGGCCCGGGCCCTGGCCAAATCCGCGGTTGAGCCGGCTTCGCTCGCCGCCGCGCTCAAGGCGCTGCCAGACAACGAGCCGGTCACGCTGCGCCTCTTCGCGGTCGCGCAGCTGGCCAAGGGCAAACCCTCCGCCGCCTTCGCCGTGCTCGTCGCCGCGTATGATCGCAACCCACAGTCGGCGGATGCGCTCGCCGATCTCGCCGGCATGCTCGCGGGCTTCGGCTACGCGAACGAATCGATCGCCTTCCTCGATGAACTGGCCCGCGTCGGCGCCATGCCCTCGCCCCCGATGGGCATCAGCGGACGCGATGCCGTGGACTACGTTCGCGGTTACGCCCTCGCCCGCCTGGGCGATGTCACCACCGCCAAAACCCTTCTCCGCGGGGTGGCCGAGCGCGAGCCGCAACTCGCGGAAGCCGCCCGGATGATGGCGATCATTTCGGATGATCCCGCCGAACAGCGAAAATATCTGCTGCTCGGTGTGTGGCGTCACCGCAGCCCGTTGATGGTGTGCGCCGGAGTGGATCCAACCCAACCTGAACCGGACGCGACCGTCACCGGCGCTGAAGTCGCGATCGATGTGCGCTCACTGATTGATCCTGCCAAGGGCAAGCACGGCCGGTTGCCGGGCATGCACTATGCACAGACCGTTTTGCAGGCGAACGACCTTGGGCCTAAAATGGATGCGGCCAAGAGCGCGGCGGACGAAAGGCACCGCGCCATCACCGAACGCCGTGTCCGGCCCAAGGGTTACGTCCATACCGATGTCAGCGTGGAGGAAACCTGGGGTTACCGCATGCAGCAGCTCGCCAGTTCGATCGACTATCGGGATGCCAAACTGCGCGAGCTCGACCGGCGACGGCGGGAACTGTGGCGCGAACGAGAAGCTGCCCGCGATAAAATCACCGATCAACGCGACGAGGAGGCTTACAAGGCGCAGGACGCGTACATGAGGGAATGCCTGGCGAAAAAATACAGCCCGACCGCCGAACAGATTGCCGAGAAAAGCCGGCCCGCCTTCGAAGCGGCTTTGGGTCGGATGACACCTTACATCATGCGCGAAGATCAGGCTGAGCGCGCCTGGTTCGACGAATGGCATTTCCTGGCAACGGCCATCGCCGCCCAAGTGGGCGACAGTGCATGGCACGAATACATCCGGCTGGGGATCGAGGCCGAACGCTGGAGGTCCTACCACCGGCTCCTGCATCTCGTCCAGATGCACGCGAGTGTTGGCGAGCATCCCCTGATTACCAAGGATCCGAGCGATGTACCGACGGAACCCGAGGAGGAAGAGGTCGAGAAATGCGATGGAAACAAAAGTATCAGTTTCGGTACGAACGCGCTGCCGGGCGGCAAGGCGCTGCCTTTCGAATTTGGCGTGGAGATGACCTGCGAGGGGATGTCGCTTGAGGCGGCGATCGATACTCGGATTCCCGGTTTGAGTGTTTCAGCCGAGATCGGCGGAAACAATCAGGGGGAATTCACCGCATTCGTGGGCCCGAAGGCCG
>DATCRM010000215.1:0-4436 GCA_036568985.1 Lacunisphaera sp. | reverse complement strand
CCATCCAGGTCGTAGCGCTCGCTGACCGAGCCGGTCTGAACCGGACGGCGCACGGTGCCGCCAATGCCTGCGGTGGTCGCCAGTTCGCCGTAGGTGGAGGTTTCTCGCGAAACGCATTTGTAGCCGGGAGTCACGCCGGGCAGGCGCGAGTCGGTTTGGCCGACGTGGACGTAGGACTCGCTCTTCACCGCGCTGCCGCCGAAGGGGAACGCGCGGGCGGCTTCGGTGCGGGAGTAGCCGCGCGGAATCACGCCGCCTCCGGCCGGGTAGAGGTCCTTGTAGACTTCGGTCCAGCCGAAGCCGAGGGAAGACTCGTTGGCGCGGTCGCTACGGAGGTCGCCGTAGTAGTGGCGCTCGACGGTTTGGCCACCGAGACCGTCGGGTTCGATCAGGCGCGAGACGACGAGTTGCGGGCCGCAGGAGACGGCCTGGCCGGCGGGTAACGTGCCGGTGTAGGGTTGGAAGACGCGGGAGGTGCCGCCGATGACGGGGGTTGGGTCGTTGAGGCGCTTGTATTCGATGCCCAGGGTCGTGCCGAAGCCGTCGGTGACCGACGTGAGCACTTCTTTTTTGCACTGATTGAGCCAGATCTTCTGGGTTTCGTTGATCAGGCCGGTGATCAGATCCGGGAATCCATCGCCGTTGAAATCCTGCAGGCGCGCGCTGCGCTGTCCCGCCTTGCGCCGGTCGGGATTGATAAAGATGCGGGAGGCTCCCGCGGGTCCTCCCCATTCCGGGCGCTCCATCCAGCCGCTTCCCGTATTGAGGATCGCCAGATTGTCTCCTCCCGGCGTGTCGCTGTGCTCGTAACTGCAGTAAAAGAGGTCGACCAGGCCGTCGCCGTTGAGATCCGCCCATTCGTATCCCACCGGAATGCTGGCTCCATCGGTATCGATGTTGAGCGGTCGAGGCGGCAGATAACTTCCGCTTTGCGGCACCGAGGCGGAGACGGTCGCTTCTTCCACCCAGCGTCCCAAGGCCGCTCCATGGTTCAACCAAACCGCCTTTTGAAACACCCCGCTGTTTAAAAGCGTGCGCTCGATGTCCGGCAGGCCGTCGCCATTGAGGTCGCAGAGTTGGGCGCCTTTGGGCACCCCGGTCGTGTTGACGAACGGCGCGTTTTTTTCGAAAAGCGTCGGGCCTTTGGGCAGGTCCCAGGCGGAAGCCGGCGGATTTTGCAGTCCCGCGGTGGAGTTCCAGCCCGTGAGCGCCCCGTCGGCGGCGGCATTGAGGAAGTAGCTGCGGCGCGGCTGGGAACCGCCGTCGGAGACCGACTCCGCCACGTCCGGCCGGCCATCGCCGTTGAGGTCCTGCAAGCGCCGGCCTTTGTCCTTGGGATCCGGTTCGCAGATTTGCAACGGTTCGCGCAATCCGAGCTCATCCCGCCTGACCCAGCCTTGGCCGAGGTGGACTTTATTGAGCCACGCGCTGGTCGAGTTGCCGGGGCTGAGAACCAATTGCTCATCGCTGGCGCTCACCAACATGCCCTGGCTCGTCGTGTGGTATAAAAGGTCCGTGTAGCCGTCGCTATCCAGATCCAGCCATTCCATGTGGTGGTTACGGCCCCACCCGCCGTAGTCGACCGTGCTGTAAATATTCTTGGGCCGGAACGGCAGTTTATACGCGGTGAGCTCCTGCCAGCCGCCATTGACCCAGGTATGGAACGTCAGGTCGTTGGACAGAGAGTAAAGGGAGAGCGGGTTGACCCAGGATTGGAGGTTGGTCGAACCCAAAAGGTCGGGACGCCCGTCGCCGTTGATATCCATGGGGGTGGCGAAGAGGCGATGCCGTTGGCCCGATTTGGTGGCGTCGGTGTCGCCATGCCGGCTCGAGAGCGGCAGATACGAGGGAGGCCTCAGCGTGTCATCGACGACGAAGCCGCCTCCCTGGTTGCGATAAACCCGGCCCACCGTTTCCGGCGAGGTGGTTTTGACCAGGTAAGAGCCCGAAGGGGTTCCGGCCGTGCTCAGGAACCGCGTGGCACGCCAGTCGCAAAGCTCCGTCACGCCGTCGCCATCCAGATCGATGAAGCGAATCCCCCAATCGTGGATGTCCTGATACAGATCGGGCAGCTCCCCCGGCGCGGTGAAGGTCAAGGGGGGGACCTCGGCGGGCTGCTGGGCGCCACCGCGGTAAATGCGGAGGTCCTTGAAGATCGCGGTGGAAATCCCGTCGGCGGTCGTTTCGTCCACGTTGATGAGGGCCAGGTGCGTTTGCACCCCGCTGGTGGAGGTGCCGAACAAGCTCTGCAAGGAGATCGCGCCCACATCGAAGGTGATCGTCTGCCAGCCGCTCGCGTCCGGCGTGTAGGTGATCTCCCGGGCTCGGGGAATCGTCGAATTCGCAGGCGGAGACCCGCTGCCGCGGATCAGACAGAGGCGCGGCAAAAACAAATCCCCCGGCGAGGAAACGGTATCGGTATCGAAACCGATGTAGGCGCCCGAAACGAAATTCTCGCCCTTGAATTTGAAGGTCAGTTTCGAATCCGGATACAATGTGAACCCGGCGGGAAGGACCCATCCGCGCGAGACATCGCCGTTCAAGCGCACTTCGTCGTTGGTATCGCCGAGCGTGACCAGCGAGTTGACGCCCGCCGACGCGTCCCAGCCCGAACCGTACACCGGCCACTTCGACGCGCCGCTGTCCTGCCAGATCGGCTTACCCTGCGTCAGACCGTCGTAGGTGAAGGTCGAGGCCGGAACCCCCAGCGCGTTGTCGTCATTGGCGAACTTCTGGATCGAGGTGAGAAACGAACGGCCGCTCTGCCAGGAATTCTGATACCCCAGCCGGTAGCTGTGGTTGGTGTAGCCGCCGGTTTTCACCCGGATCTTGGACAACCGCTTGGTCACCAGGTAGCCCGCGTGCGGCGTGAAGGCGCGGCCCTGGTCCGGGCGCGTTTCGTAATCGAACTCCACCGAGCAGTACGGCGCGCGGCCCGTGCCGCCGGTGTAGTCCAACCGGCTCACCCGGCGGTCGACCGAGGAGTAGCCGCCGGCCGCGTCGACGGCGTATTGCACCGCGTAGTAGTTGCCGCAGGTGTCGGCCACCCGGTTCACGCTCCACGAGAGAATCCCGGGGCTCGCGCCGCCGTTTTCGCCCACCGCCGCTTCGCGCGAGCCGGCGGTGTTGCCGAGTTCGACGATCAACCCGGCCTTGGTTTCAAGCTGCCACCAATAATTGTCGGGGGCGCTGCCGTTGAGCGTGATGCGCGAGTAGGCGTCCATCTCGGTCCGGTACTCGGAACCGGGCGAGCCGTAGGCGCCTGAAACGCAGATGAGCCGTTCGCCATCGAGGAAGTAGCGGTCGTATTCGTCGAAGTCGACCGGATCGTAGTTGCCGTCCTTGGCCGCGCTGGCCGGGCCGCGCGTGATCTTTTGCAGGCCGCCCAGGCTCCAGCCTACGCCGTACATTCCGTTGCCGCCGCCGCTCGAGTAGTTGAGCGAGAGCTTCGGCTCCATGCCCGCGGTGCCTTTCGGCAGGTCGATCGGGATCGAATAGCTCGCCGAACCGTCGCCGCCCACCGAGAGCGAGCCTTTCAAGGACCCGACCGCCTGATGCGCGCCGAGCACGGTCAGCGGCGGAATGGAGGCGCTGGACGCAGCTCCGCCGTTGGCGCCGTTGGGCACCGTGGCGCTCCAGAGCGAGCTGGCGTAATTTTCCAGGAACGATTTGCCGGTGCCCGGCTTGAGCGCGTCGCGGTCGTAGAGGTTCGGGTTGGAACCGTTGGCCGTTTCCCAGGCGTCGGGCAGGCCGTCCTTGTCGGCGTCGGGGAAGAGCAGGTTGGTCGGATCGGCCTGCAACTGGTCCACGTGCAGGTCGGCCACGTCGCTGCCGTAGAATTCGATCGCGGTGAGGTTGGCGTCGCGGCCGTCGAAGCCGAGGTTGGCGGCCGCCAGCTTGCCGTCGACGAAGAGGTCCCAGATCTTGCGCGAGTAGTCGTGGCGCAGGGTCAGGCGGCTGAACGCGGTCGCCTGCCGGGTCGTGGCGGAGATGGTATAACTCGCCGGCGACTTGAGCCATTGCTCGGAGCCACCGGTGGCATCGTCGTCATTGCCGTGGTAAGCCCAGATTTGCCCCTGGGTGCTGCCCGCCGGCACCTGGAAGGCGATCTGGGTGCCGTTGACGTAGACCGAGGCCATGCTGCCTTCGGGATTGGCCGCCGGTTTGATGAGAAAGTCGATGAAGGCGACCGGTTCGGCTGGGTTCCAGCCGGTGATCGGCCGGACCACCCGCGTTTCGGCCTGACCGGGCAACGCGGTGGCGAGTTTGAGAGACGTGCCCACCGCACCCGTTTGGCCGCTGACGACTTCGGCGCTGCCCGCCGGCACCTGCCACGCCGGCTGAGTCCCCGGCGCGGGCGGATCGAAGCTTTCCACAAACACCGCCCCCCGCACCTGCGTGTGCATAAGGGCAAGCTGCAAAATCAAAACCGTGGC
>DATCRM010000214.1:0-8871 GCA_036568985.1 Lacunisphaera sp. | reverse complement strand
GGACTATCAGTCCTGCGAGGCGCAGGCCGCGCTCTTTCCCAAACGCGGGGCTGATAGCCCCGCCTCCAACCAAGTCGGAGCACCTGTCAGCCGTAGGCCAGGCGAAGGCTGAAGCTCCGAGGTATTCGACCCACAGGGAATGAACCCAGGCCAAACTGGCCATACCCCATTCCCGCAGGACAACGGAAGCAGGAATTCGCTCTTTCTGATTCCCTGAAACCGGTTGGCTGGGGCTGGCCGCCTTCCTCGTCGCACGGACAACCACCTTTGCATTCTTGGCGTTTCTCGCGGGCATTGAGTCTCGATCACTTCTGCGCGAACCAGCCGTGCACGGTATCGACGCCCCGCTGCAGCAAGGACGGCAATTGCACCAGCCATTCATGGAATTCGGGTACATGCCGGTCGAGCGACCAGATGCCGAAGGCGAGAAAGAACAAGCCGACGAGACTGCCGAGGAAACCCCATGCTGCGCCCGGGCCGCAGTGATGTCCGGGATAATAGCATGCGTAACGGGCCGACTTGAGCGGCCAGGCGGCAAACTGATAGGCGATCACCACCAGCACGATTCCCACCCACAATGGCATGCTGGCCGGAAGTGCCAGGCCGAACACGGCGTGGGTGGTGGCGATCGAGTAAATCGCGTAAACCATCAAGAGCACGAGGACGAAGAGCAGCAGCGAGAGAAGCGGCGCGACGAACACCGGACCAACGACGCCCGGTGGTCGGTGGGCCCAGTGGCTCGGCCAGTTCTGCTGCCCTTGTTGAAACTGATGCCAGTGCTGCTGCCATTGCTTCGACTGCTCCTGCATCTGCCGACCGAAACCATGCTTCCAACCGCGCATCTCCTGTTTGAACTTCCGTTTCCAAGCCCGGTGGGCCTCCTTGTCGTGAAACGTCTTCATGCCTTCGTAATAACCCTCCCGGGCGCGCTTGACGAATTCCTGCGCCGTCGCCGCCATGCCGGAAGCGGCGGCTTTTTCCGCCGGAGTTTTGGCCTGCGGGATCAGCAGCACCATGATGATATAAACCAACGCGCCTGCGCCCCATGTGAGCGTCAGCAGTACGAAGGCGATCCGAAAAAGGGTGGCATCGACCCCGAAATAGGCCCCCAGGCCGTTGCACACGCCACTGAGCATGGCCCCTTCAGGATAGATGCGGTAAAGCCTCCGAATCCCGCCAGTCTCGCCCGGAATCGTAGACTCGGCTGCGGCCGCAGCCGCCCCCTGTCCTGCACTGCCGGACTTTGTCGCGCCCGCGGAAGGTTCAGCACCCGGTGCATCCTCCACCGGTCCCATCTCGTTGAGCACGGCGGCCACTTCCTTCGCGTTCACGACCGTCTTGTACGCCCCGAGGAGGGCGCGGAATTTGTCGGCGATGGCCTGTTCGATGTCGGTGATGATTTCGTCCTTGTCGGGATTGCCTTCGAGACGGCGCGCGGCGTTCTCAAGGTAGGCGCGCAGGGCGTCGTAGCCACCCTCTTCCAACTGGTAGGCGACACCGTTCAGGTTGATCGTGATTACTTTGTTCATGGTACGCGGGGTTTGGGCCAAAAAGGGGCGTTCACTTCTGGCCAAGGTTTTTCACGGTGCCGCTGATCTTCTGCCAGTAGTCGGCGGTTTCGCGCAGGCACTCACGGCCCTTGGCGGTGAGCTCGTAATATTTTCGCGGCGGGCCGGACTCGGATTCCTTCCACTCGTAGTCCACCAGCTCCTCGCGGCGCATCTTGCTGAGCAGCGGGTAAAGCGTGCCCTCCTGCGTCGCGAATTCGGTCGCGTTGAGCTCTTTCAGGATGTCCGCCGCATAAACCTGGTTGGCCGAAATGATCTTCAGGACCAGGAACTCGAGGAGACCCTTGCGGATGGCGGCAAATTTTTCTTCGAGGCTCATGATAGGGTTATCAACAAGGTACCTTTATTAACCAAGGTAGTGTATCCAAAAAAGGCTCCCGTCAAGTCTCCAGTTCGAAATTTCGCTGAATCCTGCCGGGGAGCGGCCGGCGCCAATGAAGGATTGCCTCAGCGGCGACTTGCTTCCTTGCTGGCGGCCTCGTCGGGCCAGGCGGGACCAACTCATAAAATCCAACCCCTTGGAGAGTATTCCGTCATGACCGTGTTCCTGCTCATCGTCGTTTTTACCATGCTCGCCTTCCTGCTCGTGTCGCTCCCGAGCAAAAAAGCGGGTACCGGTGGCACAGCTGACACCGACTATCTGCCGGGCGTGATGTCCGGAACAGCGGAGACCTCCGGTGATCATGCCCACCATTCCGGCGACGGTGGACATCATGGCGATGCCGGCGGCCTCTCCAGCCACTGCGACGGTGGCGGCCACAGCGGACACTGACCGCTGTTTCGCGCAGCGATTTAGCCGTCAGGCGGCGGCTCTATTTGAGGGCCGAAAAATCAACCGGCCTCAGAAACAGGGATACAGGTGGCTGCACGAGCAGCTTGCCGTTTGCTTCGGACGCATCCCTCACTTTCACCCAATCAGGATCCGCCCGGAAGGCGTCGAATGACGCCTTGGCAGCGGCGACGTTCGCGTGGGCGAGAACATAGACGAGCGTCTTCCCCGCCCCTTTGTCCGTGTCGGTCGGGTGCGTGTAGAGGACGTTGGTCATGCCGTGCTTGGCAAAAAGTTTCATCGTGTGCTCGCGGAAGCGCGCGTCCAAGGCATCCAGCTTGCCCTCGTTGGTCGTGTAGGTGCGCAGCTCGTAGATGTGCGCGCCCGTCCGCAGCGCGCCGGGAATCTCGGCCGGGGAGTAATCCGTGGCCGCGAGAAAAGTTGAGTCCACCTTGGCCACGATCTTGCCCGCGGCTTCGCTGGCATCGCGAACGGTCTTCCACTCGGGATCGTCACCAAAGGCCTTCCACGAGCCCTTGGCGGCGTCGCGGCTGGCGTGACGGAGCACATAATAAAGCTTGTCCTGCTCGCTGGCCTCAACGGGCAGCCAGTAGCCGACGTTCACCATGCCATGCTTCTCGAAGAGGCTGCAGGTGTGCTCACGGAAGCGCTTGAGCAGATCCGGCATTTTTCCGGGATGCGTGTAATAGATGCGCAATTCGTAGACCGGCGCCGGGGCCGTATCGGCGGCAAGACCGGACGTGGCAAAGCTGAGAACACAAAGGAGCGAAGCAGCGAAGAATTTCATGAGGAGGGGTTGGCCACAGAAAACGCAGAATGCGCAAAAACAGAAAGCATGATGCACATGCAGCCCTTAAAGGCAAAGGCGGTCGCTCAAGCAAATAGTTCACGCCGCTCCATGACCCTCCCACACACCCCGCCCTATCGGGCACCCCTCTTCATCCGGAACGATTCAGTTCAACCACGAATGGACACGAAGGAACACGAATGAGAAACCAAGCCTCGATTTCGAGCACCAGGTGGTGGCGTGAGGTCAGCGGTCCGGTCTGGGCAACCCTCACTCTGGATTCGTGTGAATTCGTGTCCATTCGTGGTTCCTTACTGCATCGATCCGGCTGGATTTCAGGGCGCCCTCTACGGAAAGGGATGTCGCGGCCTGTAAGCCATAGGCTCGGCGACAGCTGAAGCGCCGGGATGTATAGGCTGCCCCATCGGGAAACGTGCAATATCCGCCCGCTAGCGCGGTTCACATTAAGGTGTAGCCGCACATCTTCCGAGCGGGAACCAAGTCCCCGCTACGGTCATCCTGAGCCGCGCGAAGGATCCAAGGGTAAGGACGGACCTGCGCCGACCTCGTGGATGCTTCGCACGGCTTCCGCCGTCGCCAAGGCTATGGCGGACAGGCAGGATGACGGCAGCAGGGACTTCGAGTTTTTCGCGAGTGGTCCGGCTACGAGTTTATTCCCTGCGGGTCGAATACCTCGGAGCTTCAGCCTTCGCCTGGCCTACGGCTGACAGGTGCTCCGACTTGGTTGGAGGCGGGGCTATCAGCCCCGCGTTTGGGAAAGAGCGCGACCTGCGCCTCGCAGGACTGATAGTCCTGCCTCCATTTCTGAAATGCCTCGGGGCTGGCCCCGAGGATCTTTACTTAAGACGCCCTGAAAACCAGAAGTGCAGGCGTGATAGTCACGCCTGCACTTTGGATTGACCCTAACCCGCACCCACAACCCCCGTTGCGAATGCGGTCCCGGGACCCGTGTGCCACGGGCCTCAGAAGCTGATGGTGTTGGACCAGATGAACAGCCGCGGTTGCTCGTCGAGCCGCGCGCGCAGCTGGGCGGAGTTGGTGACGTTCGGCATGATGATGACCTCCGACTGATCGAACAGATTCTTGATGTTGAGCCGGGTCGACCACACGTATTTGTCGAGCTTGCCGGGCAGCTTGTGCGTGTAGCTCAAGCCGAGACCGCAAACGGTCAGGTCAGGCATCCGGTAGAGCGAACGCACGCCCTGGAGAGTGTTGGTCGAGCCGGCCGGGAACGTGATCGTGTAGTAGGCGCGGTTCTTGATCGTGCGCTGCACGTCGAAGAAAATGGAAAGGCCTTTGAGCGGTCCGGCGTCGAATGAATAGCTGTTCTGCAGGTTGAACGAGTATTCGTTGATGCCGGTGTTCTTGTCGCCCGCCGCGACGACGGTGATCACGCCATTGTTCGGGTTCACGTAGTTGTACTGCATGGCGGAGATCGGAAGCCCCGTGACTCCCGTGGCGGCCATGCCGTGCACCGGGTCGATGGCGGTCAGGGTGCTGATCAACGCGGCGGTGCGGATCGAACCGGAGTTCGGATCGGGGTTCGCATAGAAGGCGCTCGTCGGATCGTTGATCATCGCAAGGGTCAGCGGCGTGGTCTTGGGGCCGCCGGTGGCGTTCGTCGGGTTGACGAGTACGGGCGTGCCGTCCTTGTAGGTCACGGTGCCGGCGTTCACGTAGAACTGGTCGTTGTAGAGCTGGTTGTATTTGACCGTGCTCGTGATCTCGCCGTCGAGCTTGGTCGCATTAAAGCGCAGGGTCCAGTTGCGGGTGGGCGTGGCCGTCATGACCAGGCCGGCGGCACTCGCCTTGCGGTCGAGGTTGATCCATTGGTTGCCGCCATTGAAGCGGCCGTTGATGCCGTTCGGATTGACCGCATTGAACGGATCCGTCCCCGCGTTTTGCGTTTCGTTTTCCACTTCCGTTGTCGGGTTGTAGGAAATCTGGGCGATGAAGCGCGACTCCGGGGAAACCCATTTGAAACCGATCTCGGGCTGCGGCGCCTTCGCCTCGGGCACCTTCAGCGGCTTGCCGTAAAAGTCCACGGTCGTGCCGCCGGCCATGCCGGCGGTGCTGAGCGTCGCGTAGAAACGGAGACCGGGGACGCGCGGCACGATGACGTTGCCGCCAAACATGTAGCCCCAATAGTCGTTCTTGGGCAGAATCGTGAACTGGACCCCGGTGGACGTTGGGCCGAAGTTGATTGTGTCGAAGGTGTTCACGCTCGCTCCGGCTACCGTGGTGAGCTTGCCGTCGAACCAGTCGGTGACGTTGGCCAGGTAGATCAGGCGGTTGTTCGTGTCGCCGCCCGGATTCCAGTTGCCGGTGAAGCCGTTCGGATTCGACGCGGTCGGGTTGTTCGGGATGACACCGTAGGGATTGGCGGCGGTTACCTTCGACTTGTCGTAGAGGATACGGTGCTGGGCGATGTAGTTCACCCCGCCGATCGTGACGCGGCCCGCGTAAGGATTGAAGAGCGGCTCGGTCTGGATGCCGCTGCCGATCGTCCAGTACTGCGCGGGCATCGGGATGCGGCCGTAGTCCTGCGTCAGCGCGGAATTGATGACGACGTTCCAGTTGGCATCAGCCTGGTAGTACTTGGTGTCGTAACCGCTGCTGCCGAACGACGGGCCTTGATGGCTGAACTCCACGCCGAACGCCGTGTTCGAGCGACCCTCGAGCTTCCAGAACTTGAAGTCGCGCTGGTGCAAGAGGGTGAATTGAACCCCCTTGGTCCGGTCCTGTTGCTCGTTGTAGCCTGCGTTCGTGAGGGAATAGGCGGTTTCGTTGAAAGGGTTGCCGCCCGTGAGGGGCAGCAGCAGGGTTTTGGTGTTCACCGCGTTCGAGCGCTGGTCGAGCGTCTCGCTGTACATGCCGGTAAGCTTGGCCGAAAAGCCGGCGCCGATGTCCATTTCGACGACCGCGTTGAGGTACTCGTTCTTGATCTTCTCCGAGGTCCACCAGCCGGAAAGCGAGCTGTAGTTCTCGTAGGTTAGCGGCTCGTTCTTGAGGACGTTTGTCACATTCGCCAGCTGGCCCGTCAGGGCGAGATAGCGGCGATCCTGGCCGCGACGCGGATCACCGACAGGCAGGAAGGCGTCGAAGTTCGGCTCGTTGTTGAAAACGGCGAGGTTGTGGACGCGTTCGCCGAGTACGCGCACGGTGATTTTCTGGATCGGACGGTAGGCCACCTGGGCGTAGAGCCCGTCGAGATCATGCTGGTTGCTGAGGTTGAAGCGCTCGGTGGCGCCCTTGCCGTAGACGCCCGCCACGCGCACGGCGACTTTCTCCGCGCCGTAATTGTAATCGAAGGTGCCGCGTTTGTCGGTGTTGTCGTCGATCGTGTAACGGACCGAGCCCTTCCTTTCGCGGAAAGTCGCGCGCTTGGAAACGGTGTTGATCACACCGCCGCCGCCGACCGCGCCGTAAAGAATCGATTGCGGGCCCTCGATGAGCTCGACGCGCTCGATGTCGAAGTTGTCGGTGTTGCCCGTGGCGGTGCGGGCACTGTTCTTCATGCCGATGAACCCGTCGCGCTTGATGCCGGCGGCCTGCAGGCCGCGGATGCCGATGCCCTGGCTGCCGTTGCGGTCACCGGTCATGTCGAGTGCGGCGCCGGCGTTGTTGGGGTTGTAGCCGACCGTGCCGGCGTATTTGACGAGCATGGTCTCGATCGAGGTCGAGGCGGTGTCGTCGATGAAGGACTGCGTGAACACCTGCGCGGTCGCGGGCATCTTCTGCAGGTCCATGCTGAAATTGGTGAGCGAGCTCGACTGGAGAGCGCCGTAGCCCGTGTCCTTGCTGACGTTCACCTCGAACGGACTGAGCTGGTATACTTCCTTGTCGGCGGTGTCGCTGCCCGCCTTGGGAGCGGGCGTCGCAGCGGGCGGAGTAGTCGTCTGGGCAACAGCGTGAGCGGCCCCGAGAAAGAGGGCGCCGAGCGCGAGCGCGCCGGCAGCGCGGCGCAGGGATAGGGTTTTGGTCATGGTGGGGGATGGTCGGACGCCGCGCGGAAGAAGGGGGTGGCGACCGTCATCTAGCCAGACGGACCGGCCGCAGAAACGGGCTACGTTTCCGTGAAATATTTTTCGGCTGCTTTATGCTGCCAGCAGGTAGGGACGGACCGCCGGGCCGTCCGTCCGATTGGCCGCGTAAATCCCAACGGCGTGCCCAGCGGTCACGCCCTACCTCAGAACCGGAACGTGTTCGTCCAGATGAACTGCCTCGGCTGGGCGGACAAGCGCGCGCGCAATTGCGCGGCGTTGGCGGGATTCGGCATGACGAGGACGTCGGAGTTGTCGAAAAGGTTGCGCACGTTGAGTTGCGTCGTCCAGGTCAGGCGTCGCGCGGCGCCGGGCAGCGCATGCGTGTAACTGACCCCGAGGCCGCAGATGGTCAGATCGGGCATCCGGTAGAGTTCCCGCATCCCTTGCAGGGCGTTGCCAGTCGCCGCCGTCGGAAAACGCAAGGTGTAGTAAGCGCGATTCCGAAGCGTAGTCCGCAGGTCGAAGAAGAGGGACAGGCCCTTGAGTGCGCCGCTGGCAAAGGCGTAGTTGCTCTGCAGATTCAGCGTGTACTCGTTGATGCCGGTGTTTTTCTCGCCGGCGTTGACGACTGTCACGACCCCGTTGTGCGGATTGGAGAAGTGATATTGGATTGCGGAGATCGGCAGGCCGGTGGCGCCGGTGGCCGCCTGCCCGTGAACGGGATCGACCGCCGTGAGCGCGTTGATGAGCGCGACCGTGCGGATGCGACCCGACTCGGGATCGGGGCTGGCGTAGAAAGGACTCGTCGGATCATTGATCATCGCGAGGGTCAGCGGAGTGCTGCCCGGGTTGATGCCGCCCGTAGGATCGACCAGCAGCGGCGTGCCGTCGGCATAGGTGACGGTGCCGGCATTCAGATGGAACTGATCGTTGTAGAGCTGCGCATATTGCACCGTGCTTTTGATCCGGCCGTCGAGCTTGGTGGCGGAAAACCGGACGCGCCACGAACGAGTCGGCACGGCGGTGACCACCAGGCCGGCCGCGCTGGCCTCGCGGTCGAGATTGATCCACTGGTCGCCGCCATTGTGGCGTCCGTTGATGCCGGCCGGGTTGACCGCGTTGAAATAATCGAGCCCGGCATTCTGCGTTTCGTTCCGCACCAGGGTCGCCGGGTCATACGAGAGCTGCGCGATGAACCGGCCGTCGGGCGAATTCCATTTCAGGCCGATTTCGGGCTGCGGCGACCGCGCCTCGGGCACCTTCAGGGATTGGCCGTAGTAATCCCGGGTCGTGCCACCGGGAAAACCCGCCGTGCTGACCGTCGCGTAGGCCCGCAGACCGGAGAGTCGGGGCATGGCCACATTGGCGCCCACCGTGTAACCCCAATAATCATGTTTCGGCAGGATGGTGAAATGCAGACCGGTGGAAGTGGGGCCGAAATTGACAGTATCGAAGGTATTCACGCTCACACCGGCCACGGTGGTCACGCGCCCGTCGGACCAATCGGTCACATTGGCGAGATAGAAAAGCCGGTTGGAAGTGTCCCCGCCGGGATTCCAGTTGCCGGAGAATCCGTTCGGGTTCGCCGCCGTCGGGGCGTTGGGGATGAGGCCAACGGGATTCCCGGCGCTGATCCGCGAGCGATCATAGAGGATGCGGTGCTGGGCGACGTAGTTCACGCCACCCACCGTGACGCGACCGGCGTAGGGATTGAAGAGC
>DATCRM010000213.1:0-7243 GCA_036568985.1 Lacunisphaera sp. | reverse complement strand
TGTGCTGGAGGACCTTGAGCAGCTCCATCGCGTAGTTTTCCACCGGACGCACGCCACCTGCCTCGAAGATTTCGGGGAAGGTGCGTTTCAAGGCCCGCCGGTTTTCCAGGACGTAGCTGACGCCGGACGGACAGCGGGCGTTATCCTCAAGAACGAGGTATTGGCCTTTGTCGTCGCGGATGATGTCGGTGCCGCAAATATGGATGTAGATGTCGCGCGGTACCTTCACATTCATGAATTCGCGCCGGAAATGTTTCGCCGACATCACATAGTGGGCGGGGATGGTGCCGTCCTTGATGATGTTTTGCTCGTGATAGATATCGTGCAGGAAGAGGTTCAGCGCCGTGATGCGCTGGATGAGACCCGCCTCCAATTGCTCCCATTCGCTCGCCGGGATGATGCGGGGCACGAGGTCGAAAGGAAAAATGCGCTCCGTCCCCTGTGAGTCGCCATAGACATTAAACGTCACGCCTTGACGGAGGAAGGCCAGGTCGACCGCACTGCGCTTGGCTTGGAATTCTTCCGGGCTGACGGTAGCGAAATGCCGGAGGAAATGCTGGTAATGGGAGCGTACCTGGCCGGCCCCCGACATCATCTCGTCGTAAAATGAGCCGGTTTCGTAGTTCTGAAAGGGATCGGCAGGGAGCGGGTCAGTCATAGGCGGATTGGTGCGGCTCATGGGGGATGGCCCTCCATGAGCAGGCGGCATGCAAACCATGAATAAATTTCTGACGATGCCTGCGATCCAGTGACTTAGGGAATTCCGGCTAGGTGTATTTTGCCATTTGCCAAGCCTGCGGGCGTAGTTTTCATTCGTCCCCTTTCAATGCTCAGCTTCATCCTCAAGAAATTCGCCGGCCGGCATCACCGGAAATACATCGAAAAGTGCCGTCCCATCGTCGCTCGCATCAATGAGTTTGAGCAGCAATACCAAGGCCTGAGCGAGGATCAGCTTCGCGCCAAGACGGGGGAATTCCGCACCCGCCTCCAGCAAGGCGAGACGCTTGACCAGATTTTGCCCGAAGCCTTCGCCGCCGTGAAGAACGCGGCCCGCCGCCTTTGCGGCACCAAGGCGATCGTCTGCGATCACGAGCTCACCTGGGACATGGTGCATTTCGATGTTCAGCTCATCGGCGGCATCACGCTTCACGAGGGCCGCATTGCCGAAATGGCCACCGGCGAGGGCAAGACCCTCGTCGCGACGCTGCCCCTTTACCTCAACGCTCTCACGGGGAAGAACGCCCAGCTCGTCACCGTCAACGACTACCTGGCCCGCCGCGACTCCGAATGGATGGGGCATCTCTACAACTACCTCGGCATCACGGTAGGTTGCATCCAGCAGCAGATGCATTCCGAGCAGCGCCGCGAGATGTACGCTCGCGACATCACCTACGGCACCGCCTCCGAGTTTGGCTTCGATTACCTGCGCGACAACGGCATGGCCACCCGCAAGGAGAACCAGGTACAGCGCGACCATTTCTACTGCATCGTGGACGAGATCGACTCGATCCTCGTCGACGAGGCCCGCACTCCGCTGATCATTTCCGGTCCGGCGCCGATCGAGCGCGAACAGCCGTTCACCCGGCTCAAGCCCGGCGTCGAGCAGCTCGTTGCGGCCCAGCTCCGTCTCATCAACGGGCTGGTGAAGGAGGCGTCCGATCTCCTCGAGAAAAAGGACGCCACCCCCGAGGACCGCCAAACCGCGGCCATCAAGATGCTCCAGGTCAAACTGGGCATGCCCAAGAACAAGCAGCTCCTCCGCCTCCAGGAAAATCCGGAATGGCGCAAGCTCCTCGACAAAACCGACGTCGAGATGCACAGCGACTTCAACAAGAACGAGCTCTACAAATACAAGGAGGAGCTCTTCTTCGTCATCGACGAGAAGAACCACCAGGCCGACCTCACCGAGCCGGGCCGGAAGAGACTCCAGCCGAACGATCCCGACGCGTTCGTACTGCCCGATCTCGCGACCATCTTCATCGAGATCGAAAAAGACACGACGAAGACGCCCGAGCAGAAGGAGCAGGCCAAGCGCGATGCCCAGACGCGTTATGAGGTGGTTTCCGAAGACATCCACGCGCTCTCCCAGCTGCTGCGCGCCTATTCGATCTACGAGCGCGACGTCGAGTATGTCGTGCAGGACGGCAAGGTTGTCATCGTGGACGAGAATACCGGTCGCATCATGTCGGGCCGCCGCTGGTCCGACGGCCTGCATCAGGCGGTCGAGGCCAAGGAAGGCGTGACCATCGAGCGCGAGACGCGCACCTACGCCACCGTCACGATTCAGAATTACTTCCGCATGTACGAGAAGCTGGCGGGCATGACCGGCACCGCCGAGACCGAGGCGACGGAGTTCAACGAGATCTACCGTCTCGCCGTCACGCAGATCCCCACGAACAAGCCGTGCATCCGCATCGATCAGAACGACTCGATCTTCAAGACCCGGCGCGACAAATACAATGCGGTGGTGAAGCAGATCCAGGAGGCCCAGCAGCGCGGCCAGCCCGTGCTGGTTGGCACCGTGACAGTCGAGCAGTCCGAAGTGCTCAGCCGCATGCTCAAGCGCGCCGGCGTCATCCACACAGTGCTCAACGCCAAGTTCCACCAGCAAGAGGCCGAGATCGTGGCCCGGGCAGGCCAGCGCGGTTCCGTTACCATCGCCACCAACATGGCCGGTCGTGGCACCGACATCAAACTCGGCGAGGGCGTGCGCGAACTCGGCGGACTCTTCGTCGTCGGCACCGAGCGCCACGAATCCCGCCGCATCGACCGCCAGCTGCGCGGCCGTTGCTCACGCCAGGGCGACCCGGGTCAGACCAAGTTCTTCCTTTCGCTCGAAGACGATCTCATGCGCCTCTTCCTCCAAGGCAACCTGGCCTCCAAGATCATGGAGGGTTCCATGCAGGAAGGCGAAGAGCTGGAGCACAAATGGCTCAACTATTCCATCGAGTCCGCGCAGAAAAAGGTCGAGCAGCAGAACTTCGCCATCCGCAAGCGCCTGCTCCAGTACGATGATGTGCTGAACAAGCAGCGCGAGGTCGTCTACGGCATCCGCAACGGCGCGCTGCACAGCGACCGGCCCAAGGACATCATCTTCGAAATGATCGAGGAGGAAATTGCCACCCGTCTCGAGAATGCCGGTTACGGCGAGAAGGGTGCCTCCACCAATCTCGAAAGCCTCGTCGGCTGGCTTAATTCGCATTTCCCGGTCAGCGCCAAACTCGAGGAGATGACCGGCAGCGCCGAGGCATTGCTCAAGTCGCTCGTGGAGCGCATCCGCGCCGCCTACGCCCTCAAGGAATCCGTCGAGGACCAGGAAGCGCTGGGTGGCCTCGAGCGCTACATCGTCATCAATGCCATCGACCATCACTGGCAGGAACACCTGACCGAGATGGAGGAGCTCCGTCGCTCGATTGGCCTCCGCAGCTACGGTCAGAAAGACCCGCTCTCCGAATACAAGGGCGAGGCCTTCCGCTTCTTCGAGGAGTTGATGAACAATGTGCGGCTCCAGATTTGCACGAGCCTTTTCCGCTCGGCGACCAATCGCGACGCCTTCGAGAATCTCTTCGCCATCCTCTCGCGCTCCGCCCGCATGCAGGGTCCGGCCGCCGCGCCCACCGCTTTGAGCGCCGCCGTGCAGACCACCCAAACCGGCGGCGGTACCACGGAAGCCCCGGCCGCACCCGCCGAGCAGGAAATCAAACTCCCCGCGGTCACCATCCGCCGCGAGACACCGAAGGTCGGCCGCAATGACCCCTGTCCCTGCGGTTCCGGCAAGAAGTTCAAGAATTGCCATGGTGCCTAGGCACCATGGCGGTTAAGAGTTGTTTGTTGTGAGTTAAGGGGCTCGCAGCGTGTATGTGCATTGAACTTCTCCTAACCCGTAACTCCTAACGCCTAACCACGATGATCCGCATCATCGGTTTCGACGCCGACGACACCCTCTGGCGCAACGAGGATATCTTCGAGCGAGCGCACGAGCGATTCCGTGCCTTGTTGGCGAAGTACCATCCCCCGGCTGAGGTGGATCGCGTGCTCTTCGCCACCGAGATGAAGAACCTCGGGCTCTACGGCTACGGCGTGAAGGGTTTCATGCTGAGCTGCGTCGAGGCGGCCATTACCCTTACGCAAGGCAAGATCACTGCGGGCGAGGTCGATGAGGTCCTTGCAACCGGCCGCGAAATGCTGGCCCATCCCGTGGAATTGCTGGCCGGCGTTGCCGAGGTGGTGCCGGCCCTGGCTCGCGACTACCGGCTGCTGCTGATCACCAAGGGCGACCTGCACCATCAGGAGCGCAAGGTGGCGGAGTCCGGTCTGGCCGCGCATTTTCACGGCGTGGAGATTCTCAGCGAGAAGGACGCTCCGGCCTATGAGCGCGTCTTGCGCCGCCACGGGGTCGCGCTCGAAGAATTCGCCATGGTGGGCAACTCGCTCAAGTCCGACATCCTGCCCGTGCTCCAACTGGGCGGCGCGGGCGTCCATATTCCCTATCATCTCATCTGGCAGCATGAGCACGTCGAGGAGGCGCCCGACAGCCTGCCGCGTTTCCGCCGCATCGCGCATCTGAATGAGTTGCCGGCGGTTCTGCCTCAATTGTGACCATGCCCAACCCGGTGGAAGTTCATGACCCCTATGCGCCGGCGCCGACGCTCTGGCAGCGGCATCCGCAGCTCGCGTGGGGTCTGGCGGTTTTTGCGCTCACGGCGCTGCTGACGATCGTCGCTTTTCCGCCGATCAATGCGGGTGAGGCAGCTTACGCGCTCACCGTGCCGGCCGTGCTGTGGGCCTACCGTCGGCCGACTTTCAAGGCCTTCGCTTGGTCCGTGCTCGGTGGGCAAGCGGTCGCCTGGACGATCCTGCTTGGTTGGCTGCATAATGTCACTTGGGCGGGACTTTTTCTCCTCGGACCCTTCATCGGATTGATCGTGGGGCTTTGGTTTTTGGTAGCGTGGTGGGCAATTCCGCGTCTGACGGGTCATCCAGCCATCATTCGTATCATCGCGCTAGCGGGGCTCGCGGGCTTGTGGGTTGTCCTGGAATGGCTCCGCGGGGTGATCTTTGGCGGCTTCCCCTGGCTGCCACTGGCAGCGAGTCAGTGGCAGCGTCCCTTGGTTCTGCAGATCGCCTCGGTGACCGGAGCATGGGGTGTGTCGTTCTTGCTGGTATTTTTCAGCTTGGGCGTAGCGGCCTATGCGCACCGGATTTTTTATGAGGGCGCGGTCGGCCTGCGCAAACGCAGCCCCGAGTTCATGACCGCGCTGTTGTTGCTGGTCTGCTCATCCTTTCCATTTCTGTCGGAGATCATGAGCCCGCAGCGTGTGCGGTTGGCCCGGGTGGCGCTCGTGCAACCGTACATCCCGCAGGACCGGAAATGGGACGCGGCATTCGCGACCAATGTCCTGGATGTCCTCGAAAAGGTGACGCTGGCGGCTAACGACCGAGGCGCACCCGACGTGGTTATTTGGCCCGAGGCGGTCACGCCGTGGGCACTTTATCGCGACGCCAACATCAAGGACTGGCTCGAATACATCGCGAAGAAAACCGGCAAACCGCTGCTCCTCGGTTCGGTTGCAGCGGAGATTCCCGGTCTCGATCCAGAGGTCTGGCACAATGGCGCCTTTCTGACGGATCCGTTCAAGGGGCTGACGGCCGAGTTCTACTACAAGCGGAAGCTCGTGCCATTCGGCGAATACATTCCGCTGCGCCCCGTGTTCGGTTGGCTGGAAAAAGTGGTGCCGATCGGAGGCGATTTCACGCCGGGCCATTCTTCCGCGCCGATCCAAGTGCCGGTGGGAGCCAGCCGGGTGCCCTTTGGCATCTTGATCTGCTATGAAGATATTTTTCCGGCCCTCGCCCGCGATAGCGTGCAGTCGGGCGCCGAGGTGCTGGCCGTGCTGACCAACAATGCGTGGTTCGGCGAAGGTGGGGCGGCCTACCAGCACGCGACGCACTCGGTGTTGCGAGCGGTTGAGACGAGGCGTCCGGTCATCCGCGTGGGTAACGGGGGCTGGAGCGGATGGATCGATGAATTTGGCAACATCCGCGCGACAGTGCACAACGACGAGGACAGTGTTTATTTCCGCGGCGCACAAACCGTGACCATCAACCGCGACGCCCGCTGGCACGGACGCCAGACTTTCTACACGCAGCACGGCGACTGGTTTCCCGCCGTATGCGCGGCGCTGGTGATTGCCGGGTATTACATTGTGCTGACCTTGCGCCCGCCGCGCCCGAAGCCGGACGGCGAAAGCGCGTTCTAGGCGCGTTCCGTTAGAACCCTCCGAATATCGTCGCGGGTGCGTGCTGGGCGGAGGGCCGAGCTCCGGCGAGGCCGAGAACAGCAACATAGCCGGACCGGCCTCGCGAGAGCTCGGCCCTCCGGGAGGGATTGACTTAAGGCACGAACAGCACGCAGACGGCCTGCGGGACCTTCAGGGTCTGGGCCGTGCGGGCCAGGCGGCCGGTGGCGGTGTCCACGCGGAAGACGGTGACGTTGTCGCTGTCCTTGTTGCCGCACACGAGCCAACGGCCGTCGGGCGAGAGATTGAAATTACGCGGATGTTTTCCGCCGGTGGGCACGATCTCGACCAGCGTGAGCATGCCGGAGGAGGCGTCGCGGGCGAACACGGCCAGGCTGTCGTGGCCGCGATTCGATCCGTAAACGAAGCGTTCGTCGGGGCTCAGGCGGATTTCCGCGCAGATGCTTTCGCCCGCAAAGCCGGCGGGAAGGGTGGGGATGGCCTGCACGCGGTTGAGTTCGCCGGTGGCGGCGTCGGCGACGAACACCTCGACGGAACTGTTCAGCTCGTTGATGACGTAGAGGAATTTCCCGTCGGCTGAGAATTTACTGTGGCGCGGGCCGGCCCCGGGCGCGGTGGCCGTCTCTCCGGCCGGCGAGAGGATAGCCGCGGCGGGATCGAGACGGTACCGATAAATCCGATCGAGCCCAAGGTCGCAGACGTAAGCGAAGCGATTGTCCTTCGAAAAGGTCACCGAATGGGGATGCGGCTTGTCCTGCCGCTTGGTGTTTGGGCCCAACTGGCCAGTGTGGCTGATTAAGCTTTTGCGGGCACCGAGTTTTCCGTCGGCCAAAATGGGGAAGGAGGCGACCTGGCCCCCATGGTAGCTGATGGCGACCGCGGTGTGGCCGGTGGCGTCGATGTCCAGATGAGCGAGGCCAATTCCGCCGGTTGGTTCGGTGTTAAGCTTGGTCAGAGTACCGGTGGCTGTGTTGTAGCGGAAG
>DATCRM010000212.1:0-2582 GCA_036568985.1 Lacunisphaera sp. | reverse complement strand
GGACTATCAGTCCCGCGGGTTGTCAGCATCGGGACGAATGCCTCGCGGGACTGATAGTCCCGCCTCCAGGTCAACGCCCTACCTGCGATTCTTCATTTCACCACGTTGTTGAACCGGTAACTGCTGTTGAAGATCAACTCGGTGTCGTCCACGCCGATCCGCACCTTGATCTTGCCCTTGGCGGCATCGGCGCGCTCGGCGTAGCCGGTGACATGACGGGGCTTGTTCTTGTGGTTCAGTGCCTCGCCGGTGAATTCGGCTCGTTCGCCCCGGGCCAGTTTTTCGAGGCCCGCCTGGGGCAGCGTGATGGTGATGCGTCCGGTCTCGCTCCAGAAAAACCACGGCCAGACCTTGGCCTCGTAGGTGGTGGCGAAATTGTCGCCGTCGCGCTGAAACACGCCCGTGGTCAGCCGGACTGTGCCGACATAGATCGAGGTCTTGACCGGTTCTATGCTGACGGAGTCCCAATCACCGATCTTCTGCGAGGTGTCGGCGCGCACCGACGCCACAGCGGCCAACAGCAGGAAGGAGCACAGAACCGGACGACACATCATGGGTGAGTCACGATGCGACGGCAAAGGTTGCAGGCAAACTGGAAACGCCGCATTAAGAGCGGGAAAACTTGCTTGAAAAAGGTAGGGCGCGACCGCTGGGCGCGCCGGAGATCACGGACGGCCCGGCGGTCCGTCCCTACCTATGATTTCCGCGTTGCCAAGGGCATCGGCGCGCCGTTGCTTGACCGCCTATGGCAAAGCAGGCTCAGGCCACTTGGGGCGGACGGTTCTCGGCGGGTCCCGCCGGGCTCATGCTCCGTTTTAGCGAATCGGTGTCGTTCGATCACCGGCTCGCTCCGTTCGACATCGCCGGCAGCAAGGCGCATTCCGCCATGCTGGCCAAGGTCGGGCTGATCACGCGCCGGGAGCGCGACGCCATCCACCGCGGCCTGGACGCCATCCTGCGGGAGATCACGGCCGGAACCTTCAAGTGGCAGACCCAGCTAGAGGATGTGCACATGAACATCGAGCAGGCGCTGACCCAACGCGTGCCCGCCGCCGCCAAACTGCACACGGCCCGGAGCCGCAATGACCAGGTCGCGACCGACATGAGGCTTTGGTTCAAGGCGGCCTGCGCGGAGATCATCGGGAAAATTACCGACGCCCAGCGCGCAATCCTCACGATCGCGCAGAAAAACTCCACAGTGCTGATTCCCGGCTACACCCATCTTCAGCGGGCGCAGCCGGTGTTTCTGGCGCACCATCTTTTCGCGTATCTCGAAATGCTCCAGCGTGACGTCGAACGGTTTGCCGCTGTCGCCGACCAGGCCAACTGGTGTCCGCTCGGTTCCGGCGCCATCGCCGGCACGACGCTGCCGATCGACCGCGAGTTCACCGCCACGACGCTGGGCTTCGTCGATACCAAGGGACGGCCGCGGGTGACGCAGAACAGCATGGACACGGTCGCCGACCGCGACGTCTTCATCGGCTTCGCTGCCGCTTGCACCACGGCCGGAGTTCACCTGTCGCGCATGGCCGAGGATCTGATACTCTGGATGAGCGCGGAGTTTGGTTTCGTGGACTTGCCGGATGCATTCTGCACCGGTTCAAGCCTGATGCCGCAGAAGAAGAATCCCGATTCCATGGAGCTGATTCGCGGCAAGTCCGCGCGGCTGCAGGGCAACCTGCACACGCTGCTCACGCTGACCAAGGGCCTCCCGCTCACCTACAACCGCGATTTGCAGGAAGACAAGCCGCCGGTCTTCGACAGTTACGACCAGACTGCATTGTGTCTCGACGTCCTGGCCGGAACTTTTGCCGGCATGAAAGTGAGGCCGGATCGCTGCGCCGCCGCGGTCTCCGACCCGGCATTGCTCGCGACCGATCTGGCCGACTACCTCGTGCGGAAAGGCGTGCCCTTCCGGGCCGCGCACCACGCGGTCGGTGCTGTGGTGAAACTGGCCGAACAGAAAAACGTGCCGTTAAACGCGCTGACTTTCCCCGAGGTAAAGACGGTGCATCCGGCCTTCGGCCAGGATTGGGTCGAGTCGTTCGACCTCGGCAAGGCCATGGCCCGGCGCACCGGCACGGGCATGCCCGGTCCGGTGCAGATCCGTCGGCAGTTTGCCCGCTGGCAAAAGCTGCTGGGCTGAGCGCCAGTAAAACCATTTGAAGTCTGAGCGGGGCATCGCGCGGCTTTTCGACTTACCGTGTCCCAACCAGCGCGCTCCTTTCGGGCGATGCACAAAAGCTGCGGACACATTGCACTCGCCTGCCAGGGAGGGCGGTGCCATCAAACAGCGGGCCATTTCTTATCATCGCGCTTCGTTTCACCCTATTTCGGTCATGATATTTATGTCTCCGCGCGCCTGGGCTCAGGCGTTGTTTTTCAGCGTTGGTCTCGCCTCATCGTCGCTGGCGGCATCCCGGTGGAACGACGTCACTCCGGACGATTTCAAGGAAGCGGCCCCGTTGATCGACCCCGATGCCGGGGCGGAAATTTTAATTGCGGAAACCAACATGGACGAAAGCGTTCCAAACGATGTCCGGTGGACCCACTTCATCCGGGTGCGCATTGTCGACGAACGC
>DATCRM010000211.1:0-3381 GCA_036568985.1 Lacunisphaera sp. | reverse complement strand
CGTGGGGTGAGTGCGTGTCCCCATCGTCGCCCACGGCGCCTGAGGCCCCGCCCCCAGACTCAGCAGACGCCTTCTCTTCAATCCGCTCATCCCGGCGAATGCCGGGACCCAGATGGAATGGCTTTGTGGCTGACGTCATAGGCTCTGAGCCCTTCCAGTCAGCCACACCGCTCTGGGATCTGGGTCCCCGCGTTCGCCGGGATGAACGGAGTTAGAGGGTGGCGCGGCCCCATCCGGACGGATCGGAGTTCTGACAAGCGGGTGTTCGATGTCCGCGATGCGCACGATCAACCGTTCACCTCTTGTTCGTGACAAGGTCCGCCACAACCTGTACAAGGTACGCAAGCAGGAGAACTTGATGCCATATTCGCCAATTGCCGTGGCGAACCAATTCATCGAGCGCCACGGGGCAGCTGGTCAGATCGACCATCTGAAACTTCAAAAACTTACCTATTTTGCAGACGGCTGGTGGCTCGCAACCAACGGCGCTCCGTTACTCACTGTGCGCCCACAAGTCTGGCGTTATGGGCCTGTATATCCGGCCCTCTACGGGGCATGCGCAGGCCACGGTCGAGCACCGATCACCCAACCCATAGGAGGCGGCCCGTTTGGGCAGGAGCCTCCACGTGTAGTTGGTGAGGAAGCCGAGCAGGTAGCTGCTCTAGTCGACTGGACCTGGGATAATTACGGAAGCTTCAACGGCATCGTGCTTTCGGACATGACACACGCACCAGGAACACCTTGGCGGACTATTGCCGAACATAACAATTTCGTTGTGCCCGATGGGACGGTAATCGATGCCCAACAAGACTGGCAATACTTTGCCGCCCTGGCTCAACAGCGCGGCTGGCCTACTGCTCCGTTCCAAGCAGCCTAGGACCGCGACTGCTCCGAAGCTGAAACTCGACGCCAGTCCAACTGGCGTTGAGGAAGATCGTGATTTCGATAATTTCGCCGCAGCAAAAGGAACCGCACCATTCGACCCGGAAGGTGCAAAGACCCGTATCGACCGAATTTCCCGCACACTTGCGAGAATTTGGACAACATTCCTAATTTGGGCAATCCTAGCACAAGGAATTAAAACCGGACTTTATCTTAGCATTCCAATAATAGGATGGATCAGTCACATTCAAATTGGCGGCGGAAAGCTCTGGCTCATGCCACCATTTCAGCTTGGAGGAAGCGAATTTATTGCGGTTGTAACTACAACCACAGCCTCCGTATTTGGGTTTCTTGTTATAGTTACCAACGCCCTATTTAAACAGGGCGAAAAGTAAGAGTGGAATGCTATTCGCTCCCATGCCGATTAGGTACGGGCGCAACCAATTCCCAACCACTTAGCGATCTTCGTAGGTTAAACCCACCTGTCCAGAACTCGGCAAGCGAGAAAGACTCCTCAAGGCGCGCCCTCAACGTCCCCGTCCCTGCCTAATCCGGCCAAAGATCCTGCACGTCCCCCTTGCGATTCAGCATGTGCGTGGCCCGCTTGATCAGCGTCAGCAGCCGCTCGCGCCGGCCTTCGCTGTCATAGGTCAGCGAGGCCCGCGCCAGGCCTTCCAGCATGAACCGCGCCAGGTCGCGCGAGGCCTGGAAGCGCGGCCCGGCCCCGGCGTGGAGGATCTTCAGGAAATGGTCGCCGGCCTGGGCGCGGTCGAACTCGGCCTGGGCCGGGGCCAGCAGGGCCTGGACGGCCGGGTCTGTGCGGCCGGCGGCCTCCAGTTCGGCGAAGGCCAGGAACGGCACGGTGTGCAGCAGGTCCCAATAGCTGTCGATCGCGTGCTCGGTGACGTCGGCGCCCGACGGCAGGCCGTCGGCGGCGGCGCGAAACAGGGCCGAGCGCTCGGCCTGGACATGGGCCACCGCCGCCTCGACCAGGGCCTCGCGACTGGGGAAGTGGTAGAGCATCGCTCCGCGCGTCAGGCCCGCCGCGTCGGCGATCACCGGATTGGTCGCGGCGTGATAGCCGGTCTCGGCGATCAGCCGCATCGCGCAGTCGAGAATCCGCGCCCGAGTCTTCAGCGACTTGGGCGTATCCTTGGCGAGGCGGGCGGCGTCCATGATCCTGATCTAGTCAAAGCCATGTTGCGCTGCAACAGCCCAGCGCCGGCAAAGCTTGGCCCCGCCCGACAAGATTCGCCCGATGGTCAAAATCCGGGCGTTGGTGCGGCGCAGCGCCGCGCCGCGGGCCGGTCGCCGTTTCACGAAAGCGACATGCAATCAGCTTAATCGCCGGTCCGTACGCCCCGACAGGACCGGGGCCGCGGCCGGTCCGGGGGGATCGGCTTCGACGCCGACCAGAACCGCCGGAGGGGCTAGCATGGTCACCGAAACCGACACCGAAATCCGCCGCTACCGCTCGATCTTCATCAGCGACGTCCACCTGGGCACGCGCGGCTGCCAAGCCGAGCTGCTGCTGGACTTCATCCGCCACGTCGAGTGCGAGAAGCTGTACCTGGTGGGCGACATCGTCGACGGCTGGAAGCTGCGCAGCGGCTGGTACTGGCCCCAGAGCCACAACGACGTGGTGCAGAAGATCCTGCGCCTGGCCCGCAAGGGCGTGGAGGTGATCTACGTGCCCGGCAACCACGACGACCGGGTGCGCGACTTCTGCGGCGTGCACTTCGGCGGGGTGGTGGTGGCCCGCGACATGATCCACGAGGCGGCCGACGGCAAGCGCTACCTGGTGGTGCACGGCGACGAGTTCGACGGGGTGGTGCAGCACGCCAAGTGGCTGGCCTTCCTGGGCGACTGGTCCTATAGGACCATCCTGATGCTGAACACCCTGCTCAACCGCGCGCGGCGCAAGATGGGGTTCGGCTACTGGAGTCTTTCGGCCTATCTGAAGGTCAAGGTGAAGAACGCGCTGCAGTTCATCGAGAATTTCGAGGCCGCGGTCGCCGACGAGGCCCGGCGGCGCGGCGTCGACGGCGTGATCTGCGGCCACATCCACAAGGCCGAGATGCGCCAGATCGACGGCGTGCTCTATGTGAACGACGGCGACTGGGTGGAAAGCTGCACCGCGCTGGTGGAACATATGGACGGACGGCTCGAAATCCTGGAATGGTCCAAGCTTAGGTCCTGGTCGGTGATCGACCGGGCGCGGGCGCTCACCCTCGAGCCCCCGATAGCGGAGCCTGCCGCCGCCTGATGCGGATACTACTCGCCACCGATGCCTGGGAACCGCAAGTCAATGGCGTGGTTCGGACCCTCACCAAGGTGATGGCCGAGCTGAAGGCCATGGGCCACGAGGTCGACGTCGTCAGCCCCGACCAGTTCCCGACCTTCCCGCTGCCGACCTATCCGGAGATCAAGCTGGCCATCGGCGCCTACGAGCCGGTGATGGAGCGCTTCAAGTCGTTCGAGCCCGAGGCGATCCACATC
>DATCRM010000210.1:0-9385 GCA_036568985.1 Lacunisphaera sp. | reverse complement strand
TTCCAGTAGTCAATGCCGGGACCGGCGAAGCTGAGGGACGTGAGGCCGGTGAAGAGCACGGCGGCGAGGAGGAGTTTGGTGGCTTTCATGGCGGGGATGGATTTTGATTTGTGGTCCGCACTGATTGCGCGGTTGTCTGCCAGGGATACACCGCCGGCCGGGAAATCACTCAGGATAATTTTCGCGCAGGAACTTTGAGGGATTTTGGAGCGGCTGGTGTATAATCCTTCGCAATCCTCATGAACACATCCCGTGATAATCTCTCCGAAGCCCTGCGAGGCTGGCGCATAAATCCGCCGGCGGACCCAAGCTTCCGACATCGCGTCTGGCAGCGCATTGGCGGCCAGACCCGGGTCACCTGGCCGGCCTACCTGCGCGCGCACACGGCCGCGTGGTCGCTGGCGGCCGTGTTGGCGGTGACCGTCGCCGGCTTCACCGGCAGCAGCCTCGCGCGAGCCCGGGTCCGCGCCGAACGCGACGCCATGGTTGTTTCCTACCTGGTGGAGCTGGATCCCCGCGTGCAGGCCATGCTCAAGCCATGAGATACCTCTGGCGCACGCTTGGAGTGCTCTCGCTCGCGGCCTTGGCGGCGGGTTTCCTCTGCTACCATATGAGCAGCAGCCCGGCGCTGCACGCCGCGGTCAAGCACGGCGACGCGATGGAATGGCTGCGGGCCGATTTTCATCTCACCGACGGGCAATTTGCCGAGATTCAAAAACTGCATGAGGCCTATGCGCCTTCCTGTGCGGAGCATTGCCGGATGATTCAGGAAGCGACCAAGGCGCGGGATGCCATCGTCGCGAGCCACGGAACGGATCCGGCGGCAGTGGCGGCGGCCGAGCGCACGCTGCAGGAAATGCGCAGCACCTGCGAGACCGCCATCGCCACTCACGTGCGGAAGGTCGCCGCGTTGATGTCGCCGACCGACGGTCAACGCTATCTTGCCTTGGTGCTGCCAAAAATTGCCAACTTCGACCATCAGATGGCGCCTGAATTGGATATGAAGGGGACTCCCTGAAACATGGATGCCGACACGGGCGCCAACCCGAGCGACGAGGAACTGATGAACCGCCTGCAAGGGGGCGAGGATGCCGCGCTGGCGCCCTTGATGCAGCGCTGGGAAGTGCCGGTGAAGCGGTTTATTTTCCGGCTTATTGGCAACACGGCTGATGCCGACGATCTGGCACAGGAAGTGTTTGTTCGCGTTTACACCAAGCGCGCGAGCTACCGGACCGGCGCGAAATTCTCGACGTGGTGTTTCTCCATTGCGGCCAACCAGGCGAAGAACCGGTTGCGCTGGTGGCGGCGCCGGCCGGAATTATCGCTGGATGCATGGGCGGAAGCGGGTGGGGAAACCGCGGATGAAAGTTCCGGCGGTGTTCAGGCTTCCAAGGCAGCAGTCCAGGCGGAGCAGAAGATGGCGGTGCAGCAGGCGGTCGCCGCCCTGCCGGTGGACTTGAGGACCGCGCTCGTGTTGTTCGAATACGAGCAGCAGTCCGTCATCGAGATAGCGGAAGCGCTCCACTGCACGCCCAAGGCAGTGGAGAACCGGCTCTATCGCGCCCGGCAGAAGCTGACGGAAATGCTGACGGCGCTGCGGACGTGAGACATTTTTTTATCGCAGCATCGGAGGGCCGAGCTCCCGCGAGGCCGGGTTGTGTGCGACGGCCTCGCGGGAGCTCGGCCCTCCGGTGGCAAATCGCGCTAACGGTTAGAACCCGGCGGGCTGGTTCCACCGCTGCGGCAGACAAATAGTGGCTGACCACTTCGTCCGGGCGGCCGGACGTGTCTGCCCCTCATGCGAAATCCTTTGGAAAAGTTCACCTGCGCGATCCGCCCTGCGGGGTATGCGATTTGGTGCAACCTCACGCTCCGATGAAACCGGGCCCGCATCACGCCAATCCTCCCGCCTCCCTTGCGCGCTGTCTGGTGCCGGCGCCGGGCCGGACGTTTCCGCTGGGCTATACTGCGGTGGTGAAGCCCGGTTCACGGCGCAAGGACGCGTCAGGGATGGGTATGGAATTTGCCGTGCTGCGTTTGCGGGGAGGCGTCGTTCACCGCGAAACGACGAAGGACGAAACCGTGCTCGTGCTTCTCGATGGAGAGATCGAGGTGCGATTGGGCGACGCGGTTTTCACGGCAGAGCGTCGGTCGCTCTTCGACGAAGGGCCTTCCACTTTTCATTGCGGCGGCGGGACCGCGGTCGAGATCCGGGCGATTGGCCGCACCGCGGAATTGGCCGTCGTCAGGGCCGCCAACGCGCGGTCGCTGCCGGTGCGGGCCTACACATCGGCGGAAACGACGACCGAGGATCGCGGCGCGGGTCTGGCGCAAGGCGCCTGCCGGCGGCTGGTGCGGACCATCTTCGATTATTCCACCCGGCCCGATTCGTCGCTGGTGATTGGCGAGGTGGTGAATTTCCCCGGCCGCTGGTCGAGCTACCCCGGGCATCATCACGCGCAACCCGAGGTCTATCACTACCGTTTCACCCTGCCGCAAGGTTACGGTCATGCGGAGATCGGCGACGCCGTCTTCAAGGTCCGTTCCGGTGACACCACGACAATACCCGGCGGACTCGACCATGCGCAGGTGTCGGCACCGGGTTACGGCATGTATTACCTGTGGATCGTCCGGCACCTGCCGCGGCGGCCGTACAAGGGTTTCACCTTCACGCGCGAGCACACCTGGTTGCTCGATCCCAAGAAACAAGGCTGGCAACCCTCCGCATGAAAACCGTCCGTATCACCGCCGCTGCGGCCATCGTCCGCTTTCTCCAAGCCCAATATGTCCGCCGCGACGGCGTCGAGCACCGGTTGATCAACGGCGTCTGCGGCATTTTCGGCCATGGCAACGTCACCGGCCTCGGTCAGGCCCTTGAGGAACATGGCGGCCGCGGACTGTCTTTTCTGCAGGCCAAGAACGAGCAGGCCATGGTCCACACGGCCATCGCCTATGCGAAGACGAAGCAGCGCCTCGGCACACTCGCCTGCACGTCGTCCATCGGTCCGGGGGCGACCAACATGCTCACTGGCGCCGCCACCGCGACCGTCAATCGCCTGCCGGTGCTCCTGTTGCCGGGCGATCTCTTCGCCAACCGCCGACCCGCGCCCGTGCTCCAGCAGCTCGAGACTGCCGGTTCGCAGGATACCAGCGTGAACGACTGTTTCCGCCCCGTCTCACGTTACTGGGACCGTATCAACCGGCCCGAGCAGATCCTCACGGCGCTGCCCGAGGCGATGCGCGTGCTCGCCGATCCGGTGGAAACCGGCGCGGTCACCATCGCGCTGCCTGAGGACGTTCAGGCCGAGGCCTTCGACTGTCCGGTGTCCTTCTTTGCCAAACGGGTTTATGAGGTGTTCCGCACCGTTCCGCTCGCCGGGCAGCTCCGCGCCGCGGCAGTCATTCTCCGCCAGGCCAGGCGCCCGCTGATCGTCGCCGGCGGCGGCGTGCATTACTCCGATGCCTGCGCCGCGCTCCAGAAATTTGCCGAGGCCACCGGCATCCCGGTGGCGGTCACGCAGGCGGGCAAGGGTGCGTTGCTCGAGTCGCACGCGCTCGGCCTCGGCGCAGTGGGCGTCACCGGCACGCTCGCGGCCAACCGGATCGCGCTCGCCGCCGATGTCGTGATCGTCGTCGGCACGCGGCTCTCGGATTTCACCACGGCCTCGAAGACCCAGTTTCAGGACCCGCGCGTGCGTTTCATCGCGATCAACGTCCACGCCGGCGACGCCGCCAAACACGGGGCCATCCCGCTCGTCGGCGACGCCCGCGCCACGCTGGCGGCGCTGGGTCGCTCGCTTCGCGATTGGCGCGTGCCCGCTTCGCACGCGAAGGCTGTGGCCAAGGCGAAGACCGATTGGGAAAAACCCTGGCGGGACATGACCTCGCCCGGCCGGCGTGGACCGGACGGATTGCTTTACCAGAGCGAGGTGGTCGGTTTGCTCAATGAGTTTACCGACGCGAGCAGTACCGTGGTGCATGCCTCGGGCGGCATTCCCGGCGACATTCACAAACTCTGGCGCGGCAAATCCGCGACCGATTACCACTCCGAATACGGCTACTCCTGCATGGGCTACGAGATCGCCGGTGCGCTCGGGGTGAAGCTCGCCGACCCGGCGCGCGAGGTGTACGCGTTCCTCGGCGACGGCAGCTACCTGATGCTCCACACGGAGATTGTCACCGCCGTGCAGGAGGGGCGGAAGATCACGATCGTCCTCAATGATAACCGCGCCTTCGGTTGCATCCACAACCTGCAGCGCGGACAGGGCGGCCGCAGCTTCGGCAACGAGTTCCGCGCCCGTACCCGCGGTTCCGGTCGGCTCGATGGCAGCTTTATCGAAGTGGATTTTGCCGCCAACGCCCGCAGTCTCGGTGCCACCGTGTTCACCGCGCGCACCGCGGACGAATTGAAGGCCGCGCTCGCGGCCGCCAAAGAGGAGAAAAACACCTGCCTCATCTATGTCCCGGTCACGCCTGCGTCGGTGATGAAAGGCTACTCGTGGTGGGATGTGCCGCCGGCTGCCGTGTCGGCGGTGCCAACCGTCCGCGCCGCCCGCTTGGCCTATGAACGCGCGCTCAAGCGCCAGCGCTATTACTACTGATTTCCCATGCCCTCTGCGTCCCCTTCCGTCTCCCCCGTCCGACTCCGCGACTGTCGCGTCGGCGCCAATCCGATCATTTGGAGCAACGATGACTTCGATGATCTCGCGTACGACGTGCCCCTTGAGACCATCCTGCGGGAGATGCGGGCGGCGGGGTTTGCGGGTTCCGAACTGGGCCACGCCTATCCACGCACACCGGGACCGCTCGCCGAGGCCCTGGCTCCGCACGGCCTCGCGCTCGTCAGTGGCTGGCACAGCACGTTTCTGGCCTCCAAGTCACTGCCCGAGGAGGAAAAATCATTTCGCGCCCACCTGAAGTTGCTCAAAACGCTCGGCGCGCGCGTGGTCATCGTGGCCGAATGTACGCGTTGCATTCACGGCGACCGGCAGGCCGCGCTCGGTTTTGGCCCCGGCCTCAACCCGCGCCTCACGGAGGCGGAGTGGCCGAAGCTGGTGGCCGGGATGAAGCATCTCGTCGCCATCGCGGCTGCCGAGGAGATGAAGGTCGTTTATCACCACCATATGGGAACGGTCATTCAGGCGGAGGAAGATTTGGAGCGCCTGCTTGCCGCCGTGCCGGCGCTTTGGCTGCTGTTGGATGCCGGGCATCTGGCCTTTGCCGGCATTGATCCCGTGGCGGTGGCGCGACGTCATGCCGCGCGCATCGCCCACGTGCATCTGAAAAGCGTGCGACCCGAGGTCGCCGCGCGTGTGCGGAGCGAAGGCTGGTCTTTCTACCGCGCCGTGGCCAATGGCGTATTCACTGTCGCTGGCGACGGCTGCGTGGATTATCCTTCGATTTTCCGCATCCTCGCGGACGTGGATTACCGCGGCTGGCTCGTGGTCGAGGCCGAGGAGGATCCCGTGAAGGTGCCTGCCCTGCCCAAGGCCAAGGCGGCCCGCGACTATGTGCGTGCCCAGACGGGTGTGTGAAATTTTCCCCATGAAAACTTCCCGCATGGCCCAGATGACAGCGCTTGGCGCCGATTGGTGGAACGACTCCGGCATTCCGTCCGAACTCGGCGAAGCCGTCACGCTCGGCGCCGTGGGCGGCACCTCGAATCCCGTCATCGTTTCCCAAGCCGCCAAGGCCAACCCCCAGCTCTGCCTGCCGATCCTGGAACGCCTCATGGTTGAGCACCCGTCGGCGACCGAGGACGACCTCGCGTGGAAATTGATTCACGCCCTTGGCCGCGAATCGGCAAAGCAGCTCCTGCCGGTTTACCAGGCCACCAAGGGTGTGAAGGGATTTCTTTCGATGCAGGTGAACCCGAAGTTCTATCCGAACCGGGACCTCATGGTCGCGCAGGCCGTGGAACTGGCCGCGCTGGCGCCCAACATTGCGATCAAGGCTCCGGCCAACGACGTGGGCATTGCCGCGATGGAAGAGATGACGGCCCGCGGTATTCGCGTGAACGCCACCGTCAGCTTCTCGGTCGCGCAGGCCCTGGCGGTTTCCGCCGCCCTGGAACGCGGCCTCAAGCGCGCGAAAGCCTCGGGGATCAACGCCGACGCGATCCGTCCCTATATCACGATCATGATCGGCCGCGTGGACGATCAGCTCAAACGCGTGGCCGAAGCGGAAAAAATCACGACGACGCCCGGAACGCTCGACTGGGCGGGCATCGCCGTCTTCAAGCAGGCCCACCGCCTCTTCCTGTCGGGCGGCCGGCCCGGCACGCTGCTCGCCGCCGCCTACCGTCACGAAGGCCACTGGTCGCAGATCATCGGCCGCGACGTCTTGCAGACCGTGCCTTACACGTGGTGGACGAAATTCAACGGGTCCGCCACCGAGCCGCGGCTCACCATCGACGATCCGGTGGACGGAGCGATCCTCACGGAACTGCGCGCCAAGTTCCCCGACTTCATCAAGGCCTACGACGCCGACGGGATGGCCCCGGCTGAATTCGTCCGCTACGGCGCCACCGTTCACACCCTCCATCAATTCCTCGGCGGCTACGCCGACCTCGTGGCCTTTGTGCGCAACGCGATGATTAAATAATCCAAACACCCACGATTCGTCATCCTGAGCGGAGCGAAGGATCCAAGCGGTCGACAGCGAGGAATGTCTTGGATTCTTCGCTCCGCTCAGAATGACGGAAAATAATATTCCCATGTCCACCGCTTCCCCTCTCACCCGCTGTCCTTTCTTCATCGGCGGCGAATGGTCCCAAGTCACCGGCCTGCCCATCTCGTCGGTCTTCAACCCGTCCACCGGCGAGATCATCGCCGAGGTGCCGATGGGTGGCGCGGCCGAAGCCGATGCCGCGGTGCAGGCCGCGCACGCGGCGTTTCCCGCCTGGGCCGACACCCCGCCGAGCGAGCGCGCCCGCGTGATGTTCAAATACCGCACGTTGCTGGAGCGCGACTTCGAGGCGATCGCGCGCCTCATTTCACGCGAGCACGGCAAGACGCTCGCCGAATCGCGCGGCGACCTGTTCCGGGGATTCGAGGTGGTCGAACTGGCCTGCGCGGCCCCGACGCTGCTCACGGGCGAACTGCTGCCCAACATCGCGCGCGGCATCGACGGCGAGCTGGCGCGTCACCCGCTCGGCGTCTGCGTGGGCATCACGCCATTCAATTTCCCGGCGATGATCCCGCTGTGGATGTTCCCGCTCGCGCTGGTTTGCGGCAACACCTTCGTGCTCAAGCCGAGCGAACGCGTGCCGCTGACGGCCGTCCGCCTGGCGGAGCTCCTTGCGGAGGCGGGTCTGCCGAAGGGCGTTTTCAATGTCGTGCACGGCGGCAAGCCGGCGGTGGACGCGCTGCTGACGCATCCGTTGGTGAAGGCCGTGTCCTTTGTGGGCTCGACGCCGGTGGCCCGCGCCATCCACCAGACCGCTTCGTCCCACGGCAAACGCGTGCAGGCGAACGGCGGGGCCAAGAATTATGTGGTGGTCATGCCCGATGCCGACGTGGGCAAGACGGTCGAGGCCGTGATGAACGCAGCCTTCGGTTGTGCCGGCGAGCGCTGCATGGCCGGCTCCAGTGTGCTCACGGTTGGCGACCGCGGCCGGGCTTTCATGCCCGAGCTCGTGCAGGCGGCCAGGTCGCTCACTGTCGGGCGCACCGATGTCGACAAGCAGCCCGGCATGGGCGCGGTCATCACCGCTGCCCACCGCGATCGCGTGCTGGGTTTCGTCAACGAGGGCGAGCGCGCGGGGGCGAAGGTCGTAGCCGACGGGCGCGGTGTGAAGGTGGCCGATGCGCCCAACGGTTTCTACCTGGGCGCCACCGTCATCGAGGACGTGCGCACCGAGATGAAGCTCGCGCAGGAAGAGGTCTTCGGCCCCGTGCTCAATGTGTTTCACATGGGCGGTCTCGACGAAGCGATCGCCCTGGCCAATGCGTCCAGCTACGGCAACGGCGCCGCGATCTTCACCCGCAGCGGTGGCGCCGCGCGCGAGTTCAAGCAGCGCGTGCGGGCCGGCATGATCGGGATCAACGTCGGGGTGCCCGCGCCCATGGCGATGTTCCCTTTCAGTGGCTGGAACGAATCGTTCTTTGGCGACCTGCACATGCAGGGCCGCGCCGGCGTCCTGTTCTACACCCAACCCAAGGTGACCACGTCGCGATGGTTCACCGAAGGCGAGGGCGATATCTGGAAGAAGTAAGCCCAGAGACCACCACAACCTGCGCTGCTACCGGCACCAGACTTTTATCCCAATCGAGAATCGAGAATCCAAAATCGAAAATTCCATCATGATCACTTTTGCCCAATTCGGTGCCGGTCGTATCGGCGCCATCCATGCGGCCAACCTCGCCGCCTCCGGCACCGCGCGTCTGCGCTATATCGTCGATGTAAACACCGTCGCCGCGCAAGTCCTGGCCGCCAAGCACGGCGCCCGAGTCACCAATGTCGGGACTGCCCTCGGCGATCCCGAGGTGGACGCAGTCATTATCGCGTCCTCGACCGACACCCATGCCGATCTCGCCATCGCCGCGGCCAAGGCCGGCAAGGCGATCTTCTGCGAGAAGCCGATCGACCTCTCCTTGAAACGCGTGGACGCCTGTCTCGCCGCCGTGAAGAAAGCGAAGGTGCCGATGCTGGTGGGTTTTAACCGCCGTTTTGACCCGAGCTTCAACGAGCTGCGCCGCCGCATCACCGACGGCGCGATCGGGGCGGTCGAGCAGGTTGTCATCACGAGCCGCGACCCCGGACTGCCGCCCCTGGCTTATCTGAAGGTTTCCGGCGGACAATTCCGCGACATGACGATCCATGATTTCGACATGGCGCGCTGGCTCCTTGGAGAGGAACCGGTCGAAATCTTCGCTTACGGCAGCTGCCTGGTCGATCCCGCGGTCGCCAAGGTCGGAGACACCGATTCCGTCATGATCGTGATGAAGACGGCTTCCGGAAAACTTTGTCACATCAACAACAGCCGCCGCGCCGCCTACGGCTACGACCAGCGCATCGAGGTGCACGGCGCCAAGGGCCGGCTCATCGCTGGCAACCAGACCGGCACGACGGTCGAGTTGGCGGATGCGGGAGCGGTCAGCGCCGACAAACCCCTGCATTTCTTCCTCGAGCGCTACGCCGCGGCTTATTGTCTCGAACTGGCGGCTTTCCTCGATGCTCTGACCAACAAGAAGCCGATGCCCGTGGGCGCCGTGGACGGCCGGCAGGCAATCGTCCTCGCTGAGGCCGCCGCAAAGTCATTGCAGACCGGCCGTCCGGTGCGGATCGCGTCACCGCGCAAGTAGGCGACCTTGAGTTTCGGTTCGTGGAGGCGGGACTATCAGTCCCGCGGATTGCCGGTTACGCAGCGCATGCTTCGCGGGAC
>DATCRM010000209.1:0-4161 GCA_036568985.1 Lacunisphaera sp. | reverse complement strand
ACCTTGGCAGGCAACCGGAGCTTCTCCTGCGTAAGACCGTCGATGCGGTAACGCACGACGACTTCTTTTTCCCACGGCTCGATGTGAATGTCCGACGTGCCGGCGAAATACGCATCCTCGATGATGCGGTTGGCGAGCTGGATGATGGGGGCGGACTCCTCATTCTCCAAATCCTCGTCCTTGATGTCAGTCTCCTCATCGTCCTCCGAGAACTGCGCGCCGAGCTGGTCGACCACGTCGGAGAACTGCACCTCGTCGTGGACCTGGTCCTTCTTGAGCTTGTCCCGGATGTCGGCCTCGCGACCGAGAAGCCGGACGACGCGCTGGCCGGTCTTGTCCTGGATCTTCGCGGCGACGGTGGTATCGAAAGGATTGGCGAAGGCGACGAGAAGGAAATCGCCCACCTGCCCGACCGGCAGGATCATGTTCTTCTGGCAGAACTCGAGGTCGATCTTCTCGAAGGTGGCGCCGTGAACGCGGTAACGGGCGACGTTGTACGGAGCGAGACCCAGCGCCCGGCACTTGGCCAGTAACAGCTGGAACATCGTGATGTGATGGTCCGCCTGCAGGATCTGGTCGAGCTGGTCGCCCGTGGGCTCGTCAGGCCGCGCCACAAGCACCGCCTTCTGGTCGGCGGTGAGTTTCCCCATCTCCTCCAGCTTGTCGATGATCTGCGTCTGAGTGCGTCCGAGGGGCATGGCCTAGTGGGTGGTGGCGGTCTTGCCGCCCGCCCCCGGGAAGGGAATGGGCGTGTGGCCCGAAGAAACCGGCGCCGGTGAGGTGGGGGCGCTGCCCGCCTTGACTGGCAGCGGCGGATTGCTGCCGGACTTGCCGCCAAGCGGCGGATTGCTGGCACTGGCCGGGAACGGCGCCCGCGAACCAGTGCGCTTGGCCGCCTCGTTGCGCTCGGCCTGCATGCGATCGAGGAAATCGGCAATGATGTCCATCGTCGTCGCCTGCCAGATGATCTGGCCGCCCAGCTTCTTTTCCCAATGGGTTCTTACCGCCGGACTCAGGTAATACGCGGTGGCGACGAAATGAAAATCCTCCTCGCGGTCGAACGGCACGCTCCAGGTCGCCCAGCAGGCGTCGAGGTCGATTTCTTTACGGACTTCCTCGGGCACATCGTAACTGCGAAGATCCACCACCCCCACGCCATGATCGTCCACAACATGATGCAGCACGTCCTCCTCGCGCAGGACCTTCTTCTCGTAAACGAGAATGCTGAGGACCGAACTCTGCCGCACGCTGCCTGAAGCCGCCACCTCAAGCAGCCGCTCGTTGGCCGCCTCCAAATCCTCGAACTTGACGAGGTTATGCTCGATCAGGGCGGAACCAAGCAATCGGTTCGCACGCATCAACAAAGGACGGTATTCGGCCGAAGACATGACGGGGTGACCGGGACAACTTACTCAGCCGGCCTTGCTTGGCGATTTTTTTTCTTTGGCTCGCATACGTTTGATCCGCTTCAGCAGCTCCTTGCGAAGCTTCGGAATTCCCTCCTCGGAGAGACACGATATGGGCACCAACTCCGCCTTTGGGTACCGCTTCTTGAACTTCTTCAGGTTCGCGATCGCAGCTTCCTCGTCCATCTTGTTGGCCGCCACCAAGCGGGGTTTTTCCAGAAGTGCGGGCGAATAAAGTTCCAGCTCCTTGAGCAATTGCTTGTAGTCGTCGCGCGGATCGCGCGTATCAGTGCCCGCCATGTCGAGGATCAACAGCAGCAGCTTGCAGCGCTCGATGTGACGGAGAAAGCGGTGGCCGAGGCCCTTGCCGTCGCTCGCTCCGGCGATGAGACCGGGAATGTCGGCCATGACCAGACGGTCATAGTCGCTCTCGTATTCGATCACGCCGATCTGCGGATGCAACGTGGTGAAAGGGTACGGCGCGGTCTTCGGACGGGCTTTGGTGATGAGATTGGTCAGCGACGATTTGCCCGCATTGGGAAAGCCCACCAGACCGATGTCGGCGATGCTTTTGAGTTCCAGCCGGAACTCCCCGACCTCACCAGGCTCGCCGGGCCCGGTCTTGGTCGGTGCACGGTTGACGGAGGACTTGAAACGCGTGTTGCCGAAGCCGCCTTTGCCGCCCTTGAGCAGCACGTATTCCTGGCCGTGCTCGAGCACTTCCGCCACCATTTCCCCCGTATCGAGCTTGTAGGCGATCGTGCCAAGCGGCACGCGCAGGACGGCGGGCCGGCCTTCGCGGCCGTTGCAATCCTTGCCTTGGCCGTGCTCGCCGCGTTCGGCGTTCCAGTGGGGTTTGTATTTGAAATCGATGAGGTTGTTCTGGTCGTGATCGCCTCGGAGCACCACATCGCCCCCCTTGCCGCCGTCGCCGCCGTTGGGCCCGCCCCACGGCTCGTATTTTTCACGGCGGAAGCTGCGACAGCCCCGGCCGCCGTCGCCAGCGCGGGCCTTGATGGTGGTTTCGTCGATGAACATGAGCCTAACACGCCCGGAACGGGCGGTATGTCAAAGCTTCCTCAGAGGGCCACCTTGATCCCCTTGCGCAGGTAGGTCGGGACATCGAGATCCTGCCCTTCGAAGAGGTTGCGGTCGGACTTGTCGAAGGTGCCCCGATTTTCGACCGGTTCACCTTGGAAACCGAACTCTTCCTGGGTGGGTTTCTTGCTGTGGACCGCCGTCGCGGCGGTTGCCGCGCGGCCGGACTCGGTGGTGACCGTGGCTTTGATGGGGGCGACGCTTTCGATCGCGGCACTCGCGGCGGGCGCTACGGTCGCTTTCTCGGTTCGCCGCACCGGCGCAGGGGCCGGCCGGCGGACGAAATTGCGCGTTCCCACATCTGTCGTACCCATGACGCAGATCTCAACCCGACCCTGCAAGGCTTCGTCGATCGCGGCACCCATGACAACGTGCGCCTCGGGACCGAACTGCTCGGTGACGGCCGACATGAGCTCGTTGACCTTGGTCAGGCTGAGGTCGGCACCGCCGGTGATATTCACCAGGAGCCGGTCGGCCCGACGAGCATGTTCCGGCGTGTGGAGCAGCGGGCAATTCTTCAAGTCTTCGAGCGCGGCCAGGGCGGGATTCTCCCCCGTCCCGACGCCGAGACCGAAGAGCGTCTTGCCGCCGCGGTGCTGGAACACTTGGCGCACGGCCGTGAAATCCACGTTGATCAGGCCGGTGCGCGAGAGCATGGCCCAGATGGACTTCACGCCCCGACCGATCCATTCGTCGGCACGCGCGAACGAGTCGAGTACGCTGGTCTGCTCCGTGCCCTCCTGCAGCAACATGTCGTTGGAGAGCGGAATGACCGCATCGCACACCCGGCGCAGTTCGGTGAGCGCCTCCTCGGCTTGCTTGCGACGGCGGCCGCCTTCGAAAGTGAACGGCAGTGTGACGAAGGCGATGACGACCGCGCCTGCGTCCGCGGCGATCTGGGCGACGATCGGAGCGGCGCCGGAGCCCGTGCCACCGCCCAAACCGGCGACCAGGAATACCAGATCGGTGTCCCTGACGATTTCGGCGATCTTATCGGCGTCGGTTTCGGCGGCCTTGCAACCCAGTTCGGGATCTCCGCCGGCGCTGAGGCCGCGGGTCAGCGTGGCGCCGATCAGGATCTTGTCCTGGACGGGCGACGTGCCGAGGGCCTTAAGGTCGGTGTTGATGACCGCGAGCTGAAGCCGGTCGAGGTTCTCCATTTTGAGCCGGTCCACGGCATTGGAGCCGCCGCCGCCAACCCCGATGAGCTTGATGCCGACGTCGCGGTCGGTCAGGGCCTCGAGGGGAAGTTCGTTGGGTGGATTTTCCATGGTTGTCTTTATTCCGTCATGCCGAGCGCGGCGAAGAATTCACGGATCCCGCCTGGATCCTTCGCTTCATTCAGGATGACACAGGAGGAGATCAAGAGGTGGCGAAGATGCGGGTGAGGTTGCTGAGCAAACCGGCCTTGCGGCGGGCGGGTAGCGCGTGCTCGTGGGCCGTACGCAGGCCGAATTGAAAGACGCCGAGCACGGTGCTGAACATCGGATCCTTCAGCTCGTCCTTGACCCAGCCGGGCGATTCGCCGCGGCGGGCATTGAGGCCGAAGATCCGCGTGGCGGCCTCCTCGATGCCAGGCAGCTTGGCGGTGCCACCCGTGAGGATCACGCCAGCGCCGCAGTGCTCGGCCACAAAGGCGGGGCCGAGTTTCTGACGG